>DASYGM010000078.1:0-6556 GCA_035999715.1 Micrococcaceae bacterium | reverse complement strand
GTGGCCATCCGGTCGCGCCGCAGGATGTCCACAAATACGGCAAAGGGTTCCCGCGATGATTCCAGGGCCAGCCCCGCGATCGTTTTGCCGACGCAGCCGGCCAGGTCCTGGTTGCGGGCTCCGCTGATTTCGATGGTGTCCCAGTCGGCCACCACGCCGTGGCAGCCGTCCGAGCCGTTGACTTCAACATCCTGCCGGATCGCCGCCAGTGCATCCGGGTCCTCCAGGCGCCCCAGCGCCGCCTCCGTTCCCCCGGAGGAGGCCCAGCTGGGCAGGATGGCGGAGAGGGTGGTGGCCCCGGGAAGGTAGGGGTAGGTGTCCAAGGTGACGTCGACGCCGTCGTCCACTGCCTGGTCGACCAGCTCCAGCAGCTCCTTGGCGCGGCCCCTGTTCGGGGCGAAGTTCATGGTCGCGTGGGTCAGGTGCAGCGGGCAGCCGGAGGCCCGTGCCACCTCGATCATCTCGCGGTAGGCCTGCAGCGCACCCTTGCCGTAGGAGCGCTGATGCGGGGCATAGAAGCCTCCGGCCTGTGCAACGGTGCGGCACAGTGCCACCAGCTCCGCGGTACTGGCGTACATTCCGGGAGTATAGGTCAGCCCGGAGGACATGCCCACGGCGCCCTCCGCCATGCCCTGGCGCACCAGTTCCTGCATCTGCGCCAGCTGGGCGGGGCTGGCCTCGTCCTGGCCGAAGCCCACCACCATGGCCCGCACTGTACCTTGCGGCACCAGATACGCGGCGTTGAGGGCGATGCCCTGATCCAGCCGGTCCAGATATTCGCCTACCGTGCGCCAGGAGAAATTAAAGTCCGGCGGGTCGTCGTTCCAGCCGGCAATCTGCGCCCGCATTCCTGCCAGCACCCCGTTATCCACCGGCGCATAGGAAAGCCCGTCCTGGCCCAGCAGCTCGGTGGTCACGCCCTGGCTGATCTTCGCGTAATGTGCCGGATTCACCAGCAACTGCAGATCCGAATGCGCGTGCATGTCAATGAAGCCGGGGCACAGGACGAGTGAGCTGGCATCGATGCCCTGCCCGGCCCCGCTGCCGGCGGCATCCAGCGAGCCCGCTGCCGCGATCTGCGCAATTCTGCCCTGGCGGACGACGACGTCGGCCCTGCGGCGCGGCGCGCCCGTTCCGTCCACGACGGTGGCGTTGCTGATCAGGATGGCCGGTGCCGGCGGCGGTGCCGGCGGCGGCGCAGAGGGTGAGCGTGGCATCCGGGACGCCCTAGAAGAACGTGTGGACAAGGTCGACGACGGAACGGTCGCCCTCGGTGTCCGCGAGGACCGGGATCAGCGTCCATTTGTCGAACGCCGTGCAGGGATGGGACAGCCCCAGCCGGACGACGTCGCCAAGCCGGACGGTGGTTGCCGCCGGGTCGAAATGCAGGAAGCAGTGCTGATCGTTCACGGCGGTGATGCTCGCGCCCTCCAGCGGGCGCATCGGCCCACCCAGGCCCGGGCCGACGGCCCGCGGTATCGGCAGCCCCTCGTCCACCGGGACATCGCGCTTGCCCGCGTCCAGGATGGCCAGCCCGGGCTCGGGCTGCGAGACGACCCGGGCCCAGCCATGCATGCCCGGGCGGAACGGGTGGCCGCCGTGCCGGGAGAAGGGCGAAATCTGCCGGTAAAATCCGTCGTCGTGGATGATATAGGCACCGCTGCGTAGGACCAGGTCAACCCGACGTCCTCCGGTTTGCGGGGTTCCGTCCGTGATGCATTTCCCCAGCACGTCCGCCACCGTGTCGAAATAGGCGCTGCCCCCGGCGGTGAGCATGACCGGCGCGTCGGTCGGGTAGAGGTTTCCGGCCAAAAGCTCCTGGTGCACCGTCTTCATTTCCATCAGGAAATTCCGTACGCTGGCCAGGGCCTCGGGTTCGGCCGTGTGGGCCAGCGATCCTTCATAGCCGCTGACGCCCACCAGCCGCAGATGCGTCGAAGCCGCCACCGCATGGGCCACCGCCATGGCCGCTGCAAAGCCACGGGCCCCGGTCCGGCCACCCAGGCCGCCTACCTCCACCAGGACGTCCAGCACTGCTGGCTGGTCCATACCTTCCTGGTCCGTCCCGACCTTCAGATCCGGCGCCGCCAGGGTTTGTTCCAGCAGTTGCACCGTGGCCACCGAATCCACCCAGGACAGGATCGGCGCCTCAGGCGTGGACTGGGAGGCTACCCAGGCGATGGCATGCGGGTCGGTGAGGCTGTTGGCCAGCATCAGCCGGCGCACGCCGAACGCCCTGGCCACCCGCAGCTGGGCGAAATTGGCCAGCGTTATTCCCCACGCTCCACGGCTGAGCTGCTCGGCCCACAGCTGGGGCGCCATGGTGGTCTTGCCATGCGGAGCCAGCAGGATCCCATGCTTTTCGCACCAGCCGGCCAACTGTTCCACATTCTCCAGCAAGGCACCGGCATCCAAGGTCAACAGCGGCGTCTGCAGGTCCGCCAAGGATTTGCCGGAGCGGACAAATTCCCTGGCGGACGTACCGCGGGCAGTCGCGGGGGCGGCCTTGTGGCGCCAGTCCAGCACTACGTCGCCCAGGGCCGCCACGGCTTCGGCCGAGATGGCCGCTCCGGCTTCGCCGGTTTGGGTGATGATGCCATCCGTACCGCTGGTGGGGGTCTTCAACGTTGTTCGTCCTTTCGGCGGAATGCTGGCCTATCCCGGCCTGGCAGTCGGTCCCGGTGCTCAGGCCCCGACGGCGAGTCTCTGCGCCGCATTTACTGCGCCCATAGTGTGCCCTGCGTCGTGCTCTGTAATTTACGTGCCTGGAATTTCCGGGCCGGCCCGTCTGATGAGCCGCCCAAGCGTTGCGTATTTTGCAACGCGGGTTGCAACGCTACTAGAAATATGTCTAACATGGTCCCTGTTCCGTCGTCAAGGCTTGCAGGGGCGGCTTGGTGGCTG
The DNA here is from genome assembly GCA_035999715.1 of Micrococcaceae bacterium. GTDB lineage: Bacteria > Actinomycetota > Actinomycetes > Actinomycetales > Micrococcaceae > Arthrobacter_M. Next base: position 3,652 of record DASYGM010000078.1, on the reverse strand, counting down.
CCCCGGGATTGGCGGGAACGGCTTAGAAATCTTGGCTGCTTAGGAATCTTGGCTGCGGATCCGCAGGGAGGGGAGTGCGGTGCTATGCGCTCGGCCGTCTGTATTGGCGAAACCATGGCGATGCTGACCCCGTCACGTTCCGCACCACTTCATGAAGCCACCGAGCTCCTCTTTGGGATCGGTGGGGCGGAGTCCAACGTCGCCATGGGCCTGGCCGCAATGGGTTTGCCTGCACATTGGATCGGCCGGGTCGGGCGGGACGGCTTCGGCATCCGGATCCTGGCGGATCTCCAGGAACATGGAGTGGGTATCTCCGGGGTACAGGTCGATCCGGTCCGACCCACGGGTCTGTACGTCAAGGTTCCGGCTACGGAACTTCGGCCCGCCGCGCCGGAGGCGCCCGCCCAAATCCCAAGTTCCGTCATTTACTACCGGCAGGGCTCAGCCGCCTCCGCCATGAACACCGACACCCTGAACAACCCGGAAGTGGCCGCGTTGCTGGATGGCGCCGGACTGATCCACCTGAGCGGGATCACCCCAGCGCTCTCCGACGGCTGTGCGGAACTGTGCCGCAGCATCCTTAGCGCTCCACGGGCAGGCCGCACCGTCAGTTTCGATGTCAATTGGCGTCCCGCCCTCTGGCTGGGCAAGGATCCATCCATCCTCCGGGAGCTGGCCAACCTTGCCGACGTGGTGTTGGTGGGAAGCGACGAGGCCGTTCCCGCCTTCGGCACCGAGGACGAGACGGAGTTGCGCGGGTTGCTTCCGGACCCGGATGTGCTGGTCATCAAGAATGCCGATGTCAGCGCCGTCGCCCTGCCCAAAGAAGGTAGCCGCGTGGAGGTTCCGGCGCTCGCCGTCGAGGTGTTGGAGCCGGTCGGGGCTGGCGACGCCTTTGCCGCCGGATACCTGAGCGGAATGCTGCTGGGACTGGACCAGAAGGCCTGCCTGCGCCGCGGGCACCTCAGCGCCGCGTCCACCCTGACGGTGACCGGGGACCGGGGTCCGCTTCCCGAGCAGGCCGTGATGCAGGCCGTGCTGGCCTGCGGTGATGCGGACTGGACGCTGATCAGGGTAGCCGCCGGACGTGTCTCTGCCCCCATGCTAGGGAGCGCCGCTCGATGAGCCAGAGCCTGGGGCGGGCCCTTGACCTGCTGGCGGAACTGGCCAAGAAGCCGGCCACCCTCGATGAGCTCAGTGCGACCGCGGCGGTGCACAAGACCACCGTGATGCGGTTGCTGCACGCGATGGAGGAGAAGCGTTTCGTGGTGCGCGACGACGCGCACCGTTTCCGGCTTGGCTCCAAATTCTTTGAACTCTCCTCTAAGGCGCTGGAGCAGCGGGACATCCGGACCGTGGCCCACCCACATCTGGCCGAACTCAACGCCCGCACCGGGCACACCGTCCACCTGGCAGCCTTCGAGGGCAACGAGGTGGTGTACATCGACAAGTTCGAGTCGCATCACCCGGTCCGGATGTACTCCCGCGTCGGGCTGACCGCCGCGCTGCATTCCGCCGCCGTCGCCAAGGTCCTGCTCGCGGACATGCCGCGGGCCCGTCAGGAAAGCATTGCCCAGGGCCTGGACTACGTCAAACTCACACAAAGCACCCTGTCCACGCCGGAGCAACTGCTGGCCGAGCTGGAACAAGTGAAACAGCAGGGCTGGGCGCACGACAATGCCGAACACGAATCCTTTGTGCACTGTATTGCTGCCCCAATCCGCGATGCCAGCGGCCGGGTGATCGCGGCCGCATCCTTCTCCGTGCCCGTCGTGCTGCTGGGCTACGACGACCTGCTGAAGCTGCTGCCAGATCTGATAGCCGGAACCGAGGCCATTTCCGAGGACCTCGGCTGGGCCAACCCCGAAAGGACCAACCATGAGTGAAAAAACAGCAGTGCTGACCGAGAACGCCCCCGCCCCTGCGCACGTCTTTTCCCAGGGCATCAGGAAGGGCGGCTTCTTCCAGGTGTCCGGGCAGGGGCCGATGGACCCGGTCAGCAACCAGTACATCGGCGAGGGCGATGTACGGGAACAGACCCGGCGGACGCTGGAGAACGTCAAGGCGATCCTGGAGGCCGGCGGATCGTCCGTGGAGGACGTGCTGATGTTCCGGGTCTACCTGACCAAGCGCGGAGACTTCTCCGCGATGAATGAGGCATACGGCGATTTCATCCGGGAAAACGTACCGAGCGGCGCCTTGCCCAGCCGCACGACCGTCTTCGTTGACCTGCCGCATGAGGTCATGCTGGTGGAGATCGACGCGCTGGCGGTCACCTCCTAGCTGCCGCTCTGGGCACCGTTACACAACTGTGCCATTGACCAATCACGCTCTAAGGACTCCAATGGAGATGTAAGTGATTGACGGGGGCCACATATTGGTGGGGGCACGCGGTCCCGGGCCAGCCGGACAGGCAGGCCCGGGCCGCATCGTCGTCTCCAACCGCCGTCGCCAATCGGAGCGCTGTGCGGTCACCTCCTGGAGGTGGTGAGATGCAAACCCTGGTGGTTTTCCTGCAGCTGGCCTTTTGCGCCCTGGTCGCCACCGGTGCGGCTGGCTGGGGCGTCTACAGCCTGCGCACCCGCAGCGAGCACAGCGGAGAGCGCAGCGACGGCGTTTTCTGGAACAGTTTCCTGGCCCTGACCATCCTGCTTCCGGCGGTGCTTATCCCGGCGGTTGCCAGTCCGCTGGCCGGCGCCGCGGTGGTCCTGGTTGCTTTGACCGCGGCGGCCGGTGCGTATCGGTACAGTCCGGTTCTGGAGGTGCGACGGCGGCAGCGGCGCGTTGGGCGGGTGGCTTCCCTGTCCTTGGCCGCCACGGCGTCCAGGCACGAGCGTATCCTGGCGCACTGGCAGCAATATGAGCTGGACCTGGCCCGCGTCATTGACTACCCGCCGATGTCTGATGTCAGGGTACCGGCGACGGCGGCCGTGATAAGTGCCATGCGCGCAGCAGAGCTGGCCCGACCCAGCGCTGAGCTGGACGACGACGCTGTCCCGGCGAGCATACGCAACTATGATCATGCCGTGGCCCGGTTGGGACACCTGCTGGCGGAGGCCGAGCTGGCCTCAGGTGTTCCGGAACTGCAGCGTTTTAGGGCGCTGGACGTGCGGCCGGCGCGAGGCCGGGCGAACGAAGCCCCGCGGAGGCTGGCCGGTCTGGTGTGACTCTTCCTGCACAGGTGGGGTTGTTAGCTGGTGGCCGCACATGGCGGGGGTTGGCTCTGATGTTCTGGTCTTCCCGCCGGTAGCGTCGTTGGTATGGATTCCGTGGAGCTTGACCGCTGTGAGGGTACGGCCGTGCTGGCCGACGCGGTCGCGGCTCTGGAGTCCTTTACCCGGGTCTTTGCCCGGGACGCTTCGTTGGTGGGCAAGGCTGAACTGTTGGAGCGGACGGACCTGCTGGAACGGGCGTCCCGGGTGCTGCAGTACGGTCAGGTCATTGGCGCGCACACCATTGATGTGCAGAACCTGGCCCGCACCGGAGAGACGGATGCCTCGTTTTGCTGGGATGCCGGTGAGGGCAGGAAGTCCCGGTACCGGTCCACGCAGGATTACCTGGTGGGCCGGTTGCGGATCTCCCGGTTCGAAGCGACCCGCCGGGTGTACCTGGGACGGGACCTGCTGCCCTCCACTTCGGTGACCGGGCAGGA
>DASYGM010000043.1:0-9288 GCA_035999715.1 Micrococcaceae bacterium | reverse complement strand
GAAGACGCCCAACTGCTGGAGCAATATGGCGCCAATGACGAAGAGCAGCAGCAGGATCAGCGCGATCAGTGGCCAGGTCCACGGGCTACGCCTCCGTTTGGCCGGAGGTTCCGCCGGCGGCTCTTCCTCTTCGTCCTCTTCGATCCAGCTGCGCTCGGCGGCAAGGGATTCGGAGCGGGAGAGCGATGGGAGCGCGGAGGTAGCCGGTGCGGAGCTCTCGTATGGCAGGGCTCCGACGACGGAGGTGGCAGCGGTGGCCTGGACGTCCACGGGCGCAGTGATGGGGCCAGTGGCGGCCTCGAAGAGCAGCATGCCCGGAACCGCGGCATGCGCGGCCCGGATGTCGCCACTGCGGATCGCGTCCGCAGCCTCGGCCAGCCGATCAGCGTTGGCAGGCCGGTTGGCCGGATCCTTGGACAGCATGGACATCAGCAGCGCGCGGACCGGCGTCGGCAGTGTCTCCGGCAGCGGCGGGGGCGCGTCGTTGACCTGGGCCAGGGCAATCGCGATCTGGGATTCGCCGGAGAAGGGGCGGTGACCGGTGATGCACTCATAACCTATGATGCCAAGGGAATATATGTCGCTGGAGCCGGTGGCAAGCTGCCCGGTGGCCTGCTCCGGGGCCAGATACTGGGCGGTGCCCATCACCTGGCCGGTCTGCGTCAGCGGGACCTGGTCAGCCAGCCGGGCAATGCCGAAGTCGGTGACCTTAACGCGGCCCTCGGGGGTGATGAGCAGGTTTCCAGGCTTGACGTCGCGGTGCACCAGTCCCTGGGCGTGGGCCACGGAGAGCGCCCGGGCGGTCTGGGCGATAATGGACAGCGTCCTGTCCGGGGAGAGCACGTGCTCGCGCTCGATGATGCTGGAGAGCGGCTCCCCCGGCACCAGTTCCATCACCAGGTAGGCGGAGCCTTCCTCCTCGCCGTAGTCGAAGACGTTGGCGATCCCCACGTGGTTCAGCAGTGCGGTGTGGCGGGCCTCGGCCCGGAACCGCTCAAGGAAGCCGGGATCCCCGGTGTACTCCTCCTTGAGGATCTTGACGGCGACGATGCGGCCGAGGACCTGGTCCTGGGCCCGCCACACTTCACCCATGCCACCGATGGCGATGCGTGAAGTGAGCTTGTATCTGCCGCCTAAGGTGATACCCGAAGTAGGCCTCACTTATTCAACACCGCCTTGAAAAGTTTGCTTGCATTGGGACTGGTCAGTTTGGCGCCGGTGGCGATGTCCACGTTGGGCATAACGATCGAGACCACCACCTGGGGATCATTCGCCGGGGCAAACCCGGTGAACCACGCATTATTCTTACTGTTCGGGTCGGCCGTGTTGCCCTCGGCCGTTCCGGTCTTGCCCGCCACCTGCACACCTGGCACCGCCGCCGCATGCGCAATGCCGATGTTCACGACGTCGGTCATCCATTGGGTGATCTGTGCGGCGATGTCCGAGGTGGTGGACTGGCGCAGGACCTCCGGCTGGAGTTCCTCCACCGGTTTCAGGTCCGGCGTACGGATATCCTTGATCAGGTTCGGCTTCATCTGCTGCCCACCATTGGCAATGGCCGCCGTCATCATCGCGATCTGTAGCGGGGTGGCCTTCACGTCCTGCTGGCCGATGGCGCTGCGCGCCAGCTCTGCTGGGCCCAGACTCCCCTTGCTGCCGGGAAACTGGCTGGCCGTGACGTCGTCGGGAATCTTCAGGCCGCCATCATTGAAGCCGAACATTTTGGCCTGCTGGGTGATGGCATCCTGGCCCAGGTCCAGCGCGATCTGGGCAAACGGAGTGTTGCAGGACTGTTCCAACACGAAGGCAAAGTCGGCCTGTGCCCGCGCTCCGCAGCCGCCGCCGGCGTAGTTGGGCAAGAGCACATCGGTTCCCGGGAAGCTGAGGGTGGGGGGGTTCTGCAGGACGCTGTCCTTATTGTATTTGCCCGACGCCAATGCCGCTGCCGTGTCCACCAGTTTGAACACCGATCCGGGCGCATACAGCCCCTTGTAGGCCTTGGAGCCGTACATGTCGATGCCGGGGATGTTGACCAGCTGGTTGAAATTGGCCTGGACCTGGTCGCGGTCGTGGCCGGCCAGCAGATTCGTGTCGTAAGAGGGCTTGGAGACCATGGCGATGATGGCCCCGGTCTTCGGGTTCATCACCACGATGGAGCCCGGCTCTCCGTCCGGGATCATGTCGTAGGCCATCTGCTGGATTTTCGGATCGATGGTCAGTTCCACCGAGCGGCCGTTGGGCTGGGAACCGGAGAGGGTCTGCATCACCTTGTCGTAGAACGCATCCGGGGAGGTGCCGGAGAGTTGCGGACCCTCGGCTGCTTCGATCCCGGAGGCACCGGAGAACTGGGTGAAGAAACCGGTCAGCCCGGCGTAGAGTTCCGGCTGCACATACTGGCGCTGGAACTTGCAGGTGTCGTTGGTGGGGACCGACTGTGCTATCGCCTGGCCGCCAACCAGAATGGACCCGCGGTCATTACAGAATTCCTGGATCAGCGATCGGTTGTTGTTGGCGTTGCTCTTCAGGTCATCGACGGCAAAGAACTGCACGTACGTGATGGAGCCGAAAACCAGCGCAAAGAGCGCAATGGCTACAACCCAAGAGCTTCGGATGGCCTGGTTCACTGGGTGTCCACCGCCTCGATAGTTGTGTGGCCGGTTGTTCCGGCCCCGTCCCTGCTCCGCCTGCCGCCGCGTCCCTGGTCCTCCGGGCCGGCGTCGTCCGCCACTGCCGAGGTGGAGATCGGCCGCCGGGCCGCGTCGGAGATCAGCAGGAGCAGGGCCACGATGATCCAGTTAGCCAGCAGTGAAGAACCGCCGGCCGCCATGAAGGGCGTGGTCAGGCCGGTCAGCGGGATCAGCCGGGTGACGCCGCCGATGACGATGAAGCACTGCAGGCCGACCGCGAAGGACAGGCCGCAGGCCAGCAGTTTGCCAAACGCATCGCGGGTGCCCAGTGCCGCGCGGAAACCTCGGGTAACCAGCAGCACATAGAGCATGACAACGGCAAACAGCCCGATCATGCCCAGTTCCTCGCCCAGGGAAGCGATGATCATGTCGCTGTTGGCCAGCGGGACCATATCCGGGCGGCCCTTGCCCAATCCGGTACCGATCAATCCGCCGTTGGCCATGCCGAACAGTCCCTGCACCACCTGGTAGCCGCCGTTGCTGATCACCTCCGGACTGAAGGCGTTGGCCCAGACCTCGATGCGCGCGGAGACGTGCGGGAAGATCCTGACCGCAAAGAAACCGCCGACGGCCATCAGCACCAGACCGATGACGACCCAGCTGGCGCGGCTGGTTGCCACGTAGATCATGCTCATGAAAAGGCCGAAGAACAGCACCGAGGTGCCGATGTCGTGCTGGAATACCAGCACGCCCACGCTGGCAAGCCAGGCGACGATCATGGGGCCAAGATCCCGGGCCCGCGGCAGTTGGAGCGGGCCTACTTTCTTGCCTGCGAGCAGGATTAGGTCCCGGTTGGAGGACAGATACCCGGCGAAGAATATGGCGAGCGTGATCTTGGCGACCTCACCGGGTTGGAAGGTGCTGCCACCCAGTCGGATCCAGACGCTGGCACCGTTGACATCGCCGGCACTGATCCCCGGCACCAGCGGAAGAATCAGCAGGACCACACTGACAATCAGCGAAATATAGGTGAAGCGGCGCAGGACCCGATGGCCCCGCAGGAACCAGAGCACCGCCACTGCCGCTGCCACCGCCAACCCCGTCCACAACCATTGCCGGGAGGCGGCATTGTCGCCGGTCGCGATGTCCAGCCTGTGGATCATCGCCAGACCTATGCCGTTGAGGGCAACTACGACCGGAAGTATTACTGGATCGGCATATTTGGCCTTGAAACGCAGGGAAACGTGGACGGCAAGGGCCAGCACCACCATCACTACCGCCTGCGAATAGAAATCCGAGTCGAAGGGGCGGTTGAGGTTGATGTTCACCAGCGCATTCGCGAAGATACCCAGGCCCAAGGCCAGGATCAGCAGGAACAGCTCAACGGTGCGGCGTGGCTTAGCCACGGTTGCCGCCTGGCTCACTGGCCACCTCCTGTACAGGACGAGGGCGAGGGCGACGAGGTAGGCACGGATGTTCCGCCGGCCGTAGCGTGTGCGGAAGCGGACGACGACGGCGACGGCGACGGACTTGCGCTGGCCGAGTGTGTTGCCGGACTAGTTGCCGGAGGGGTTGCCGGAGTCGGCGTTGGCGTGCCCGTGGCGGGCGGGCAGGGATGCTCCTGGGTGCCCAGCTGCAGGTCGTTGATGATCTGCTGGGCATCATCCAGTCCGGTGGCAGGAACGGTTTGCTGCACTCGCTGCTGGCTGAATTCGGGCAGCGAGGCGACCTTGATGTCGGTTTCCCGGTAAAGATGGGAGAGCTGGATGGGACCCAGCGACTGGGAAACCCCGGCATAGACCGCGACGTGGCCATTGGATTCGCCGACGTAGTAGCGGGTCTGGGTCCAGGCGTAGCCGAGCACCAGGCCGAGCACTACCGCAATCAGGACGACGGCGGCGATGACGGCGGCCAGAATCCGCCGACGGCGCAGTGAAACCATTCCGTCGGCCTCGTCCGCCACTTCGGTGCCCGTGGAGTCGGCGGAGTCCGGCTTATGAGTGAGCACCATGGCGGCGCGCCGGGTGGCCGGCCGCCCAGCAATGGTAGGAATCTTGCCCTCGGCGACCGCTGTCACAGCCGCGCCGACGAGCTCATGCGGGCGGCCCGACAGCTCCTCGCGCATCACCGCTGCCGATAGGTGGGCGCCCAAGTCCTGCTGGTTCCCGTCCCGATCCCCCGGCGCCCCTGCCCCTGGCTCGCCTGGGCCCTCGAAGACTGTGGGGTCCGGCTGTGGAACGGCCAGGTCGGACACATCCGGGCCGGTCTTGGAGGAAGCGGCAGCGGCACTGGAAGCCGTGCCGCCGGCCGGAGTGGCGGCCGTCGTCGTCGTTTCCTCATGGGCGGTCGCTTCCTCGGCAGCCCCGGGAACCGGAACTGTCCGCAGCGAAGCCGTCTGGACGTCGTCGTCCGTCGCCTCAGCCACCTCAAAGAGCACCACCGTGACATTGTCAGGAGCCCCGGCGGCCAGGGTCAGCTCAATGAGTTTGTCCGCGCAGGCGCCTAGGTCCGGGGTACTGCGCATGACGTCTTCCACCACCGAGGTGCGGACAAAATTCAGGCCGTCTGAGCACAGCAGCCAGCGCTCGCCCGGCTCGGCGTCGAAGGTGGTCAGATCCAGCTCCGGGGAGGCGTCCACATCACCGAGGACGCGCATCAGCACGTTCTTGTGCGGGTGCGTCTCCGCCTCTTCCGGCCGCAGCCGGTGCTCATCGATGAGCCGCTGCACAAAGGTGTGGTCAATGCTGATCTGCTCGAAGACGCCGTTCTTGAGCCGGTACGCGCGCGAATCGCCGATGTGCGCCATTTCCAGCCTGCTCCCGGAAAGCAGCAGAGCCGTAACCGTGGTGCCCATGCCCGCCAGCTTGGGGTTGACGCGGACAAGTTCGGAGAGCAGTGAATTGGCGGTCTGGATCTCATCCGCCAGGAAAGTGCCCGCGTCGCCGTCGTACCCGTCGCGGTCCAGATGGATCAGGTCCAGGACGGTGGAGGCGCTGGCGACGTCGCCGCCGGCATGGCCGCCCATGCCGTCCGCGACCACCGCCAGGTAATGCCCGGCGTAGGCGGAATCGTCATTCTTGGCCCTGATCATCCCCACATCCGACCGCGCCGCATAGCGGAGCACGAGTGGTGGTCCAGCCATTCCTACGGCCTCAATTCGATGACCGTCTTACCGATCCGGACGGGGACGCCGAGCTCGACGGGCAGGGCGCGGGTGAGCTGGTTGTCGCCCAGGTAGGTGCCGTTGGTGGAGCCCAAGTCCTCGATGAACCAGCGGCTGCCCTGCGGGAACAGGCGGGCATGCCGGCCGGAAGCGTAATCATCCTCCAGCACAAGGGTGGCATCCTGGGCACGGCCAAGCAGGATGGGGCTGCCAGCCAGCTCCATCACCTTGCCGGCCAGCGGACCCTCGGTCACCACCAGGCGGTGCGCCTGCTGGCGGGCCGGCGGCGCTTCCTCCACGAGCTCCGGGTGCTTGCGCGCCTCCCGTGCCGTGGGGGAACCCACCTTGGCCTTGCGGCCGATCACCAGGTCCCTCCGCATTGCCGCGACGATGCTGAAGATCATGATCCACAGCAGCAGCAGGAAACCGAAGCGGAGAACGGTGACGGTCAGTTCACTCATCCGCGTCCGCCGTTCTTCACGGGGATAAGGCGGAAGATGATCTTGGTCCGGCCCATGGAAATGGCGGCGCCGTCGTTCAATGGGGCGGAGCCGCTGACCTTGCGGCCGTCGACGTAGCTGCCGTTGGTGGAACCAAGGTCGACGGCGGTGGACTGGCCGTTTTCGGTGCGGATCTCCAGGTGCCGCCGGGAGACGCCGGTGTCGTCGATCAGGATGTCCGCCTCCGAGGAGCGGCCCAGCACTATGGAGGGAGCGTTGAGGGAGTAGCGCTGGCCGTCAATGTCCAGCACCGGCTGCAGCCGGGTGACCTGCGGGGCCTGCGGCTGGCGTGGCGGGGCGGTCGGAGCATTCGACGGGTAGTTGGACGGCGGCTGCGGATTGGCAGGCCCGGCGGGACCGGCCGACTGCGACGGGTAAGACCGGTATTGCTCCTGCGCCGGGGAGGGGGCATGAGTGGCGTACGGGCCGTGGTCCGCCGCGTTGGCGCGCTCGGTCTGCGAGCTGACTTCGAAGATGCCCGCCTTGAGGTCGGCGTCCTGGGTGAAGGAGACCCGGACCGGGCCCTGCAGGACGTAGCCCTGGCTGCGGGCGTGGTTGATCACCACGTCGCACAATTCCTCTGCCAATGCCGTGCCCCAGCTGCGCGCGCGGTCGAAGTCCGGCTCGCTCAGGCGCGCCTCAAACACATTGGGGGCCAGGGTGCGTCCGGCGGCCAGCGTCATGGCCTTGTCATCCAGTTCCCGGCGCAGCCTGCTGGCGATCTCCACCGGTTGGACCTGCGACTTGGAGCCGCGAGAAAAGGCACCGCGTACGGCTTTTTCAATACCCTTCTCGACATTGTCCAGTAACCCCATCGGCCCTCTCCTAACGTGAACTCGATATCCGGCAGGTACTCATCGAGTGCGTCGTTGCCGGACGCGTACTGCACTTTCAGCGGTGTCCGGCGATTCCGCACTCCCCTCGATACTACTGGGCGAGTCTGCGAATGGCCTTAATGCCTGTGCAAAGCGGCGGCGATTCGCGGGGCCTGCCGGTACTGCTGGCGGTTGGCAGGCGCCTCGGGGGCTGCGGGGCTTCGAAGGGCTCCGAATCCCCCGTTGAGACGGCAGATAATGACGCTAAAACGCGGGCAAAGGGGGATTATCTGCCGCCTCAACTGCACACCGCGACTGCCGGAACGGACGGGCGTTTAGGTGTTTGGACGGATTGTCCGTTATGCTGGATCTCGCTGTTCTTACAGCTTCGAATCCGCGGAGGAGAGCTGAAAGAAGGGTTTGCGCGCGAGTGGCGGAACGGCAGACGCGCTGGCTTCAGGTGCCAGTGTCCGAAAGGGCGTGGGGGTTCAAATCCCCCCTCGCGCACGCAGAGAAGGCCCCCGGTTACCGGGGGCCTTTCTTAGTTAACCGGGCCTGCCGGCGCCCCGGGGTGAACGTGTTCCATGGCTAACCCTGTTCCATCCCGGCTTGAACGTGCACGCTATCAGCGCTCGCAGAGGGCAATGAAGCCGCCCAGCTGCTCCAGGCCCCCCGGATGGGCCGGCAGGTAGTTGGTCAGTTCGGGGGAGCGGACGACGACGGCCCGCCACTGTCCGCGGGAGACTGCAACGTTGATCCGGTTGCGGGAGAGCAGGAATTCCATCCCGCGGGGCACCTCACCGGCGGCGGAGGCGGCCATCGACACGATCACCACCGGCGCCTCCTGGCCCTGGAACTTGTCCACCGTGCCCACCCGCACGGAAACCAGGCCCGCGTGCTCCAGTTCGGCCCGGATCAGCTGGACCTGGGCGTTGTAGGCGGCCACCACCAGGATGTCCTCCTGATTCAGGGGCCGGGGACTGGTGCGCTCACTAGGGCCGGACGCTGCCTTTCGATCCAACCCAGGGTCCAGCCACTCCAGGCCCAGGTGCGCGCGCACCTGACGGACCACCTCGGCGGCCTCCTCGGGCGATGATGTGGAGTTGCCGGAGTGGTCCACGTAGGCGATATCTACCCCGGCCGCGGTTCCCTCCAGCCGACGCATCGACGCGGCGGGCGCGGATTCCAGCCGGCCGTCGTAGGAGAGCTGGGACACGGGCCGGCACAGCTGCGGGTGCATCCGCCAGGACGCTGCAAGGAAGTAGCCAAGCTCCGCCGGCAGGGTGTGGAATCCGTCGGAAAGCCAGCCAAGTGCAGACTCGTCCACCGGCTCGGGGTGTTTGCCCTGGGTCACCTGCGGCAACTGCTGCGGGTCGCCGAGCAGCAGCAGGCGGGGCGCCGCCTGGGCCACGGCCAAGGTATTGGCCAACGAATACTGGCCGGCTTCGTCTATCACCAGCAGGTCCAGCGAACCGGCGGGGACCCGTGAACCTGTCATGGTCCAGGCCGTGCCACCAATCAGGCAACCGCCGGGGGAGGCCAGGAGGGCGGTAACGTCGTCGTCGCTCTTCCCGGTCCAGGGCGCACCGGCCGCCGGTGCGCTTCCCCCGGCGGATCCGGGACCGTCCGCATTCAGTTTCTTAGCCACCCGCCCAGCCGGGACGCCGGCCTTGAGGACCGCCGAGCAGAGCATGTTCTCCACAACTGCGTGCGACTGGCCTACCACTCCGACCTTCCAGCCACGCGCGACCAGCGCCGCGATGACATGCGAGCCGACATGGGTCTTGCCTGTTCCGGGCGGCCCCTGCACGGCCAGGTAGGAATGGTCCAGATCCGCCACCGCAGCGGTGATGGCACGGATGTAACCCTCCGGGCCGTCCGCCACCGCTGGCAGGGACGGCAGGCTGGCCAGCCTGGGCGGGCGCCGCCGGAGCAGGTCCAGTGCCGGGTGCTTGGGCAGGGACGGCAATGCTGCGCCGACCGTGACTGCGAGCCCGGAGAGCGCCTTCTTCAGGCTATCCGTCGGGACCGGATTGTCCGGGGTCAGGGCAATGGGCATTTCGAAGTGTTCCCCGGACCCGCGGGTCAGCCTTTCGCTGATCACTATGACGTCCCGGTCCCCCACGCGGCCGACCTCAAGGACTTCGGTCCCGAATTTGCCGCAGCGCCCGTTGCGACCGTCG
>DASYGM010000002.1:0-6663 GCA_035999715.1 Micrococcaceae bacterium | reverse complement strand
GCGAACGGGCCGAACTTGTCCTTGTACGGCATGTTCTTCGCGGTCAGCGCCATGGTCAGGTTGGTGCGGCCGTGGTACGCGTGGTCAAAGGCCACAATGGCATCGCGACCGGTGGCCAGGCGAGCCACCTTCACCGCGTTCTCCACGGCCTCGGCGCCGGAATTGAAGAGCACCGAGCGCTTCTCGTGATCGCCAGGGGTCAGCTTGGCCAGCTCCTCGGCAACCGCGATGTAGCCCTCGTAGGGGGTGACCATGAAACAGGTGTGGGTGAAGTGCTGCACCTGCTCCTGGACGGCTTCGACGACGGCGGGATCGGAGGCTCCGACGCTGGTTACCGCAATGCCCGCGCCCAGATCAATGAAGGAGTTGCCGTCCACGTCGGTGATGATGCCACCGTCGGCGTCGGCCACGTAAACCGGAACGCTCGAGGCAACACCGCTCGCCACCACAGCCTTCCGCCGCTCCGCCAGCGCAACGGACTTCGGCCCAGGGAACTCCCCCAGGATCTCCCGCTTCTGCTCCAAACGGTACTGAATATCTGCCATCTCTTCTTCCCTTTCTAATTCCAGTTGATATTTGCGGGCACGGAGCCCAAAACTAAGGTGACTTCCGCTCAAAGCCGCCGGCTCCGTTTGTGTAGGCGCGCATCCGCGCCGGGAGGTTAAGTGAGCCGCGCCGGTCCCGAGCCGAGCTTGCGAGGCTTGGGAAGCGGCGAACGCTAAGCGCCGGCAAACGGAGCCGGTGGCGAACCCAACCCAGCCGCCGTCGTCGTCGTCGTCGAACTAAGCGTCCAGCGCACTCATCACATGCTTGATCCGCGTGTAATCCTCAACCCCGTACATCGACAGATCCTTGCCATAGCCGGACTGCTTGAACCCACCATGCGGCATCTCCGCCGTGAGCATTATGTGCGTGTTGATCCAGACAGCACCAAAATCCAGGTCGCGGGAGACGCGCATCGCCGTCCCATGGTTGCTGGTCCAGACACTGGACGCCAGCGCGTAGTCCACGTCGTTGGCCATTTCCACCGCCTCCTCCTCGGTCTTGAAGGTCTGCACCGTCAGCACCGGACCGAAGGTTTCCTTCTGCACAATGTCATCCGTCTGCCGCACGCCGTCCACGATGGTCGCCTCGAAGAAGAAGCCCTTCTCCCCCGACCTCTTCCCGCCGGTAACCACGGTGGCGTATTCGGGAATGCTCTCCACCACGGAGCACACGGCGTTGAAGTGGTTGACGTTGTTCAGCGGGCCAAAGTAGTTCTGGCTGTCGTCCTCGTGCCCGGTCTCCAGCCCCTTCGCCGCGGTGGCCAGCGCCCGGACCAGTTCCTCGTGCGCGGACTCCTCCACCAGCACCCGGGTGATGGCGGTGCAGTCCTGGCCGGCGTTGAAGAAGGCGAATTCGGCGATGGACTGGGCGGTTTTGCCCAGGTCCGCGTCGGCGAAGACGACGGCGGGAGCCTTGCCTCCCAGCTCCAGGTGGGCGCGCTTAAGTCCGGCAGCGGCACCGGTGGCGACGGCGATGCCTGCCCGGACCGAGCCGGTGATGGACACCATGGCGGGCACCTTGTGCGCCACCATGGCCGCGCCGGTGGCGCCGTTACCCAGCACGATGTTGAGCACGCCGGCGGGCAAGATGTCCTTGGCGAGATCCGCCAGTACCAGGGTGCTTTCGGGTGTGGTGTCGCTGGGCTTGAGCACTATCGTGTTTCCGGCCGCGAGCGCCGGGCCGATCTTCCAGATGGCCATCAGCAGCGGGTAATTCCACGGCGTCACTTGGGCCACCACGCCCACCGGCTCGCGGCGCACGTAGGAGGTGAATCCCTCCATATACTCCCCGGCGGACTTGCCTTCGAGAAGGCGTGCGGCGCCGGCAAAGAAGCGCAGCTGGTCAGCGCCGACGGCCACTTCCTCATCCGCGATCATCTGCCGGACCTGGCCGGTGTTGCGATGCTGCGCCTCGACCAGCTCGGCACTGCGTGCCTGGAGGGCATCGGCCAGCTTGAGCAGGACGGCCTGCCGTTCGGACGGGGTGGTCCGCTTCCAGCCGCGGAACGCCGTCGCAGCGGCATCCATCGCGGCGTCGATGTCCGCCTGGCTGGAGATGGGCGAAACCGCCACGACCTCGCCGTTGGTGGGGTTAACAATGTCCATTGACGCCGTGCCCGTGGCCGGGACGAAGGCGCCGTTGATGAAGTTCTGCAAGGTTTGAACCACGGTGTACAACCTCTCCAATCTGATTCTCCGCACGGGGCCGGTGCGCGCTGCCGATGTCCGGCAGCCCGGGACTGCTGCGGGGCCTGTCATGAGCCTAGGCCACCGCGGCGGGGCGGTGAATGGCCGATTGCACCACGCAACTGCGCACAATAGTGCGATCGTATAATTGATTCATGGCCCTCTCCCTGGCGGATCTGCTTGCCGTCCCACAGCTGCAGCTGCGCAATCTTGGCGTCGCCACCGCCACCCTTGGCACCAGCATTGAATGGGCCGCGGTGACCGAGTTGGAGAACCCGCAGCCCTTCCTCAGCGGCGGCGAACTCGTCCTGACCACAGGCGTCCGTGCCCAGACGGCCGCCATCCAACGCGCCTTTGTCCGCCAGGTCAAGCGCGCCGGCGCGGTAGGCATCGGCTTCGGCATCGGGCTGGGACACGACGAGGTCCCCCAGGCGCTCATTGGCGAGGCCAACCGCTGGGGCGTTCCCGTCGTCGAGGTCCCCTACGCCACCCCGTTCATCGCCATCGGCAAGCTGGTGGCGGACGCCCGCTCGGCGGACCACTACGCCAAGCTGGAGCGGCTGCTGACCCAGCACCAGGTGCTGGCGCAGTCGCTGCTTTCCGGCGGCGGATTGACGGCCTTGCTGGGAAAGCTTGCCGGCATGGTCCGCAGCGACGTGGTGGTCACCCAGTACCGCAGCGAGCTGTACAGCAGTGCCCCCGGCAGCACAGTCGATGACGAGCGGTGGATGCCGGTGGCGCTGGCGACGGGAAAACGCGATGCCAGCACGCTCTGGCTGCGCAGGCCGTACGACGACGACGGCATAGTGGACTATGCGAAGGGCCTGATCAGCGTCGAGCTGAACAACCTGGTGCAGCGCCGCCGGGCCGCCCGGCAGCTGGCCGGGCAGGTGCTGCAGGACATCATCCGCGGCACCCTGGACGCCCCGGATGCGGCCGCACGGCTGCAGAGCGTGCAGATCAACCCGGCTGCCAAGAACGTGGTGCTGCTGGTGCAGGCCGCGGCACCGCAGTTCCGCACGCTGGCCACGATGGCGCTGCCGCAACCGCTGGAGGGCGCCGTGGCCGCCACCCTAGGCAACGGCGAGCAGAACGAGCTGCTGGTCGTTTGCCCCGCGCAGCATGGCGAGGCTGCGCTGCTGGGCCAGGCCCTCAGCCGGCAGATGGCCGACGTCGGCATTTCCGCCCCGGTGGGCATCGGCGGGGCCTATGCGCAGGCCAACGGGCTGCGCTGGAGCTACTTCGAGGCCAAGGAGGCCGCCAGCCGCGGGCTGCCCGTGAACGAACCGGAACGTCTCAGCCTGACCTCCCTGCTGCTGGCCAGCGAGGACGTGCCAATGGCGGACATGGCCGCCGAAGCGCTGGCGCCGCTGCTCTCCTTCGACGCGGTGCACGGCGCCGAACTGGTCAGCACGCTGGAGACCTACCTGCAGCTCAACGGCTCCGTGGCCGCCGTGGCGGAGGCGCTGACCCTGCACCGCAACACGGTGCGGTACAGGCTGACGCAGATTTCCGAGCTGACCGGCTACGACCCGGCAGTGACGGCGGACCGGGTCCAGCTCTGGCTGGCCCTGGCCGTCCGCCGCCTTTCCAAGCCCGGGCTCTGAACGGCAACCGCCCGGGGGTTCAGCATGGCGCCCGGGGGCAGTCGCTGGGGGTGCCGCTGGCTCGATTCGTTTTTTGGATCTTTATCCAGCTTTATTGGTTCTTCCTAAAGCGCACTCAGGGCTATTCATCTGAGCCGACTGGACTGGGCCCTGTCGACGAATCGTCCGCAGGGGCCCGGTTGGATGATCAGTCTTGATGCCGGCGGGCCCCGCCGGAGGCCCGCCGTGCTTTCGTCAGTTGATGCTGGAGGCGGCTGTTCTCCGCTTCCAGATCCAAGACCATTCGGCAGCCCTCAAGGTTCAGTCCCAGCTGCAGCAGTTCCGTAATGCGTTGCAGCCTTGCCACGTCCGCCGCGCTGTACCGGCGCGTTCCGCCGCTGGTGCGTTCGGGCTCGAGCAGGCCGCGTTGTTCATAAAGCCGCAGGTTCTGCACTCCCGTACCCACCAGCTCCGCTACCACCGAGATCGCGTAGATACCCCTGTCCGATCCGATTTCCGGCCTCCCTGCTTCCCCTTCGCTCACCAAAAAATACCTGCTCCTTGCCTTGTTTCCTTCTCTTGCTCCAGCATGGCACAGGTGCTATAACAAATCTATGGTTACATCATAGAAAAACGGTGGTGGAACCACGACAAAACATCAGCGCAAAGTCGATGAAAAGGAGTGAGGTAACCATGCTGATGCGCACCGATCCTTTCCGTGAGTTCGACCGGCTCGCCCAGCAGATGCTCGGCACCACGGCGCGTCCGGCAGCCATGCCAATGGATGCGTGGCAGGAGGAGCACGAGTTCGTCGTCGCCTTTGACCTGCCGGGGGTGAGCGTTGACTCGGTGGACCTGGACGTCGAACGAAACGTCCTGACCGTCAGGGCCGAACGGAAGCCCTCCGCCGGCGACGACACCGAGATGCTCGCCTCCGAACGGCCCCGCGGCGTCTTCAGCCGGCAGTTGATCCTCGGCGATACCCTGGAGGCCGATAACATCAAGGCCAGCTACGACGCCGGTGTCCTGACACTGCGGATCCCGGTGGCCGAGAAGGCCAAACCACGGAAAATCGAGATCCAAAGTGGAAAGCAACACCAGGAAATCAGCGCCTGACCGCAAGGCCATCCGCTTACCGGACCGGGAGGCATCGGACCGGCCGTCGTGAGTAAGGGTGATAGCCATTGAGCACGCCACCGCACCCGTTGGTGCACAGGAAAACGGCCCCCGACGTTGCCTCCCGCCAGGACGGTTCCCGGCCCGCACCCACCAGGCGGCCGGGAACCGTTCCCCACATACCAGTCCACCAGGCGCCGCGCCTTGCGCGACGGGCGGGACACGTGTCTTCGGGAGGACCATTGTGACGGGAAAACCGGATTACTACGGGGCTCTGGGCATCCCACGAAAGGCCACAGCAGCGGACGTGGCGCGGGCCTACAGGGTAATGATGCGCGCCGTCCATCCGGACACCAGCGCATTCCCGGATCCAGCCGAGCCGCCTCCGGACGGGAAGGCCCCTGATATCCACGGCATCATGGACGCCTACGCCGTGTTGAGGGACCCGGTCCGGCGTGCTGCGTACGACCGCAGGCAGCAGACACGACCTTTGGCACCCGAACCGGAACCAGGCGGGCAAGAAGATGTCCGGTTTTCTCCGGACGGTCCGCCTCTGATCATTGGTCCGGTCAGCTGGTCTCCACCCCGGCACCCGTCGCACCTGCCGGCGGCAGAGCGCGTCATTCAGGCACCCGCGGCCGCATCGAGCGCGCAGCGACGATTGCCGCCTTTCCTGGCCCTGGTCCTGCCCACCCGGTATCGGTCATCCAGGACAGGCGGGGAACATAACGGAAGGACAGAGCAGTGAGCGGATGGCGGCGCTACGATGCGCATCTCATGCCCGCGTTCCACGAACGCTTTGAGAAACGCTGGGGCAAAGGAACCGCACCCTTCCTGGACCCGGAAGTGCACGAACAACCCACGCCACGGGCCCAATGGATCAACGTCGACACCGGAGCCGCAGTCGCCGTCGTGCCCGTATGGGCAGACGACGACGCCCACCGCTCCTTCGCCGTGTTCTACCTTCCCCCTGCCGGAGACATCTGGATCCTGCGCCCCGGCATCACCGACTACATCGAAAACCATCACGAAGCGACCGATGCACACATAACCCTTCGCAACGACGCCTTCAAAAAAGCCGTCGCGCACGCCAAAGAATTCATCCACGGCCCCGAGACCTGACCCCTCCCATCGCAGACGTAAGGGGAGGGTCCAATCGCCCGCGCGTAGCTGTCTCTTGTCGGCGACCTGTCGCCAACGGCTCCCCGACACAAGTCGGCTCGGATGAATAGCCGTGAGCGCACTAAAGCTCCTAAAACAACGTCGGGCCGGAGCATTCTGCGCCCTACTCCGGCACCACCAGCGCCGGGGTGTCCTTGCGGAGGGTTTCTCCTCGGAAGAAGCCCGGCCGGCGCCAGTAGGTGATGGCCATGACCACGAAGCCCAGGGCCAGCAACCCGATGCCGATCAGGAACACCAGCCCAATCCCGAACAGCTCGGATCCGCTGCCGAAGTCCGGGCTCCAGCTGTCCACCGCGGTCTGGATGAACACCACGGTCAGCACCAGTCCGCCGACCACCGGGAAGAGCAGCCGCATGAAGAAGTTGCGTACGCTGGCGAAGAGGCTGTGCCGGAAGTACCAGGTGCAGGCAAAGGCCGTCATCGCGTAGTAGAAGCAGATCATCAGGCCCAGCGCCAGGATGGTGTCATTGAGGACGTTCTCGCTGACCACCTTCATGACCGCGTAGAAGCCGCCCGAGATGATGCCCGCCATGATGGTGGCGTACCCG
>DASYGM010000241.1:0-2272 GCA_035999715.1 Micrococcaceae bacterium | reverse complement strand
CTGCCAATCTTGACATGCGGCACATCGGGAAGCAGGGCCAGCTGGCGCTCATCGCTGATCAGCATGGTCACTTCGGCCAAAGGCGCGATAGCGGCAATGAGACTGGCGCCGTAACGGCTGATCCCGTCGTGGTGGTCGGTGCGGGTGAAGCGGGCATCGAAGACGATTTTCACGCGGGGTGCCTATCCAGAAAGTCGGTGATTGCCGCGGCTGCGGCCTGCGGGGTTTCGTAGTGGATCAGGTGCCCGACGCCGGGAATCACGGTCAGCTCGGCCTCCGGCAGCAGCGGCAGGAGTTTGTGCTGGTCGGCTAGGGGGGCGATCTCATCCTCCGCCCCGGCAACCAGGAGCACGGGCAACTTCAACCGGGAGGCCACCTGGCGCACCGTACCGCCCACCGAAGCCCGGAAGGATTCCAGCAGCATGTCCCGGTTGGCAAACAGGCTGAAATAGGCGTGGTGCTGGGCATGGATGAAGTGCAGCAGCTCCTGGTCCTTGGTCTTGGCCATGGTCACGCTCATCAGGTGCACAATGAGACGGCTGCGCAGCAGGGCGTTGCCGGCCCTGGCCGGAAGCTTCGCAGACGCAAGGTAGTAGAACTCGGCCAGTTTGGACAGTACGGCCTTGGGCCCCTCCAGGGCCGGTGCGGCAATCGGATTGACCAGAACCAGTTCGGCGATCCTGTGGGTGTGCCCGGCCGCAAAATGGCTGGCAACGATCGACCCAAAAGAATGGCCCAGCAGCACTGTGTCGGGGCCCAGCTGCAGAACCTCGATCAACTCCAGCACAAACCGTCCGTAGCGTTCCACGTCATGCGGGTCTTTGGGCAATGCGGCGGAAAGCCCAAAGCCGGGCAGGTCCGGCATGATCAGGCGCATCTGGGGCAACGCCTCCACCACCCGTTCCAGGCCGTGGTGGTCTCCACGGAAACCGTGCACGACCAGGATGGTCCGGGTCTGTGCCGTCGTCTGGACCGGGGCGTAGTCCCAGTACTCTACGGAGGCCCCGTGCAGCAGCAGGCTGTGCTGGCTGGCGCGGGCACCAAGGTTGACCGAAATGTTCATCAAGAGGGCATCCGTCCTGGCATGGGAATTGCGGCCGTGGTTTGCCCGGCGGGAAATCCTGTGCGGCGGATTCCTCCGGTTCCGGAGTTGTTAGTTGACATTGCCAGGGTGCGATCCGGACCGCTGTCCGCGGTCCAGGGCGGCAATCCGGCGCATCGCCTCGTCGTCCAGACGGAAGTCGAAGACGTCCAGGTTCTCGCGGATCCGGCCCGGGGAACTGGCCTTGGGGATGGCGATATTCCCTAACTGCAGGTGCCAGCGCAGGACCACCTGGGCCACACTGCGGCCCATACCGGCGGCTAGCCGTTCCAGTTCCGGCTCGTGCAGGACCCGGCCGCGGGCCAGCGGGCTCCAGGCCTCGGTCCGGATGCCGTGTTCCCGGTGGAAGGCCCGCAGTTCGCTTTGCTGCAGCAGGGGATGCAGTTCCACCTGGTTGACGGCCGGAACAACGTCCGTGGCGTTCAGCAGCCGGCGCAGGTGTTTGGGCTCGAAGTTGGACACGCCAATGGCCCGGACGCGGCCGTCGCGGTAGAGCTGCTCCAGCGCCTTGTAGGTCTGGATGTACAGGTCCCGTTCCGGGCAGGGCCAATGGATCAGGTAGAGGTCGACGTAGTCAAGACCCAGTTTGCGCAGCGACTGATCAAAGGCGGTAAGGGTGCTCTGGTAGCCCTGCTGGTCATTCCAGACCTTGGTCGTGACGAAAATTCCGCTCCTGGCAGCAGCGTCGCCGGAGGTGGCTTGGCGGATGGCTTCGCCAACGCCCTCCTCATTCTCGTAGAGGGCGGCCGTATCGATACTGCGGTAGCCGGCGCGCAGGGCCTCCGTAACCAGGCCGGCGCACTCCCGGGGCGGAACCTTGTAGACCCCAAAGCCCAGCTGAGCCATCGCTACGCCGTTGTTCAAAGTCAGCTCGGGCATCTGTGGCATAGCTACGACTCTACCGACTCGGTGCGGCTAATCCGTGTACCCGGCTGCGGGCGGGGCCAGAGGCGCGGCTGCCGCGCCGTCGTCGGGATTCACTAGGCGGCGTGCGGTCGCCTCGTCCAGGATCAGGTCGGTGACCAGTCGTGCGGCCAGGGCACCGCGCAGCCCGTTGATCTTGGAGGGGCCGGAGACGACGCAGATACGGCGGCGGACGCTGCGCAGCAGGTCCAGATCCGGGCCGCTGGAACGTCCATTCAGCAATACCCCGGCATCGCTGCCGTCGGC
>DASYGM010000235.1:0-1803 GCA_035999715.1 Micrococcaceae bacterium | reverse complement strand
CGATGAGTGAGCAGAGCAGCAACCGGCAAATCAACAAGAACCTGGCGCGCCACCCGCTGGGCCGGCGGGAAAGGCTCGACGACGGGAGGGTTCGGCTGACGTTTGTGCGCGAGTATCTGCATCCGATCGGACGCGTCTGGCAGGCGCTGACGGACCCGGCCGAGACGGAAAAATGGTGGGCACAGTCCCGCGGTTCGGTGCGAGCTGGGTCCTCCTTTGACCTGCGGTGGCTCAACGTAAAGGATGAGGGGCACGGCGCCGAGATGGAGTGGTGGAATGGCAAGGTGCTGGCCTGCGAGCCGCCCAAGCTGTTCGAAATCAGCAACGCCATGCACGGAACCATCCGGATGGAGCTCTCCTCCACAGCTGTTGGGGCCGTGCAGGACGGCACCCGGCTGGTTTTCACCAACGTGATCTCCGCCCCAGATGAGATGGTGCTGATGAGCCTGGCGGGCTGGCACACCCACCTGGACCACCTGCAGGAGGCGTTGGAGGGAAAATCGGTCGACTGGCCGCGCTGGTGGGACGATTTGTACCCGTCCTGGGAACGGATCCACGCCGACTACGCCGCGACGCGTTAGCCGGCTGGTGGCAGCTGGCAACCGCCGGGGAGAGCTGGGTAAGGTGGAGGCCATGCCTTCCTTCCGTGCCACGCTCACGATCAACGGTCTGCGGCCCGGAAACGCGCCGGAAGCGGTGATGTCCACCGCGGTGGCTGCCCTGAGCTCGATGCATCTGGTGGAGGCCAACCAGCTGGACATCGTGGGTGGCGTGCCGCGCATCACGCTGCGTTTCACCGTTGACCCGAGCCAGGACGACGTGGAAAACCGTCAGGCGCGCGACGCGGGAGCCAGTATGCGCCATGCCATCGAGACGGTGGCGGTAACCGGGGGACTGCACGTCCTGCGCCGGAGCAAGGGCAAGTGGCTTCCGCTGGACTAAGACTGCTGCTTTTCGGCGCGCGAACGGTTCTTGTCCGTCCGGTCAGGACCCCCTCGCCTTCCGGGCGGCCGAACGCCGTCGAAGGCCAATAATGGCGGCCATCACGACCCCGGCACCGATGCCGAGGCCCACCCCAATCAGCGAATTGGCCCAGAGCGGGAAGTGCGTGCTGCGTCCGGTCACGTAGCCCAAACCCACCATCCAGAACGCCCACAGTACAGAGCCCACGGCGCTGGCGCGCACCACCCTTCTGGTAGGAACGTCGGCAATACCGGCAGCGGCCATGGTGGCGGTCCGGCCGGCGGGGATGAACCGGCCGGCCAGCATGGCCGCCGCAGTGGAGGAGCGGCCGCCCCTGTCCGCGGCCCTGCGGATCCCGCGATGCACTTCCCGGCCCCAGCGGAACCGGTCCAGCAGATGGGTCAGTCTCCGCTTGAACAGGCTGTAGACCAGGAGATCCCCCATCAGCGAACCTGCGGCGGTGGCGAGCAGCGCCAGCGGCAACAGCGCCTCGCCGGTGGCGGAGAGCGCCCCCGAGGTAACGACCATGACCTCCGCCGGGAGGGGCGGCATCGCTGCGTCGAGCGCAACGCCAATGATGATCAGTGGATAGAGAGCCGGGGCCCAAGCGCCCAGGCTCACGTAGTCCAGGCCCAAGTAGTCCACCGCCTCAATCTAGTCCCTCGGAGGGTGGCCGGGTAGGGTCTCAATCATCCCCGATGGCCGACGGCGGTCAGGAGACTTTGGCTGCCGGAACCCCGGAGAGCTCCAGCCGGCTACGGTATTCCACGTCGCGCCGGCTCAGCGGATCGGTAAAGCCGATGTTCCGGGCCAACAACTGCAGCGGCCTGCCGTAATCGT
>DASYGM010000205.1:0-22995 GCA_035999715.1 Micrococcaceae bacterium | reverse complement strand
GGCTGGAAGACCCCGATGCACTGGCGGCGATCCGGCAGGATGTTGAAGTCAACGGCTCGGACGGCTGCCACGGCGTGGTGGCGGACTGGAACACCATCGAAATCAGCGGTGCCCGCAGCCAGGACCTGGCCGGCTGCGTCGGCAAAACCATCGCAGGCCTGGCCCTGGAATCATCGCGGGAGCCCTTTGCCGTATTTGTGGACATCCTGCGGCGCGACCGGATGGCCACCGGAATCCTGCAGCATGTTGGCGACGAGGACAATGTGCGCGCCATCATGAAGCACCCCCGGCATACCGGAGGCAGTGACGGGATCCTGGTCGGCGCCAAACCGCACCCGCGCGCCTGGGGAACCTTCCCGCGCTATCTGGGACACTACAGCCGGGATCTGGGTCTGCTCAGCCTGGAGGACACCATCCACCACCTCACCGGTCGCCCCGCCGCCCGGCTCATGCTGGACCGGCGCGGACTGATCCGAGCCGGGTTCGCGGCGGACCTGGTGCTCTTCGACCCCCAGACCATCCGGGACACCGCCACCTTCGAGAATCCCCGGCAGAATGCTGCCGGTATCCACTATGTATTCGTCAACGGTACCGCCGCCATCGACGCCGGAGTGCCCAGCGGGGCACTGGCCGGCCGGGCATTGCGGCACAGCCCGGAAGGAAAGACCAGAGCCCATGACTAATCCCGGATCCCCGCTCTCCGAAGCGGACTTCATCGCACGGCTTCGGGCCGACCGTTCGCTGGTGGTGGTCCGGACGCCCTCCATCCCGGACGCCGTCGAATTGTGCCAGTCCCTGGCCGACGGCGGCATCCGCAGCATCGAACTGACCTTCACCACCCCGGACGTCCTGCGCCACGTCGCGGAGGCCGCGGCCTCGGCCGGAACGCTTGGCGCCGTCGTCGGGGTCGGGACCGTGCTCACCGGCGACCAGGCCCGCGCCGCCGTCGACGCCGGGGCACAGTTCCTGGTGACGCCGGGGCTGCGCCCTGAGGTGGCCAAGGTGGCCTCCGACGCCGGCATCCCATTCTGCCTGGGCGCCATGACTCCCACCGAGGTGGCCCAGGCACTGGATCTGGGCTCCCGCGTGGTCAAGATCTTCCCCGCCCGGCAGTTGGGCCCGGCGTACCTCAAGGACCTGCAGGGCCCCTACCCGGGTGTGAACCTGCTGCCCTCCGGGGGCGTCGACGCCATTAACGCCCGTGATTACCTCGACGCCGGCGCGCTGGCGGTGTGCTGCGGCACGAGTGTTGTTCCGCCGGCAGCGGTGGCGGCGGGGAACTGGGCAGACATCACGGCCCGCGCTTCGGCCTTCACAAGCGTACTAACCGGAAGTAAAGGAGAAGAGCGATGAGTATGTTAGGGCAACTCCGGCCGGCCGCCATGGCGGCCGCGGATGACACCATCAAGAAGATCCATGAGCCCTGGGGCGGACACGACACCCAGGTGCTGATTATCGCGGCCATCGGTATCGCCATTGTGGTGCTGCTGATCGTCTGGCTCAAAATGCACCCGTTCCTGGCTCTGACCATCGGTTCCCTCTTTGTCGGCATCGGGTCCGGCATCGCACTGGGCGGTGTTGCATTATCCTTTGAAACAGGCGTCGGGGCGGTGCTGGGCAATGTGGGCGTGCTGATTGTGCTCGGCGCCATGCTGGGCAAACTGCTTGCCGATTCCGGCGGCGCCGACGAGATTGTCGACACGCTGCTCAAGGGCAGTCCACGGGTGCTGCCATGGAAGATGGCACTCATTGCCTTCATTATCGGTATCCCGATGTTCTTTGAGATCGGCCTGGTCCTGCTGATCCCGGTCATCATGCTCGCCATCCGGCGCTCCCGCCGCCCAGCCATGCTGCTGGCCATACCGGCCCTGGCCGGCCTGTCCGTGCTGCACGGATTCATCCCGCCGCACCCCGGGCCGCTGGCCGCGATCGCGAACCTGCACGCCAACATCGGCATTACGTTGGCCATCGGCCTGGTCATTGCGGTTCCTACCGTCATCCTGGCCGGACCGCTGTTCTCGCTGCTGGCGGCGAAATGGGTGCCGATCGGGGTTATGGGGGCCGGCAGCGGCTTCGCCGGCGGGGGCATGACCGGCGGTGGGACCGGTAGCGGGACCGGCGGTGGCATGAGCGGCATGACCGGCGGCGCAGGAACCACCAACCGCGCCGTGGCCGCTGCACGAGGACCGGCCACCGTCACCGACACCAACACCGGCAGTGCGGCCTCGGCCGAAACCTCGGCGGCGGCCGGTGCCCCCGCCGTCCTGGATACCGCCACCGAAGCGGGCCGCAGCCGGGACCCGGAGGCACACCGCAGCCCGACGTTCACCTGGACGCTCATCACCGTGCTCTCCCCGGTGGTCCTGATGCTGATCCGTGCCGCCTCCGATCTGTGGATGAGCAAGGACAACCCGATCTACCCGCCCCTGCAATTCATTGGCGAACCGGTCGTTGCACTGCTCATCGCCGTGCTGCTGGCCATGGTGACCTTCGGCACCAGCGTCGGCTTCTCCGCTTCGACACTGACAACCAAGCTCAGCCAAAGCCTGATGCCCATTGTCAGCGCGACCATGATCGTTGGTGCGGGCGGCGGCTTCAAGCAGGTTCTGGTGGACGGTGGAACGGGTATAGCGATCGGTAAGGTCGCCGTCGCGGCGAGCCTTTCAGCCCTGATGCTGGGCTGGATCGTGGCCGTGCTGATCCGGCTGGCCACCGGATCCGCCACGGTGGCCACCGTCACCGCCTCCGGGATCGTCGCACCACTGGCATCCAATCTTCCACCCACCCAGCTGGCATTGGTGGTGCTGGCGGTGGGAGCAGGTTCACTGTTCTTCTCGCATGTCAACGATGCCGGTTTCTGGCTGGTGAAGGAGTACTTCGGCATGACCGTGGGCCAGACCATCAAGACGTGGTCCGTCATGGAGACGATCATTTCCGTGTTCGGTCTGATCCTGGTCTCGTTGCTCGCGCTGGTGTTGTAGGGGCTGGTAACCTCGTGCCATGACCCCGCAGGAACTGGCCAATCTGGCGCATCTCCGCCATGCGCGCGACCTGATTGACCGCGAATACGCCAGTCCGTTGGACGTGCCCACCATGGCCCGGCGCGCGCTGATGTCGCCGGCGCACTTCTCCCGGCAGTTCCGCGCGACCTACGGCGAGACACCGTATCAGTACCTGATGACGCGGCGGATAGAGCGGGCCATGGCGTTGCTGCGCTCAGGCATGAGCGTCACCGACGCCTGCATGGCCGTGGGTTGTACTTCGCTGGGCTCCTTCAGCTCCAGATTCACCGAACTGGTGGGGATGGCGCCCAGCCAGTACCGCAGCCGGGACCACCGCGCAGTGGCGGCGATGCCGGCCTGCGTGGCCAAGTTGCACACCCGGCCGGTGCGGAAAATGGTGAGCAGTTTTCAAGAAGCCATTCCCACTGCCGCCACCTAGAGTTGCGGCATGACTATTTCACTCCAATACTGCAATATCACCGTCAACGATCCGGATCAGTCGCTTGGCTTCTACCGCGATGCCCTGGGCCTGCAGGTGGTCAACGACGTCGCCTCCGGCGGATTCCGCTGGGTCACCCTGGGAAGCGACAGCCAGCCCGGCCTTGGCATTGTGCTTTCGGAACCGCATGCGGGCCGTTCCCAGGCCGACGGCGACGCCCTCCAGGAGCTGCTCACCAAGGGTTCGCTGCCGATCGTTGTTTTCCGGGCGGACGATCTCGATGTGACCTTTGAAAAAGTCCGCGCATCCGGGGCCGAGGTGCTCCAGGAGCCTATCGAGCAACCTTGGGGACCGCGCGACTGCGCCTTCCGCGACCCTTCCGGCAACACCGTGCGGATCTCGCAGGCGCAAAAGGGATAACCGCAGCCTAGGACGATTTACACGCCACAACAGCCGCTGTGGCCAATGATGCTCCAGTGCAGAATGTAAAGGCTCCCGCACCTCCGGCCCGCTGCATCTGTTGCAGAGTGTAAGAAGAAGTCTTAAGGGTGGGCCCTGTGGGGCTCGAACCCACGACCCACGGATTAAAAGTCCGATGCTCTACCAACTGAGCTAAAGGCCCCGACCAGTCCACTGCAGGGAATGCCTGCCGCGGACGGTATCCAGACTAGCGCACACTCCCCCGGGCTTGGGAATCCGCCAAGCCCACCGAGGGTCCCGGGGCGTCCTCGACCCATGAAACACACAGGAGTAGTGTCGGGGGCATGAGCGAAGTACCAGGAACCGGTGCCCCTCGGCCACACAAACCGAAGCCTTTTGCACCCATGGACTTTCAGCCGTTCATAGGCGGAGCGGACCCGGCACGCATCTCCGAGGCGGCCCATCTGGCGGCCCAGGCGCTGGTCCACCGGGGCCGCGAAAGCGATGATCCCGCCGTCACCAAACGGCTGGTGAAGCTGGCGGACCACCAGGGACTTGAGGTATTGGCCGAGCTCTGGTCCGAAAGCCCCGCACGGTCCCTTCCTGGGGCACTCTGGCGCCTGTACGCGCTGCGAACGGCCACCCAGAGGGACCCCGAGCGCATCTCCGTCTACTTCAAGGCCGGCAAGGACACCGCCCAGGTCTCCCATGCCGTTGCCGGCGTAGCCGAGCCTCCGGGAGCGGAGGAGCTGTCCACCATGGCGGATGCCATCCTCTCCGGGGCGTTCGACGGCGAATTCGACGTTGCGCTGGAACGCTCGGCAGCATTCTGCCGGGTGGTGGCCCTGGGCCAGACGCGGGTGGCGGACAGCCGGGAAGTAGCCAACGCGGACCATGCCGGCAAACTGACGCGCGACGCGCACCAACTGATCAAGACCGCCGAAGACCTGGAGCACGCCGCGAAGGCCTGGCGCCGGGGCGAACTGGACTGACAACGCCGCCGGCCGGAGGCAGAAAACCGGCCGTGGCCCCTCTCGGACAGGCTTTCGCGGGCTTAAGTTCGCCTTATACTGCGCTTCCCGCGTGCCGAAACCAGGCCCTGGCCCATGCGTGTCCGGCACCAGGGGTGACCATTAATACTGTTGTTGACATGGCCCCTGCAAAGTAGAAAACTGAAGGTGGTGTCGGACTGCGGAACCCCCGGGCTCCATCTTTTAGCCGCTTTGAGCGGCCTAACGCCGAGAGGCGCTCCCAGTTCGGCACCACTTTTATGTCCGCTTCCGCCAAGCGACTTCCGGGTCCGGCGACGGGCGGCTTAAGACGCCCGCTTAGGGCCACCGGCGCCAGCATCAGGGGAGGTCAACAGCGATGAAACTGCGTCTCTTTCCGCAGGAACGGGCCGGGCTGGACATCCTGGCCAGGATGGCGCAGCAGATCGTTCACGGCGTGCGCACCCTCTCCGAACTGCTGGGCGCGCCCATCGAGGATTATGACGGTCTGGCGGAACGGCTGCACCAGCAGGAGGCTGCCTCCTCGGAGCTGCATTTTGCCCTGCTGACCCACATGCGCACCAGTTTCATCAACCCGCTCCCCCGGGAAGACCTGTTTGCCCTGTCCCGTTTTCTCAATGAGGCGATGGAAAAGCTCGACGGAGCCGCCGAACTGATTTCCCTCTACAAGCTTCAACGCATCCCGCGCCGCGCCTCGGACCAGCTGGAGGTGATAGCCCGGCAGGCGGAGCTGACGGTGGAGGCGATGCGCCAACTGGACAACCTGGACCAGCTGGAGGACTACTGGATCGAGATCCTGCGGCTGGCCAAGCGCGCTGAGCGCACCCACCGGGTCTTCGTCAGCGAGCTGCTCCAGGACAACAAACCCGCCGCCTACGCCCGCTACCGCGACATTGCGGACCAGCTGGTTAATGTCACGAAGGATATGCGCCGGGTGGCCACCCAGGTAGGCAGCATCATCGTCAAGGAATCGTAGGGTGGCGGGTTTCCTCCTCCTTTTCGTCTGCCTTCTTGCCGCCGCCTTCGCCTTCCTGAACGGTTTCCGCGATGCCTCCTCCGCCGTCGCCGTCGCCGTCCGCACGCGTTCCCTGACGCCCACCGTCGCCGTCCTGCTCGCGGGCCTGTTCAACCTGGTCGGCGCCCTGCTAAGCGTGTCCTTCACCGTGGCCCTGAGCCAGGAGCTTTTCACGCTTCCCCCCGGCGGTCCTAGCCTGGGGCTGCTGGCCGCCGGGCTGGCGGCCGCGTGCATCTGGGGCCTCTACCAGTGGTGGCGAGGCTACCCCTCATCCTCCACCCACGCACTGATCGGCGGCATTGCCGGCGCGGCCGCCGGCTCCTTCCTCAAGGGCGGCCCGCAGCTGGCGGGCTTGGACTCGACCCTGCTCTGGCTGGTGCTGCTGCCGCTGCTGATCTCTCCGGTGCTGGCCTTTGCGCTGTCCTTCCTGGCCGTCTACCCCGCGGTGTGGACGGCCCGCCACTCCCAGCCCAACTTCGTCAACCGGCGGGTCCGGCGCGGACAATCCGTGGCCAGCGCCGCCGTCGCCTTTGGCCACGGCCTGCAGGACGGCCAGCGCACGACGACGGTCATCCTCCTGGCGCTCGGGGCGGCCGGTCTGCGCTCAGGCACGGAAATCCCAGTCTGGGTACCTGTCTTCACGGCAGTCCTTTTGGCTGCCGGGACGCTGGCCGGCGGCTGGCGGATCTCCCATACTCTGGGCAGCCGCCTGGTCCGGATCGATCCGATGCGTGGCATGGTGGCGCAGCTGGTGAGCTCCGCCCTGCTGTTCCTGGGCGCCATCGCCCTGCATCTGCCGCTGTCCACCACGCACACCGTGACCGCGGCCATCGTCGGCGCCGGCACCAACCAGCGCATCGCTGCCACCAACGGCCGGCTCTGGCTGCGCATCCTGGGCGCCTGGATTGCCACGCCCGTCGCCGCGGCCCTGCTGGGCGCCATCCTCTTCCTGGCCCTTTCCCCGCTCCTGTAAGCCTCTTGCGCCGGGAGTGCACGTGTTCCTCTCCGGGTGGCGACCCCGGCCCACGGCCATGCTCTAAAGGCATCAAGCAAGCTCAAGGACGGCTCCCCTCTAGTGATCCTGGTAGCCACGCTGCTGCTCAGCTGATCCGGTGGGGTCAGCCGAAGCGGCCGGAGACCTAGTCCTCGGTCGCCCTGACCGCGGGGTTGTTGAAGATAGTGCTGGTCTGCGCGTACTCGATCAGCTTGCCGGGCTTGCCGGTACCGGCAATGTTAAAGAAGGCGGTCTTGTCCGAAACCCGCGCGGCCTGCTGCATGTTGTGCGTGACAATCACCACCGTGTAGCTGTCCTTGAGTTGATCAGGTCCTCGACCGCAAGGGTGGAAATCGGATCCAGTGCCGAGCACGGCTCGTCCATCAGCAGCACTTCGGGCTCCACCGCGATGGCCCGGGCGATGCACAGGCGCTGCTGTTGACCGCCGGAGAGCCCCTGGCCCGGCTTGTGCAGCCGGTCCTTGACCTCATTCCACAGATTGGCACCACGCAGCGACTTTTCCACCAGGGCGTCGGCCGCCGTCCGCGGGAGCCGCCGGTTGTTCAGCAGCACCCCGGCAAGCACATTGTCCCGGATGGACATGGTGGGAAACGGGTTGGGCCGCTGGAAAACCATCCCGATCTGCCGGCGCACCGTTACGGGGTCCACGCCCGGGCCGTACAGGTCGTCGCCGTCCACCAGCACGCTACCGCGGACGCGTGCTCCCGGGATCACCTCGTGCATCCGGTTCAGGGTGCGCAGCAAGGTGGATTTGCCGCAGCCGGACGGTCCGATGAAGGCGGTGACGGATCTGGACGCTATATCGATGCTCACGTCCTCAACGGCCAGGAAATCGCCGTAGTAGACATCGAGGTCCTTGACGCTGACGCTCTTGGACATGGAACTCCTTCTGGAAGCTATGGAACTAAAGTCGGAACAGACCGGGCAGTGCGGCCCGCGGACAGCGGGCCGGGCAGGACTCAGCGGGTCTTCGGGGCAAAGATCATCGCGATGACCCGCGCCATCAGGTTCAGGACCACCACCAGCAGCACCAGCAGCAGCGCCGCCCCCCACGCCTCGCTGTTGGAGAGGGCAATGTCCTGCCCGGGGAACTTGTACCCGGTGTAGGCCATCACCGGCAGCGTCTGCATCGGCCCGGAAAGCGGATTGCCGTTGAACGCATCGGTGAAGCTGGCCGCCATGAAGATGGGCGCGGTCTCGCCGATCACCCGGGCAATCGCCAAGGTGATGCCGGTCGCGATGCCCGCGATCGCCGTCGGAATCACGATGCGCACAATGGTTACCACCTTGGTCACGCCCAGCGCGTAGGACGCCTCGCGCAGATCCGCGGGCACCAGACGCAGCATCTCCTCGCAGGAGCGCACCACGGTGGGGATCATCAGGACACGGGCGGGAATACATGGACTGGTCTGACAAGTCGAAGGTAGGCGGGCCAGGTAACGGGACTGGCCATGCAAGGTGAACGGACGGTGAACACGGAAGGACCATTCGCGGACACCCGGGATCCTGGGAACCCGCCGCCCTCCCATAGAGTTGGAGGATGTCGTCAGGAAAGCCCCCCGCCGCCTTTGCCTTCCTGGAATCCCGGACCCGGACCGGGCTGCGGCGCAGTTCCACCTCCCTGGTCCCCGCCGTCCAGATCACCGTTTGCGCGGTGGGCGCCTATGCGTTCGCGCAGTATGTCCTGGGCCACAACGGACCGCTCTTCGCTGCCACCTCCTCCATGATTGCCCTGGGCTTTTCGCGCGATCCACGCCTGCGCCGCGTGCTGGAGGTGGGCCTGGGCTGCACCCTGGGCATTGTGGTGGGGGACCTGCTGCTGCGCTGGCTGGGCTCGGGCATCTGGCAGGCCGCCCTGGTCCTGTTCTTCTCCATCATGCTGGCCCGCTTTTTGGACAGCGGCAGCATCTTCACCACCCAACTGGGCCTGCAGTCCCTGCTGGTGGTCCTGCTGCCCGTCCCCGCCGGCGGCCCGTTCACGCGCAGCCTCGACGCCGTCGTCGGGGGTTGCTTTGCCCTTGCCGTGGCGTTCCTGACCCCGCACGATCCGCGGGCGCAGCCCAAAAGCGACCTTACCGAACTGCTGGACCGGTTGGCGGACGTGCTGCGCGAATGCGCAGAGGCCCTCACCCGCAGCGATTCGACCCGTGCCTGGCACGCCCTGATCGTGGCCCGCAGTTGCCAGCCTCTGGTGGACCGGATGCGGACGTCACTGAGATCCTCCGGCGAAGTCACCAGGCTCTCACCGGCCTATCGGCGCTTTCGCGGCGAGATCGGCGGGCTGGGGGAATCGCTGAACTATATTGACCTGGCGCTGCGCAATGGGCGGGTCTTTGCCCGCCGGCTCACCAGCGCCATCAACAACTCCGCCCTGTCCGACGAGGGGATAGAGGCGATTTCACAGATACTCTTCGATACTGCGGATGCGGTGGACGAACTGGCCATCGGCCTTGCCGACCAGCAACAGCATGGCCGGGACCTGCACCTGGCCAACGCACGCCGGGACCTTTCCATCGTCGCCAGTACGCTGCACCCGAAGAAACTCGGCATCCATCGGCTGGAGGGGGAAACGGTGGTCATGCTGTTCCGCCCGCTGATGGCCGACCTGCTGGAAGCCGCCGGAATGGAAGCGGCGGAGGCCCGCAGCCTGATGCCCCGGATTTAGAGGTTCAAATGTCCGGAGGCCGCCGCCCGGATTCAGGGGCTTTATCTTCGGCTCCTGCCCCGGATCCAGCTGTTCCCTGCCGGGGGATCTCCAACCAAATATTAAGGTCCTGGGTTAGGCGTGCTGGCTGCGGACCAAATACTGTGGAAGATGACCATCCCGAGCGGCCGAGAGACCTGGATCGACGACGCCGCAGCAACCCGTTCCGCCATGGCAAGCCGGCGTTCGGGTGCTACTGCCAGGACCGATGGAAAGGACCATTGCCATGCCCACCACCTCCTCCCCCGCAACCTTGCCGCCGTCGTCGTCGAACACGGACCACATCCGCGTCACCCACGCCGGCTCGCTGCCGCGCACCCCCGAACTGCTGGCCGCGAACGCCGCCAAGGAAGCCGGCGGCATCACCGAGGAATTCCAGCAGCTTCTCGGCGACTCCGTGGTTGACCTGGTCCGCCGGCAGAAGGAACTGGGCATCGACATCCCGAACGACGGCGAATACGGGCACACCATGTCCTCCTCCGTGGATTACGGGGCCTGGTGGAACTACTCCTTCGCCCGGCTGGGTGGCCTAGCCCCTACCGACGTGGACCGCTGGGCTGATTCCCAGGTCCACCGCTCCACGCCCGGGCACATCGTGCTCACCTCTTTTCCCGACCGGCGGGACAGGCAGGCCTTCAACGAGGCCTACAACGACCCGTCGTCGGGCATCCTCAGCCACCGCAAGTCCGTCACGCAGCCCAAGGTGGTGGGTCCGCTGACCTATACCGGCCAGGACCTGGTCGCCTCGGACATCGCCAACCTGAAGAAGGGGCTGGATGCCGCCGGCCTGGAGCAGGGCTTCATCGCCGCACTCTCCCCCGGATCCTGCTCACGCGTGTCCAACGAGTACTACCAGGACGAGGAGGAGTTCCTCTACGCCTGCGCGGACGCGATGCGCGAAGAGTACAAGGCCATCATCGACGCCGGGCTGACCGTCCAGATCGACGACCCGTCGCTGGCCGAAAGCTGGGACCAGATCAACCCCGAGCCCAGCCTGGAGGACTACCTGAAGTTCATCCAGCTGCGCGTGGAGGCCACCAACTATGCGCTGCGCGGGCTGCCGCAGGAGCAGATCCGCCTACACGTGTGCTGGGGATCCTGGCACGGCCCCCACACCACGGACATTCCGTTCGCGGACATCGTGGACTCCGTGCTGCAGATCAACGCCGGCGCCTACTCTTTCGAGGCCGCCAACGTCCGGCACGAGCACGAATGGCGGATCTGGGAGGACACCAAGCTGCCGGAAGGCAAGTCCATCATTCCCGGCGTCGTCTCGCATGCCACCAACGTGGTGGAGCATCCGGAGCTGGTGGCGGACCGGATCGAGCGGTTCGCCCGGCTTGTGGGCCGGGAGAATGTCATCGCCTCCACCGACTGCGGGCTGGGCGGGCGGGTGCACCCGCAGATCGCCGTGGCGAAGCTGGAGGCGCTGGGCCACGGGGCGCAGATCGCCACCCGGCGGCTCTGGGGCTAGGGGCTGGGCTGGGCCGGGGCTGGGCCGTGCTGGGGCTGCGCTGGGGCTGGGGCCGGGCCGGGCTCCGGCCAGGCTCCCCGGCCAGCCGCGCGAATGTTGTCGGCGGCCGCCGTTAGGCTGGCAGGATGGCAGCAAAAACCGCACGCACCAGCAAGACCACCGGCCACACCTACAAATGCGTGGAATGCGGCTGGAGCACCGTTAAATGGGTAGGCCGCTGCGGCGAGTGCCAGGCCTGGGGCACCGTGGAGGAGACCGGCGCCGTCACGGCGCGGACGACGGCGGCCACCTCCGTGGCGGTTCCGGCACCTCGGATCGGGGACGTCGATGCGACGGCGGCCGCCTACCTGCCAACCGGCGTGGCGGAGCTGGACCGGGTGTTGGGTGGGGGCGTGGTGCCCGGAGCCGTGATCCTGCTGGCCGGCGAGCCCGGGGTGGGCA
This sequence comes from Micrococcaceae bacterium, assembly GCA_035999715.1. GTDB lineage: Bacteria > Actinomycetota > Actinomycetes > Actinomycetales > Micrococcaceae > Arthrobacter_M. The sequence continues at coordinate 11,475 of DASYGM010000205.1, read as the reverse complement.
AATCGACGCTGCTGCTGGACGTGGCGGCCAGATTCGCCCGCAATGAGGACCGCGCGCAGACCCGGGACGTCCTCTACATTACGGGCGAGGAGTCCGCCGCTCAGGTGAAGCTGCGCGCGGAGCGGATCTCCGCCTTGGCGGACACCCTCTACCTGACCGCCGAATCGGACCTCGGCTCGGCACTGGGCCAGGTCGAAAAGCTCGAACCGCAGTTGCTGGTGGTGGACTCGGTGCAGACACTCAGCAGCGCAGCGGTGGAGGGCAGCGCCGGTGGGGTGACGCAGGTCCGTGAGGTGGCCGCCTCGCTGATTGCCGCGGCCAAGCGGCTTAATATGACGACGCTGCTGGTGGGCCACGTGACCAAGGACGGATCGATCGCCGGCCCCCGGCTGCTGGAGCACCTGGTGGATGTGGTATGCCAGTTCGACGGCGAGCGGCATTCCCGGCTGCGGCTGCTGCGCGCCATCAAGAACCGGTACGGGCCCACCGACGAGGTGGGCTGCTTTGATCTCACCGAACAGGGCATCGTGGGTCTGGCCGACCCCAGCGGGCTTTTTGTTTCGCGGACCAAGGAACCCGTCTCCGGTACCTGCATCACCGTCACCCTGGAGGGGCGCCGTCCGCTGCTGGCGGAGGTCCAGTCACTGCTGGCCCCCACTTCCAGCTCGCAGCCGCGCCGGACCACCAACGGCCTGGATTCCTCACGCGTGTCCATGCTGCTGGCCGTCCTGCAGCAGCGCGCCGGCGCCAAACTGCAGGACGAGGACAGCTACGTTGCCACCGTTGGCGGGGTGAAACTCACAGAACCGGCCATGGACCTGCCCGTCACCCTGGCCGTCGCTTCCTCAAAGGCCAGAATCCCCATCCACTCCAAGATGGTGGCCTTCGGCGAGGTGGGACTTGCCGGGGAGATCCGGCCGGTGCCGGGGATCAACCAGCGCATCCAGGAAGCGCACCGGCTCGGCTTCACACACGCCGTCGTACCCGCCACCCCCAACGGGCCCGGAGCCGTGCCCAAAGGCTTCACTGTCAAGGAGGTCCACCACCTCGCCGAGGCGCTGGACTTGCTCTTCCAGGGCGGCAAACAGGAGCGGGCGGTGGTGCCCCTGCACAGCATTTAGTTGGCACGGCGTTGTTTAATTGCGCAGCGCTCAATTGACGCGGCATTGTTTAATTGGCGCAGCGCTCAAATGGCGTCGCCTGAATGGCGCGCCTCCTGAACAGCGCAACGTTGGAGCCGCAGCACCGGCCTCCGGTCACGTTTAGGCCACATCAGTGGCGCATCCGGGCCTAACTGGCGCTGGAAGCCGTCTGGATCCCACTATTATGGGCGATGTGACCTGCGCGGAAGACCTGCGCGCCCAGCGAAAGGTATAGGCAATGGTTCGTAGCCCTGAAGAAGCCCTCAAGGCTACCCTGGGCCGAGTTGCCCCCGGAACACCATTGCGGGACGGGCTGGAGCGGATCCTGCGCGGACGCACCGGCGCCCTGATTGTCCTCGGCGCCGACAGGACCATCGACCAGCTCTGCTCCGGCGGCTTCGACATCGGCATTGACTTCTCCCCCACCCGGCTGCGCGAATTGGCCAAGATGGACGGTGCCATTATCTGCGACAAGGAAGCCAGCCGCATTGTCCGCGCCGCCGTCCAGCTGGTGCCGGACCCGACCATCGAGACCCAGGAATCGGGCACCCGGCACCGCACCGCGGAGCGCGTCGCCATCCAGACCGGCGTGCCCGTGATTTCCGTCAGCCAGTCCATGCAGATCATCGCCCTCTACGTGAACGGCCTGCGGCACGTGCTTGAGGGATCCGAAAAGGTACTGGCCCGCGCCAATCAGGCCCTCGCCACCCTGGAACGCTACCGCGCCCGGCTGGACCAAGTCACCAGCTCCCTCTCCGCCCTGGAGATCGAGGCGATGGTGACGGTCCGCGACGTGGCTGTGACCCTGCAGCGCCAGGAAATGGTGCGCCGCATCTCGGAGGAAATCGCCCAGTACGTTCTGGAGTTGGGCGTGGACGGCCGGCTGCTCTCGCTTCAGCTGGATGAGCTGACCGTGGGCCGCGGCCCGGGCAGTGAGATGGTCATCCGGGACTATTCCGGCCCGGCTACCAGCGTCGCCGATGTTGAACCCGCCGTTGCCGCCCTGCACGCCATCGGGCCCACCGAGCTGATCGATCTTAGCCGGATTGCAAGCATCGTCGGGCTGACCAGCGGATCCGAATCCCTCGAAGCCGTCATCCAGCCCCGTGGCTACCGGCTACTCTCCGGACTCAAAGCTGTCCCGCGTGCCGTAGCGCACCGCCTGGTGGACCACTTCGGCGGACTGCAGAACCTGATGGCCGCCACCATCGACGAGCTCATGGAGGTCGAAGGCATCGGCGAACAGCGCGCGCGCAACGTCCGTGAGGGGCTCTCACGCATTGCCGAGGCGAGCCTGCTGGACAGATTCCTCTGATTTCCGGTACCGGGAGCTGAGGTACTAACTGCCCCTGCCAGGGGCCCGCTGGCCGCTGGCCCCTGGCAGCAACGCAAGCTACTGCAGCTCGAAAACCGCCATGTTGCTGGTCCATTGCCCCAGGATCGCCTGGAACTTGTAGTAACCAGGCTTGGGGATCACGGGCACCGGCGAGCAGCCGGGCGCACTCCGGTTGCGCTGCCACGGAAAATTGGCCGTCTCCGAGGCGCCCGGCGCAATGGTCTTACTCAGGTCATCGCTACCGTCCTGGCAGTCCTTTGAGGAAAAGATCCTGTCACTGCCGCTGGTGATGACGTACTCCATCTGGCTGGTCCCCAGATTCACCTCACAGGGAACGGTACCGCCATTGGTTACCTTCATCTCCAGCAGTGGGTTCTGGCCCGGCGCATAAACCTGCGCATCCACGGAGGCGACCACGGTCACCAGACTCGGATCGCACGTCGGGGTTGCGTCCTGAGTTGCGCTCGGCACCGCGCTCTGGCTAGGCGCCTCGGTTGCTTTCTGGGAGGGGGTGACAGTGCTGGACGACGACGGCGGCCGCGCAGGATGGGTGCCCGCCGGCTGGGCGGCGGTACTGGGCGGCAGCTTTGCGGCAATGAAAATTACCCCGCCTGCCAAAACCAGAAGCACCACCAGGACCATCAGGACCAGGCAACCGAAGGCCGCGCGGCGACGGCGAAAAATCTTCTCCTGCGCCGCACTCCGCCCGGGTCCACGCGGAGGCTTTTGCCCTCCACGATTGCCGTTTCCCGCGGTGCCCTGCCTAGCCATACCTCCACAGTAGGTAACAGCCCCTGCCTAGGCGTGCCACCACGCCGTCGGACCCTCCAATACGCCCTGTGCAACCACTCACAGCCAACGCCAAGACCCTGCGCCCAATCCCAGCAACTGCGACGCGTCCAATAGGATGGTCTGCATCGAAACCTACACCTTCACCGCGGCCAATCCGAGCCGTACCCTGATCCCTACGACCGGGACATCCATCAGTCGCCCGTCCGAAGGCCTGGCTCCGCAGTCCCCTGCCAACCCGGCGGCGCTGCCGGCCGTTGGAAAAGCCGCGGCTCCGCAGCCGTCTCCCAGCCCGGCGGCGCAGTCACTCCCGCTGCCGTCTGCCTTGGAAAATGTGCACCAGGACGTCACCCTCTGGTTCGCAGCCAATGCCCGGGACCTGCCGTGGCGGCGGCCGGACTGCTCGGCGTGGGGCGTGCTGGTCAGCGAAGTCATGCTGCAGCAGACCCCGGTGGTGCGGGTGCAGCCGGTCTGGGAGGAATGGCTGGCCCGCTGGCCCACGCCCTCCGCCTTGGCCGCCATATCCAGCGGCGAAGCTGTTCGTGCCTGGGGCCGGCTGGGTTATCCGCGTCGGGCCCTTCGCCTGCATGCCGCGGCCGTTGCCATCACCACGCTGCACGACGGTGCTGTTCCAGATTCCTATGAACAACTGCTCAGCCTTCCCGGCGTCGGCACTTACACGGCAGCCGCCGTCGCAGTCTTTGCCTTCAATCAGCGCGAAACCGTTGTCGACACCAACATTAGGCGGGTGCACGCCAGACTGTTTGCTGGCCAGGCACTGCCCGCCCCCGCGCTGAACCGGGCCGAAACGAGGCTCGCCGAAGACCTGCTCCCCCACGACCGCGCGCTGGCTGTCCAGTGGAACGCCGGGGTCATGGAGCTGGGTGCATTGGTCTGCACGGCCCGCTCGCCCGCATGCGGCGAATGCCCGGTGCGCGAAGTTTGTGCCTGGCGCGGGGCCGGGCAACCGGCACCCAGCTACGTGCCGAAGGGCCAACCCTGGGCAGGCAGCGACCGGCAGGTGCGCGGCGCCGTCATGGCCGTCTTGCGGGCAGCCCAGGCACCGGTAGCGCGACGGCTGTTCTTCAATAGAGCCAGGGATATTTCCGGCGTAGCAGATTCCGACGGCCAGGCCCTTTGGGAAATAGGCACCTGCCGTACCGATTCCGCTTCAGTCCAGGCCCAGTTGGAACGGCTGCGGTCCCTGCAAGCGGAAGAATCCCAGCTGGAAAGAGCCATCGACGGGTTGCTGCAGGATGGCCTGGCACAGAGCGCCGCCGAGGGAATCCGGTTGCCCGCCTAATTCCCCGCGATTCCCGCCCGCCCGGGGAACGCGTGCAACTACCCCGCGCTAAGTGCACGGAAGAAGTCCGCTCGCTGCAGTTAGCGCGGGGTAGATGAAAGGAAATGCAGTTAGCGCGGGGTAGATTTCTAGATCTCCCCGAAGCCCTTTTCCACTTCCGAGCTGACGAAGTCGACCGCCTGCTGTGCATCAGGGCCGCTGGCTTGGACATGCAGTTCTTTGCCTTCTCCTGCACCCAGGGTCATCAGCATCATGACAGACTGTCCATCGACCCCGTTGATTTCAATGTCGACATCCATGGCCCCCAACGCCCCAGCGAGGACCGCGGCCGGCCGCGCATGCAGACCCAAGGGATTGATCAGTGTCAGGTCAGCGGTGATAGGTCCGCCGTTGGGGTCGGACCTATTGGCGAGCGTCTCTTTGGCCGACGGATCCGGCCGGACGGCATCAGGCTCCGACTCCGGCTCGGTGGCAGTCTGTCCGGGTCCACTGGGACCAGTCTCCGTCGCTGGCTGGTCTGCCCTGCCCGGACCTTGACCCGGGGGTTGCAGCGCCACCTCGGCGGCATTCCGCACCTCGGCCAACGAAGCACCGGACTGGGCGGCGACGGCTGCGGCGACGGCCCCTTCGACGAGTGGGGCGTCCGCCAACGCAATTGTCGCCGGGTTCCCCATGAATTCAAGAGCCGACTCGGCCGTCATCACGGCGGAGCCCAGATCCGTCAGCACCAGTACGCCGTCGCCGGTGTCGGCGGCGGATAGGGCGTCCATCACCCGTTCCAGGCTGGTCCCGATGCCGGTGCCGCCGGAGGAGACCTGCGTTCCTCCGGCAGCCACCAAGGTGACATCACGCGCCATTTGGGCGGCCAGTTCCACCACCCCTTCGGCGAGTTTTTCGCTGTGCGAAACGATCACCAGACCGACGCTCATCCGGTGGCACCGGCGGTGTCCGCTGCGGCGCGCAGCAGCAGGGCGGAGGAGGCGGCACCAGGATCCCTGTGTCCGGCGCTGCGTTCGCCAAGGTAGCTGGCCCGGCCTTTCCTGGCCACGAGCGGATCGGTGGCAACGGCGCCCTCCTCCGCGGCGGCAGCAGCAGCGGAGAGCAACTCGGCCGGAGACTTCCCCGCTTCGGCCGCCGCGCGGGCAGCCTCAACCGCCGGGGTCCAGGCATCGATCATGGTTTTATCCCCCGGCTCGGCTTTGCCCCGAGCTACCACGCCATCACGGGCGGCAGCTAGGGCCGCGGCCAGAGCCGCAGAATCCAACTCGATGACGTCCCCGGCCGACGTGGCGGCACGCAGGAAAGCGGTGCCGTAGAGCGGGCCGGCAGCGCCGCCGACCTTGGACATCAGCGTCATGGCGGCGAGTTTGAAGGCCGCGCCGGGTGTATCGGGCGTGGCTTCGTCCAGCTTCCCCAGAATCGCCTGGAACCCCCGGTTCATGTTTTCGCCGTGGTCGCCGTCGCCGATCGCCCGGTCCAGCCCGCTCAGTTCGACGTTGTGCTCGGCAATCACCTCGGCGCCCCGCCGCAGCCAGGCGAGCGCCCACGCCGCGTCCAATGTTTCAGCCATGGCCGTTGCCCTCTCACATTCCCCAGCGCAGGGCCGCCGTGTGCACGGGCGCGTCCCACAGTTCCACCATTTCATCGTCCAGACGGAGCACCGAGATGGAACAGCCCTGCATTTCCAGGGCCGTGATGTAGTTGCCCACCAGTGAGCGCTCGATGCTGACACCGGCGTCCCCAAGCACCTTCAGGGCGTGCCGGTAAACGATGTAGAGCTCACTGAGCGGAGTTCCGCCCATTCCGTTGACGAAAAGCAGCACCTTCTCGCCCTGGTTGAGCTTCAAATCGGTCAGGATCGGCTCCAGCAGGCGGTCCGTGATGCCGTCGGCGTTTTCCATCGGGATGCGGTGCCGGCCCGGCTCGCCGTGGATGCCGATGCCGATCTCGATCTCGTCCTCGGCCAGCTCAAAGCTGGGCACGCCGGCATGCGGAACCGTGCAGGCGGACAACGCCACCCCCATGGTGCGCACGTTATCGTTGACCCGCTGCCCGATCGCCGCCACGGCGTCCAGCGAGTCGCCGCGCTCGGCCGCGGCACCGGCAATCTTCTCCACCAGCACCGTCCCGCCCACGCCGCGCCGGCCCGCCGTGTACAGCGAGTCCTCCACCGCGACGTCGTCGTTCACCAGGACGGTGCGCACCTCGACGCCTTCAGCCTGCGCCATCTCCGCAGCTGTCTCGAAGTTCAGCACGTCGCCGGTGTAATTCTTGACGATGTGGACCACACCGGCTCCGGAATTGACGGCAAGGGTGGCCGGAATGATCTGGTCGGGGGTGGGCGAGGTGAAGACGGCGCCGGGAACCGCTGCGTCCAGCATGCCCCTGCCCACATACCCGGCGTGCAGCGGCTCGTGTCCGCTTCCGCCACCGGAAACCAGGCCCACTTTGCCCTGGACCGGCGCGTCCTTGCGCGTGATGTACATCGGATCCGGGTACACCGTCACCAGGTCAGCATGGGCCTGGCCAAAGCCTTCCACGGACTCGTCAACCACGGATTTAGGGTCGTTAATGAGCTTCTTCATTGCAGCACTCCTCGCAGACACTGGCGGCCATGGCTGTGTCCGGCGTCGCCGGTTGTGGCCACAAATGAACCATATCCTCAGGGGCAATCCTTGGGTAGGGCACTGCGACGGGTGGATGCCCGGCTTCGGACGCGTACGCGCGGGGGTGCGGGGGCGGGGCGCGGGCGACGGCGGGCTGAGGCGGTGGAGCACGACGGCGGCAGGAGAGCGCGGCGGCTCGGCGGAGGACACGACGACGGCGGCGGTGGGGGACGCGACGACGGCGGGCACCCGCCCAGGGTGCCCGCCGTCGTGGTTGATCAGTCTTTCTTGGCCGTCGTGGTTGATCAGTCTTTCTTGAAGGTGTCCTTGACGTCTTCGCCGACCTTCTTGGCGTCCGCAGCCACTTGGTCCTTCTGGCCTTCGGCCTTGAGGTCGTCCTTGTTGGTCACGTCCCCTGTGGCTTCCTTGGCTTTGCCGCCCAGGTGCTGGGCTTCGTTCTTGATCTTGTCATCCAGTCCCATGATCCGCTCGCTTTCTTTACTACGGTTGGTCTCGGCTCCGGTGGAGAGCCGCATACGTTCAACGGAACGCGAAGCATACTTAGTATAAGCAGATCGGCCGGCCGTTGGTAAAGTTTGCGCAGCGTGACCCGCTCCGCCCGCTGGCCCGTTGCGCTCTGGCACCCGGCAATTTCCGCGGATGACTTGGAGTTCCGGCCGGTTATCCGCGGTGCTGGTCCGTTTCGCGGCGCACGCTGGCCTGGACGACCCGCACGATGCGGCTCAGGCTCATGTCGATGGAGGCGGCCACCGTGACCGGTTTCTGCGGGGAACCGATCCGGTGGTAATCGGCAGAAGCGTCCTCCACAGCTACCCTCGCCACGGTGAGCGACTCGTGGGCATCCTTGCTGTTCCACGCCCGCAGCAGTGCGCCTGTCGCGCCCAGGGCAAGGCTGAGCGGTTCGCAGAGTTCTTCGGGGACGGGCGTGTCCTTGGGTGTTTCCCAGATGGCATCGGAGAGGACTTCGGTGATGTCCTGCACGTGGAACGTTACGCGTTCCAGCGCGCGCACATGGACGTAGTCGGCACCGATGTCGCGCTGATGGAACCGGCGCCTGGGATTGGCGCGCCGGCTCAGGTCCGCCTCCCCGACAGCCTTGCGAACACCCCTGGCGGCATCGGCCAACCGCTCGCGGCGCTTGGACCACTCGTCGTGGTCCGGGGGCCATGGCTCAACAATGGCGGCAGCCATGTCCTCAAGCTGCCCGGCCAGTTCCATCCTGTCCTGCTCCAGGCTGCTGGCTGCCGCATTGAAATGCAGCGGCGGAAAAATCAGCAGGTTCACGGCAAGGCCTATCACCACGCCCACCCCGGTCTGCATGAGGTAGCCCACGGAGAAGGACTCCGCATTGGTTCCTCCTATTACCAGGACAAACAGCGCCGCCATGGGGATCCAGTCTTTGCCTCCGCCGATCCTGGGTATCCCGGAAAGAATTATCCCTACCCCGATCACCACCGCTACGGTCACGGGGGTGGGCTTGCCCAGGGCCACCAGCGAAAAAGCGAGCCCGATACCCACCGCCAGGCCGATCAGGCTTTGCAGGCCCTGCCTGGCGGAACTGGCCACGGTGGGATACATGCTGATCAGTGCGCCGAAGGGGGCGTAATACGGGTAATGGGCAGCCGGGCCGGGAATGAGGGGTGCCACTGCCCAGGCGATCCCGGCGGCCAGGGCGGCCTTGCCGGCAAGCTGCAGCCGGGCCGGCGAGAGCACCGCCCGGGCTATGCCCGCCGTCCGCCCGCGCAGTGTTGGCCCGGCGGTTCCGGTGCTGGATTCCGTCATCAGTCCAGTATGGCAACCCCGCCCGAAACCCTCACGGGGCTCCCGGCAGGGGCGCCTCCACCAGGTGCTTGCGGAAGAATTCCTCAATCCGGTGCCAGGCATCCGCGGCGGCCTCGGGGTCAGGACCTGCCCCGGAGATGAGTTTGAGCACCGGCTGCAGCAACGCCGGACCGGTGGGTGCGTCGTTCAGGAAGGCGTGCCCGGCGTCCGGATAGACCCTTACATCGTGATCAATCCCCTGCTCCTCCAGCGCCGCCTCCAGCCGGGGGACCGCACGGACGAGCCTGTCCTTAGCGCCGTAGCTGCCGACGACGGGACAGGCGCCCTGAAGCACCTCCGAAATGTCCCTGGGGACCGAGCCGTAGTTCACCGACGCCACGTCGAAGCCACGGGACGCTGCCACGAGGGCAAACCCGCCGCCCATGCAGAAGCCCAGGATGCCGACGGCGCCGGAGCTGTCGGCGCGCCCCAGGAGCCACTGGCGGGCCGCCTCAATGTCGTCAAACGCCCTGCCCTGCCGGGCGGAGAGCGCGCGGAATGTTGCCGCCAGACAACGCCGGGGGCCGCCGGCGCTGAACAGGTCCGGCATCAGGACCAGGTATCCCGCCTGGGCCATCCGTTCCACCTGCCGCAGCATCACCGCGTCGATGGCGAACGCCTCGTGGATCATCACGACGGCGGGCCAGGGCCCGCTGCCGGCGGGAACGCCCAGGAACCCGCGCAGCCGCTCGGTGCGGCCGGGAACCGGCGTGTCAATCGTCACCTGATGCAGTGACGGTGCGCCGGCCGGTCCGACGGCGGCAGCCGCAACGTCTGCCCCGGCCGCCGCCGGGTCCTGGCCAGGCCCGTGCGCCACGTCCAGACCGCCACCCATCGCACCGGCTGTAGCGCCGTCGTCGTCCGCCAGCGCGTAGTCCGCCAGCGCCTCGTCCTTGAGCCCCGCGCCGTCCTCGGCCACGAGTGAACGTGTGCCGTCGAGCCGGGAACGCTTCATCCGCGCCCGCGCCTCCTCCATGGCCTCCGTGCTGACCACGTAAGCCACCCCCAGCGAGGCGTCCCGGGCCACGCCTTTCAGCCAGATATCCGTTGGGGCGCTGACCCGGTGCCGGGCCATCGCCGCGCGCAGCATCCCTACAATCTCATCGGTGCTCTCGCCGTCCGCCTGCGCAGCCACCTCCAGGATGGCCAGCTGACGCCGGATATTGTGCTGCTCCTGCGATGACGCCTCCATGTTGCCCTCCTTTTCCAATCAGCCGACGCGGTACTTTTCACTGTCTGTGGAGCGCAGTTCCAGGCCGTTCCCGGCGGCGCCGGCATCCGGTGTCAGGCTACCCCCCGATGGATCCAGGGTGCCATCAAAGAACATCCGTTCAATCCGCACGTGATCGTGAAACCACTCCAGGTGCCGGAAGTTCTCCGTCGCGGCCGCCGCATGCACGCTCAGGTGCGGCGCGCAGTGCCCGGAAACCTGCAGTCCGTGGGCGGCCACCAGCGCCGCGATGCGCAGCCATTGCGTGATGCCGCCGCAGCGGGAGACGTCCACCTGCACGCAGTCGACGGCGTCGGCGCGGCACAGCTGCCAATAGTAGTGCAGGTCCGTGCCATATTCCCCGGCGGCGACGTCGGCGGCAATGGCTGCGCGGACCGTGCGCAGGCCCTCCAAGTCGTTGGAGGAGACGGGCTCCTCGAACCAGACGATGCCCAGCTCTGCCACCGATTCCAACACCCGCACGGCCTGCTTAGCCGTGTAGGCTCCGTTGGCATCGACGAACAGCTCCGTGCCGGCGCCGATGATCTCCCTGGCTTGGCGCATCCGTTCCCGGTCCCGCCCGGTGCTGGTGCCGCCGTCCTGCCCGATTTTGATTTTGACCCGCGGAATCCGCTCCTGCACGGCCCAGCCGGTGAGCTGTTCCTCCAACTGCGACCGGGAGTAGGTGGTAAAGCCGCCGCTGCCGTAGACGTCCACCGCTGGGCGCACGGCGCCCAGCAGCCGGTGCAGCGCGACGCCCAACAGGCGTGCCTTCAGGTCCCACAGCGCACAGTCGACGGCGGAAATGGCGTAACCGACGACGCCGGGCCGGCCGGCGTTGCGGACGGCCTTGAGCATGGCCACCGCCGAACCCCCGACGTCCAGGGCCGGGCGGCCGCAGACCACTGGTGCCAGCAGTTCGGTGACCAGCTGCGCGCAGGCGGCCGGTCCGTACGTCCATCCCAGCCCTTCGCAGCCGCCGGCCCGGACGCGGACCAGCACCATGGTGGTGGAATCCCAGGCGAAGGTGCCGTCGCCCTCCGGAGCGTCGGTGGGGATCTTGTAGACGGCGGTTTCCACCGCCTCGACCGCCGGATCGGCGGCGCTGGCCCGCGCCATCAGCCCTCCTTGTGCGGCAGGAATTCCTGCAGCTTGGTTTTGACTCCCTCCGTAATGATGCCCCAGGCATCCGGGTCGCCCTTGAGCATGGCTTCGGCGGACTTCTTGGCCTGTTCGAAGGTGGCGTG
>DASYGM010000175.1:0-28153 GCA_035999715.1 Micrococcaceae bacterium | reverse complement strand
ACGGTGGTGGTGCTCGGCGTGCTGAACGCCTACCTGGGCGCGTTCGCCAAGCTCGGTGCCTCGCTGGGCCGGGACGGGGACCTGCCCCGGCGGCTCGCCCCTGGAGCCGGACCGGGACAGGCGCCACGCCGGAGCCTGGCCGTGGTGGGTGGACTGGTGGCTATCTACCTCGCGGCTCTGGTCCTCAACGGGCTGGACCTCACCGCGTTCATTCTGATCCACACCAGTTGCATGGCGGCGGTGTACGCGGCCGGCATGCTCGCCGCGCTGAGGTTGCTGGCCAGATATTCGCTGGGCTGGTGGCTGGCCCTGGTGTCCTGCGTCCTGGTGGCCGGGCTGCTGCTGCTGGCCGGGGCGCATCTGCTGGTCCCCGGGGTGCTGGCCGCGGCCGCCACTGCAGTCACCGTTGTCCGGCGGCGCCGTGCGGCGGTACAGGTATCGTGTTCCTCATGACTTCTGTTGCCGCCCGGTGGGCTGGCCTCCGCGAGACTGAAACGGACCCGCAAGGATGGACCGTTTTCCGCCGCCTGGATGCTTCCGGTTTCATCCCCCCGGCCACCGACGGACTGGAGAACCGTGCCGCCATGACCGCCGGCGTCCGTGCGCGCTGGGCGTCCTCCGGGGGCCGGCTCCTGATTGACTCGGGAAGGCACCCCGGTCAGCTCACCCCTCGACGTCCTGGTCAACGGAGTCCTGGTCCACCGTCTCCCGGCAGCGGGCCGCCAGCGGCACGACGTCGTCCTCGACCCGCTCCCGGCAGGCTCGGTCGTTGAACTGTGGCTGCCACAGTTTGGCGGCTTCCGGCTGCGGGAGGCCGCGCTGGAAGGCGCGAATGCCGCCGCGCTCCCGGAATCCGGCCCGCGCTGGGTGACCTACGGCAGTTCGCTGACCCAGTGCCAGCAGGCGGATGGGCCGTCGGAAACCTGGCCCGCGCTGGTGGCCGCCAGGTACGGCTGGGAGCTGCACAACCTGGGCATGGCAGGGGAGTGCCAGCTGGATCCGGCCGTGGAAGAGACCATTTCCGCACTGTCCGCGGACCTGATTTCGCTCTGCCTGGGCATCAACTCCTACAACGCGGCAACGTTCTCCGAGCGCACCTACGCCAGCCGGATCTTCGGTTTCGTTTCGGCCGTCCGCCGTGCCCATCCGCGCACCCCGCTGGCCGTCATCACCCCGATGCCCTCGGCCCCGCGCGAGGACCGCGCCAACGCCGTCGGCTGGACACTGGAGCAGTACCGGCAGGCGACCGAGCAGGTGGTTGGGGTCTTGCAGAAGCGCGGGGACGCCCGGCTGCACTGTATTCACGGACGGGACGTCCTCAGTCCGGAGGAAGCCCAGGCAAACATGCCGGATACCCTGCACCCGGACAACGCGGGATACCGGCTGATGGCCCAGCGGTTGGGGCCGCGGCTGTCAGCAATCTACCAAGGTTCCTTCGCCGCCACGGTCTGAGACGAGCTGAGGCCTGAGGCTTTGAGCGCGGCGAATCTATGATCTCCTAGGACTATGGCTGAACCAGGGAACATCATCATCACCGGACACGCGCAGAAGGCGGCGTGGGACAACAAGACCTTTCCCGCCGTCGAGCGGATTGCGGACGGCGTGTGGTCTATTCCGGTTCCCTTTCCGGACAATCCGCTGCGTTACACGCTCAGCTACCTGCTGACCGGACCCGAGGGAGCCGTCGTCGTCGATCCCGGCTGGGACAGCGACGAGGGCTGGGAGCATCTGCTCGCGGGACTGGCGGCGGCGGGGATCACCGCGCAGCAGGTGACCGGCATCGCCGTCACGCATTACCATCCGGACCATCACGGCATGACGGCCCGGCTGCAACGGGCCTCCGGAGCGCGCCTGGCAATGGGGCAGGACGAGCGCTGGCGCTCGCTCCCGGCCGACCCGCTGGGGGCCGCTGCGGCGGACCGCGGCCAGCTTACCTTTTGGGGTGTTCCGGCGGACCGGTTGGAGGAAATGGCCATGTCCGGGCACAGGATCTCCGTGGTGCCGACGCTGCCGGTGCCCGATCTCCGGTTGGGGGACGGCGAACTGCTGCCGCTGGCCGGGCGGTCCATCCGGGTGATTGCCACCCCTGGGCACACGCCTGGCCATATCTGCCTTCTGGATGAGGACAATTCACTGCTCTTCAGCGGCGACCATGTGCTGCCGCGCATCTCCCCGCACATTTCGCTCGAACGCGGCGGGCTGGAGAATCCGCTGGCCGTGTACTTCGAGTCACTGGCGGCGTTGGCCGGCTGCTTTCCCGACGACGGCGCGGGCCACGAAGGCAGGGACGACGGCGACGGCGGCGACGGCGGCACGGACGACGGCGCCGGCGTCACCGTGGAGGTCTGCCCCGCGCACGAGTACCGCTTCAGCGGCATCCGGAACCGGATTGCCATCCTCGAGGCGCACAACAGGGCCCGCTCCGAGGAGGTGGCGGCGGTCCTGGAGAGCAGCCGCCCGGACACGGTCTGGGAGGTGGCGAAGGAGCTGACCTGGTCGCGCGGCTGGGATGCGCTGCACGGATATTCGCTGCGGTTCGCCATTGCCGAAACGGCCAGCCACCTGGTTTATCTGCGCTCCCGAGGGCGGCAGATCGGCATCGAAACCGGCTGGCTGGACCCGGAACGCGGGGCGGCCACGGAGCCGGCGCTGGCCCGGAACCGCTGATGCATGGCCCCGAAACCCTGGTCGACCCGGAGGCGGATGAGGTTCCCGGTCCGGACAGAACCACCGTTCCGCCCCGGCTGGGCCTGCTGTATGTTGCCATCGCGCTGATCCTGTGCGGGTTGAACCTGCGCACCGTGTTCTCCAGCTTCGCTGCTGTGCAGCAGGAGGTTATTTCCGCCACCGGAATGCCGGTGTGGGCGGTGACGGTGCTCTCCACCGTGCCCGTGACGTTCCTGGGCGTCTTTGCCCCGTTTGCGCCCGGCCTGGCCCGGCGCTTCGGTGCCGAACGCACCCTGCTGGGCTGCATGGTGCTGCTGGCTCTGGGCCTGGCCGTGCGCGGTGTGGGTGCGCTGCCGGCCATGCTGGTGGGTACCTTCGCCGCCGGTGCCTCGATCGCCGTCGTCAACGTGCTGATGCCGGGGCTGGTGAAGCGGGACTTTCAGCACCGGCTGGGCCTGATGACCGGGATGTACACCATGTCCATCTGTGCGGCCGCCGCCCTGGGCGCCGGCTTTACGCACCCTGTCTACGCCGCCACCGGATCATGGCAGCTGGCGCTGGGTTTCTGGACCCTTCCGGCCGTATTGGCGGTGTTGGTGTGGGCACCCGTCGCGCTCCGGCAGAAGCATGCCCGCCGTGCCCGGACCGCGGAGGGACCCAGCGTGTGGCGTTCGCGGATAGCCTGGCAGGTTACCTTGTTCATGGTGTTCCAGGCGATGATGTCCTTCAGCGTGTTCGCCTGGCTGGCCCCTATTTTGCGGTCCAGGGGTACCGACGGCGGGACGGCGGGCGTCATGGTGGCCGTGTCCATCGTGCTGCAGATGGCAGGATCGCTGCTGGCGCCGGCGCTGGCCGTGAAGCTGCGTCGGCAAAGCGTGCTGAACGTGACGGTGGCGCTGATGACCGGCGTCGGCTTCGCGCTGAGCATCTTCGGCCCCATGCAGGGCATCTGGATCTGGACCTCGCTGCTGGGCCTGGGGCAGGGAAGCCTGACGGCGGTGGCGCTGACCATGATTGTGCTGCGTACCCGGGACGGCCACACCGCCGCGCACCTGTCCGGCATGATGCAGGGTGTGGGCTACGGCGTGGGATCGGTTGGCACCTTGCTGGTGGGCCAGCTGCACGCGGCCACCGGGGGATTTGTGGCCGCGGGCGTGATGTTCCTGCTTGTCGGTTCCGGTGCCGCTATCTTCGGCTGGCTCTCCGGCCGGCCACGTCTTGTGGACGCCGCTCCGCAGGGAGAGACCGAACCGGCGTAGGCAACTCCCGGGCGGGAGCCTATGCCGGGGATCCGGGCACCCAAACGGCCTTGCCCAGGATGGCCTTCAACGCTGTGACTTCCTGGGGCGCCAGCATGGCCAGCTGTGTAGCCTCGGCTTCCTGCGCGGCCTGCCGCGCGGCAACGAGGACCTTGCGGCCCTTGGCGGTGACGGCCACCAGTTTGTGCCGGCGGTCCGTTCTGCCCACCGTCCTTTTCACCAACCCGCGCTGTTCCAGTTCGTCAATGAGGGCTACGACCTGGCTGGGATCCAGGCTCAGGAACTCCGCCATCTCGCGCTGGCTGGGTTCCAGGTCCCCACCGGCCAGGGCCAGCACGGAGTAGGAGCGTTCCTTCAGCCCGAACTGGGCCAGGGCAGCATTGTTGAGCACCGATCCGGCGGCGTGCAGCTTGGCCAGCAGGAAACCCAGATCGTTGCTGATCGAGGAGCCGGCCAGCCGCGGTGGCGTCCAGCCGGTACGATCGGCGGTTGCGCTGGATTCGACGGTGACACTGTTCGGGGGCGCCATGCTGCCTTCCGGAAGGGGCTGAGGAAACGTTGAATACTTCAATCATTCCACGTGGCATGGGCTGGGTCCAGCCGCACCGCCCCAGTCCTTGCCCCGTAGAGGTGGCGACTACCTCCAGTGAAAAAATAAATGATTGACATCTTCAACGATATGTACTTCCATGGTGACTCAGGGCACAACGAACGGCGCCGCAAGGCGTGCCGAACACGGCACCTATCGGACACAGCAGAGGAGCAGTCATGGGCTTGCAGGGTAAAGTCGCCATCGTCACCGGCAGCGGGCAAGGCCTGGGCCTGGCCTACGCCAAGGAGCTGGCGCGCCAGGGGGCCGCGGTCATTATCAATGACGTCAATGCGGAGACCGCCAACGCAGCGGTCGCGGAAATCCAGGCCGACGGTGGCCGTTCGGCAGCCGTCGTCGCCCCGGTGGGCTCCACGGAAGCGGCCAAGGCACTGGTGGCCGGGGCCGTGAAGCACTTCGGCGGCCTGGACATCCTGGTCACCAACGCCGGAATCCTGCGGGACAAGAGCCTGCTGAAGATGACCGACGAGGACTTCGACCTGGTGATCAACGTCCACCTGCGCGGCACCTTCACCTGTGCGCGGGAGGCCTTCGGGTACTTCAAGGAGAACGGCGTCGCCGGCCGGATCATCGCCATTGGCTCGCCCACCGGCCAGCGCGGCAACTTCGGCCAGACCAACTACGCCGCCGCCAAGGCCGGCATCGTCGGCATGGTGCGGACCTGGGCGCTGGAGATGAAGAAAGCCGGCGTGACCGCCAATGCCGTCATCCCGGTGGCGGCGACCGCCATGACCAAGACCGTCCCCTATTTCGCGGCCGCCCTGGCCGCGAGCGAGCGCGGCGAGGCGATGCCGGACTTCTTCCGGCAGGGGCTGGGCTTTGGAACGGCCGACGACGTTGCCCCGCTGGTTGCATACCTGGCCTCCGCGGAGGCCGGCGACATCACCGGCCAGGCGATCGGCGCCGGCGGCGACCGGCTGCAGATCTGGACGCATCCCGACGCCGCCGCCACCGAATACCGCGAGGGCGGCTGGACCTACGCGGACCTCGAGTCCGACTTCCACCGGCTTTTTGGGGACAAGCTGCAGAGCGTGGGCGAGGAGTTCGCGCCGCTGCCGGCGGAGCTGGCACCGCAAACGGCAGGAAACAAGTAGCCATGCCGAGCCCAATTGCCTACGAACCGGGTGTGAAGGCTTCCGGCCTGGACGCTGTGGACATGCATGTGCACGTCGAAATCGACGACGACGGCCACGCGTCGCTGCCCCAGGCTCTCACCGAGGCGTCGCAGAAGTACTTCAAGAGCGAGGACCGCAGCCCGGACATCGACGCCATTGCCGAGGTGTACCGCGGCCTGAACATGGCCGCCGTCGTCTTTACCGTGGACGCGCACACGGCCCTGGGGCATGATCCGAACAGCATCGAACAGCTGATCGCCGGCGCGGCCCGGAACAACGACGTGCTGATCCCGTTCGGCAGCGTCGATCCGCGCTCCGGCGCCGCGGCGCTGGAACGGGCCCGCTACCTGTCCGGGGAGCTGGGCGCGCGCGGATTCAAGTTCCACCCGTCACTGCAGGGCTTCGACCCGTCCAACGAGGCGTTCTACCCGCTCTGGGAGACCCTGCAGGACATCGGGCTGCCGGCCATTTTCCACACCGGACAGAATGGGATGGGCGCCGGGCTGCCGGGCGGATACGGCATCAAGCTGGCCTACTCCAATCCGCTGCTGCTGGACGCTGTGGCGGCGGACTTCCCGGGGCTGCAGATCATCATGGCCCACCCCTCCGTGCCGTGGCAGGACGAGGCCAACTCGATTGCCACGCACAAGGCCAACGTGCACATTGACCTCTCCGGCTGGTCCCCGAAGTATTTCCCGGAATCTCTGGTCAAGGCCAGCAACTCGTTCCTGCAGGACAAGGTGCTCTTCGGCACCGACTTCCCGCTGATCACCCCGCAGAAGTGGCTGGGCGCGTTCGCGGACCTGCCGCTGAAGGACCAGGTGCGGCCGAAGATCCTCAAGGCCAACGCGGTGCGCCTGCTGGGCCTGGAGGGCTGAGATGGCGCAGTTGGCCGATCCCGTGACCGAACGTTTGTATGGCATCTGCGACTACTACGACGCCGAGTCCCTGCTGAGCGACGCCGAGCGGCGCGTGCTGGGCCGGCTGCGGTCCTTCCTGGACACCGAGGCCCGCCCGCTGCTGGCCGAGTATTGGGAACGGGGGGAGTTCCCCGACCAGCTCGCCCGGCCGCTGATCGACCTGGATCTGATGGAACCGGCGGAGCTGACCGCGGACGGACCCGCACGGGGGATTTACCAAGGATTCCGCATCTTCGAACTGGCCCGCACGGATGCCTCGCTGGCCACCTTCTACACCGCGCAGGCCGGACTGTTCCGCACCGCGATCCGGGTGGGCGCGTCCGCCGAACAGCAGGCGCGCTGGATGCCCAAGGTGGTCGATTTCTCTCTTAAGGGCGTCTTTTCGCTGACGGAACCCGAGCATGGTTCCGACATCGCCGGCGGCCTGGCCACGACCGCCCGCAGGGAGAAGACAAGGGACGGGGACGAATGGGTCCTGGACGGGGCCAAACGCTGGATCGGAGGCGCACTGGACGCCGACGTGCTGGCCGTCTTTGCCCGGGACACCGCCGACGGGCAGGTCAAGGCCTTCCTGGTGGACAGGCAGGCCCCGGGCGTCACGCTGACCAAGATTGCGGGCAAGACCTCGCTGCGGATGATGCAGAACGCGGACATCGATCTGCGCGCGGTCCGTGTTCCGGAGGCTATGCGCCTGCACGGCGTCAACTCCTTCCGGGACGTCGCGGCGATGCTGAAGGCGATGCGCTCGGACGTGGCCTGGATCGCGACCGGGATCCAGGCCGGAGCGTTCGAGGCGGCCCTGGCCTACGTCCGGAAGCGGGAACAGTTCGGCCGTCCGCTGGGGTCCTTCCAACTGGTGCAGGAAAAGCTGGCCAGGATGCTGGGAAACCTGACCGCCTCACTGTCCCTGGTGGTCCGGCTGACTGAGCAGCAGTCCCGCGGCATCTACCGCGACGAGGACTCCGCGCTGGCCAAGATGTGGACCAGCCTGCACATGCGCGAAACCGTGGCACTGGCCCGGGAAGTGGCCGGCGGCAACGGCATCACCCTGGCCGCCGACGTCGGGCGCTTCCACGCCGACGCGGAAGCCGTCTATTCCTATGAAGGCACGCACGAGATCAACGCCCTGATCGTCGGCCGCGCTCTGACCGGAACCAGCGCCTTTTCACGCTAGCAACCACTCCCATAACCCACTACCAGGAGCCAAGAACATGCCCAACCTCGTTGTCGATTTCGACAAAGTACTCACCCTGGCCGGATCGGACCTTGGTTACACCGAATACCGCGAAATCACCCAGGAACAGGTGAACCTTTTTGCCGAGGCCACCGACGACCACCAATGGATCCATGTGGACCCGGAGAAAGCCAAGGACGGCCCGTTTGGGGCGCCGATTGCGCACGGCTTCCTCACACTGTCCCTGATTATCCCGCTCTGGGGTGAACTCTTTGACGTGGACGGTGCCACCACAAAGGTGAACTACGGATTGGACCGGGTCCGCTTCACCTCACCGGTCAAGGTCGGTGCCCGCGTCCGGCTTCACGCCACCATCGAAGAGGTGGGCGAGGTCAAGGGTGGCGTACAGATCAAGGTCAACAACACCATCGAGATCGAGGGCCAGGACCGTCCCGCCGTCGTCGCCGAATTCCTGGCCCGCTTCTACAACTGATCCCCATCCTCTGATCCCCATCCTCCTAACGAAGGAACGCTCATGACCACAACCAGCCCGGTGGGCACCCTTGAACCAGCCGCCCGCCGCAGGGAGGCACGCACCGTCATCGCCTCCAGCTATCTGGGCAGCACCATTGAGTACTACGACTTTCTCCTCTACGCCACGGCGGCGGCGGTGGTGTTCCCCAAGGTCTTTTTCGCCGGGATGGATGACTGGGTGGGAGTGGTGGCCTCCTATGGCACCTTCGCCGCCGGGTACGTTGCCCGGCCGCTGGGCGGGGTGATCTTCGGCCACTTCGGGGACCGGCTGGGCCGCAAGCGGATGCTGATCATCTCCATGCTGGTGATGGGCCTGGCCTCCTCCTGCATCGGGCTCGTCCCCGGCGGCTCGGTGATCGGTCCGTGGGGTGCCGTGCTGCTGATCCTGCTGCGGGTGCTGCAGGGCATCGCGGTCGGCGGGGAGTGGGGCGGCGCCGCCCTGATGGCGCTGGAACACTCCGAATCCGGCCGGCGCGGCCTTGCCGCCTCGTTTGTCAACGCCGGGGCTCCCACCGGTGCCGTGCTCGGCACGCTTGCAATGGCCGTCGTCTCCGCGCTGCCCAACAGCCAGTTCCTGGCGTGGGGCTGGCGGATTCCGTTCCTGGTGTCCTTTGTGCTGCTGATCGTCGGCATGTTCATCCGGCTTAAGGTGGCCGAAAGCCCTATCTTCAAGGCCGCCGTCGCGCTGGAGGAAGCCCAGGGCGCCAAGCCCAGCATCCCGCTGGTGCAGGTGCTGAAGAAGCCGCGGGTCCTGATCTTCACCATGCTGGCCGGTGCGGCCGGCTTTGGCCTCCAGGTAGTGCTGGCCACCTTTGCCGTGACGTTTGCCGTCTCCAAGGGCGCGGACCGGCAGGGTGTCCTGTATGCCTTCGCGGGTGCCTCGCTGATCTCCATCGGCTTCGTGCTGCTCGGTGGCAGGCTCTCGGACAAACTGGGCCGGAAGCCGGTCATGTTGGGTGGCCTGGTGCTCTTTGTCCTGTTCCTCTTCCCGATGTTCGCCATGTTGGCTTCCAACAACGTGGGCCTGATCCTGCTCGCCTTCACCGTCGGACTGATGCTGCACTCTTGCCTGTTCGGCCCGCTGGCCGCGTTTGTCTCCGAACAGTTCGGCACCACCAGCCGCTACACCGGGGCGTCACTGGGTTACCAACTGGCCACGCTGATCGGCGCAGGCTTCACCCCCGGCATCGTGGCGGAGATCTTCAAGAACTCCGGTCAGGACATCAGCTCCGTGGTCTGGTACCTGGGCGGCATGTCCGTCGTCTCCATCATCTTCATCCTGCTCACCCGCGAGCCCAAGAATAACGATCTAACCACCCTCTAAAAGCACCGGATCCGGACCCGCCGCGGGACCTTCGGAAGGAAACTAGCATGTACAACAATGGAGTTGGCGCCTGGCTGCACCGCCGCCGGCCCAAGACCGGCCAGGCCGTCGCCCTCGTGGCGGGGGAGCGGCGGATCAGCTATGCGGAACTCTCGGACCGGGCCGACCGGCTGGCCCAGGCCCTGCGCTCCCGCGGGGTGCAGGCGGGGGACCGGGTGGCCTATCTGGGGGAGAACGATCCGGCCTTCGTGGAGACATTTTTCGCCTGCGGACTCCTGGGCGCCATCTTCGTGCCGCTGAACACCCGGCTGGCGCCGCCGGAAATCCAGTTCCAGCTCCAGGACAGCGGGGCGCTTGTCCTCATCCACGGCGCCAGCCTGGCCGGCCTGGCCATCGCCGGTGCCCGGCAGAGCGCCGTCGGCCGCCGGATTGTGGTCGACGACGGATCGGCAACGGCCGGCGGGCCCTCCGGGGCCGCTTCCGACGCGCTGCCGGAGGAGTCCTTTGACGAGGTGGTCGCCGCGGGAAACCCGGAGCCACTGGATGAACCGGTAGGGCACGACGACGGCGCCATGATCCTGTACACCTCCGGAACCACGGGCCGGCCCAAGGGCGCCCTGCTCACACATGGCAACCTCACCTGGAACGCCATCAACGTCATCGTGGACATGGACGTGAACCGGCACGACGTTGCGCTGATCATTTCGCCGATGTTCCATGTCGCCTCGCTGGACATGGGCGTGCTGCCGATGTTGCTCAAGGGGGGCATGGTGGTGCTGGAGCGGCGCTTCGACGCCGGCCGGGCGCTGGAGCTGATCGCAGGGCTCAAGGTGACCTCACTTAACGGCGTCCCCACCACCTTTCAGATGCTCTGCGAGCACCCGGCCTGGGCACAGACAGATATTTCCTCGCTGGACAAGCTCACTTGCGGCGGCTCAGCCGTACCGCTGCGTGTGCTGGACGCTTACGAGCAGCGCCACTTGGGCTTCTCCAACGGCTACGGAATGACGGAAACAGCCCCGGGTGCCAGCACCTTGCCGTCGTGGCGTTCCCGGGAAAAGGCCGGGTCATCGGGGCTGCCGCAGTTCTTCAGCGACCTCCGGATCGCCGACCCGGCCGGAGGTGTTGCAGCCCCGGGCGAACTGGGCGAGATCCAGCTCTCCGGGCCCAATGTCATCCGGGAATACTGGAACCGGCCGGACGCCTCCGCCGCCTCCTTCGCGGAAGGGGACTGGTTCAAATCCGGGGACATCGGCTACCGGGACCAGGAGGGATTCCTCTTTGTTTCAGACCGGCTCAAGGACATGATCATCTCCGGCGGTGAGAACATCTACCCCGCCGAGGTTGAGCAGCTGATTGTGGAAGTGGACGGCGTGAACAGCGCGGCCGTGATAGGCGTGCCTGACGAGAAGTGGGGTGAGGTGCCGCGCGCCATTGTCACCCTCCGCGAAGGCGCGGTGGTCAGCGAGGAGCAGATCCGGGCGTATCTGGACGGGCGCCTGGCCCGTTACAAGATCCCCAAGTCCGTGGTCTTCCTCGACGAGATGCCCCGCACGGCCAGCGGCAAGATCCGGAAGGCGGATCTTCGCCAGCAGTTTGCTCGCTGAACAGTCAGCCGGCGAACCGGGCCAGAGCCAGTTTGGCCGCGGCCATGCGCAGTGAAACCATCGTGGAGATCCTCCACCGGGCCGGCACTGGCTAGAATTAAGGAGCCGGCAACGCTGGCAGATTCGCCGGCGTGACGGTCTCATAAGGGAGGATCACGATGGGAATGGGTAAGAAGTTCCACAACGCCGCCGAGAAGCTTCAGGGCAGGGCCAAGGAAGTGTCCGGGGAGGCCTCGGGCAGCGGACGGATGAAGGCCGAGGGCAGGGGCCACCACGTGAAGGCCGATCTGAAGCAGGCCGGAGAAAAAGTTAAGGACGCATTCCGGAAACACTAAGCCGCGCGAGCGTGCCTGGTATCCAACAGAACCCTGCCGGTAATCCCGGCTGCCGGACTCGTGCCGGCAACCGGGACGTCAGCCGTGAAGGCAGGCAGATCCAGGCAGATCCAGACAGATCCAGTCAGATCCAGGCAGGGGCGGCCGGGACGGCGTCGGCCGTGGAGGAGAGCCCTGCGCGGCCGCGGCCAGCAGCCCAGGCTGTAACGTCGGCCAGATCCCCGGACACTACTGTGGCTCCGGCGGTGTCCGTGTCGCCCAGTTCGGTAAGGTGCGGCGAACCGGCGATCTTCAGCGCCAGGCCCCGGTCCGTGCCGCGCTTTTTCCAGGCGGAGGTGATATCCACCAGGAGCCGCTCCAGCACATCGGCCGGGATGTCCGTGAAGGATGCCCCGTTGGCCAGGTCCACGGCGTGCACCCAGACCTCCCGGCTGCGCATCCAGATGGTTTCGGAGACTGGTACCTGGCGGCCCTGGATGGTTTTGACCAGGTGGGACCAGGCGTCGTCCGGCAGGTCCCGCCATTCCACCGACAGGTGCACGGCGGAGTGGTCGAAGAGGTTCCGCAGGGCGATCGGGCTCAGCGTGGCACCGAAGTCGATCTCGTGGTCGCGGACCTCCACGGAGGGGTACATCGGGGTTTCGACCCCGGTGTGTGCCCACTCCACCAGGCGGGAGATGGCCCGGGCGTTGTAGCCGACGTGCGCCACGACGTGCCGCCGGGTCCAGCCTGACAGCAGTGAACCGCCGTCGAGCTGCGCGTCCGTGAGCTCGTTGAGCTTGCGGGCGAAGAACGCCGTGCCGCGCCGGGCCTGCAGCAGCCCGGCCTGCAGCTGCGGGTCCGTGGTCAGGTCATGGCGGGCAACCATCAGGCCCCCTTGACCACGCGGTTGGTTAGTTCGCCCAGGCCTTCGATGCGGGTGACCAGGGTCTGGCCGTCCTGGAGGTAGACCTTGGGGTCGCGGGCGTGGCCCACGCCGCCGGGCGTGCCGGTGGCGATGACATCGCCGGGATTCAGCGTGATGATGGTGGAGATGTAGGAGACCAGGAACTCAGGCGTGAAGACCAGGTCCCCGGTGGGCGTTTCCTGCATGGTTTCCCCGTCCACCTCGGAGGTCATCAGGGGACCTGCCGAGAATTCGTCCTTGGTGACCAGGGCCGGGCCGAACGGGGTGCTTTTCTCCCAGGTCTTGCCCTGCAGCCACTGCACGGTGCGGAACTGGTAGTCGCGCATCGAGACGTCGTTGAGGACGGCGTAGCCGGCTATGTGGTCCGCGGCGTCCCTTTCGGCGATCCGCCGGCCGGACTTGCCGATGACGACGGCGAGCTCGGCTTCCCAGTCCACCGCGTCGGATTCCTGTGGGAGGGCCAGGTCGTCGTTGGGCCCGATGAGGGACTCCTGGTATTTGGCGAAGAGCGTGGGGTGGGACGGGAGTTCGCGGCCCATTTCCTTGATGTGGTTGCGGTAGTTGTGCCCGACGCAGATGATTTTGCCCGGCGCGGGCACGACGGCGTCCAGGTCTGCGCCGTCGAGCGCGTGGCTGGCGCCGTTGGCGGCGCTGGCAATGCCCTCCCAGGACGGGTCCTGGAGCAGGTCGCCGACATTGGCGTAGCCTTCGATCTCCGTCAGCGTCTGGCCGTCCTGGCGGACGGCGCGGGTGCCTTGCGGGGTACGGAGGGTCAGCAGTCTCATTTATTTGCGTCCTTCGGTGTAGGTGCGGTTGAAATGCAGGCGTTCGAAGATCGGGGCGTCGCTGAAGCGGAACAGATCGAAGCCGGTTTCGGCTTCCAGGTCGGCTTGAAGGGACCATGCCGTCCAGGACGGCACAACGAAGAGGTCGCCCTTCTCCAGGGTCTTGCTCTCGCCGTTGAGGGTGGCCCTGCCGCGGCCCTCGAAGACCTGCCAGACGCTGGAGCCCACCTCCCGGATGGTCTCGGTGGATGCCCCCGCGCGCAGGCGGTGGAACTCGGCCCGGATGGTCGGCATGACGTCGCCCCCGGTGGTGGGGTTCGTGTACCGGACCGCGGCGTGGCCTTGGCTTACCGTGGCAGGGTGCCCCTCGTCCTCGAGCAGCAGCTGCTCGCGCAGCGCGGCGTCCGTGTGTTCCCAGCGGTAGGCGGCGATCGGGGAGTTGGTCGTGTCGTCCAGGCCGGACAGGGGACGCAGCCCGGGGTGGGCCCAGAGCCGCTCGGACCGGGAGATGTCCGGGGTCGCCGCATCGGTGACGCGCTCGGTGCCGAACTCGAAGAACCCTGCATCGGCATAGTGCACAAAGGGGATGTCCAGTCCATCGATCCAGGCCATCGGCTGGTCCGTGTCATTGTGGTGGCCGTGGAAATTCCAGCCCGGCGTCAGCAGGAAGTCACCCCGGCTCATCCGCACCGGATCGCCGTTGACCACGGTCCACACGCCCTCGCCTTCGACCACAAACCGGAAGGCGTTCTGCGAGTGCCGATGCTCCGGCGCCGTCTCACGCGCGCCCAAGTACTGGATCGCCGCCCAGAGCGTCGGAGTGGCATACGGCGTGTTGCCCAAGCCCGGGTTCGCCAACGCAATGGCACGCCGCTCCCCGCCGCGCCCCACCGGCACCAGGTCTCCCGCGCGGGCGGCCAGCGGATACAGGTCGCTCCAGCGCCACACGTGCGGGACCGCCTTCGGGGACGGGACCATCGGCATCAGGTCCGCGATCTCGGTCCAGAGCGGGATCAGGTTCCCCTTGCCGAAGTCCTGGTACAGCTGCTCCAGGGCGGCGGCTTCCTCGGGGGTGGGTTCGGGAACCACCTGCTGGGCCGCCACCGATGCGTGGGACGGGGACTCGATGTTCGTGGACACGGAAAACCTCCTACTGGCGGAAACTGCTGCCTGCTGGGGAAAGCTACTGGCGGAAAACTGCGTTGCAACTGACCCTAGGATCGTCCGGCCGTGATGACCACGATATTCTGTACAGCAGAATTATCAATCCCGAGAGGCAGGATTGTTGGCGATGTCTGTCTCCAGGTCGCGCCGGCTTGCCTTCAGGGCCGCCACCAGTCCGGCGTCGAAAACCCGCCTGAACCGGGTTGCGGGAGTGGCCACACTGAGCGCACCCACGACTTGGCCGTGGCGGTTGTGCAGCGCCACGCCCACGGCGCTGATACCTTCCTCGGTGCCCTCAAAATTGGCCGCGAATCCGTTGACCCGTACGTACTCCAGTTCGCGGAGGAACGCACTGAATTCGTCCGCGGCCATCGCTTCGGCACTCCCAATCGCCTTGGAGCCCTCCATCGCTTCGGTGCCCTCCATCGTTTCGGTGCCCTCCATCGCTTCGGGGGTCCCGGAGCTGCGGTAAAGCTGCTCCAGGACCGTCACCTCCAGCTCGGCCAGCATGGCCTTGCCGCCGGAAGCCTGCCGGGCGGGGAGCACCACCCCCTGACGGTCGCCGACGCGCAAGGGGCTGGAGCTTTCGACCGTACTGAGGAATCGGACCTTGGTGCCCACCCGGACCATGAGGTTGACGGTCTCTCCCAGTCGGGCGGCCAGCATCTCCATGTGCGGCACTGATACATCGCGCAGCAGTCTGCTCCAGGAAATGCCCGCGGGCCCCTCGCCCATGGCCGGGCCGGGAATGTAGTGCCGGGATGCGTCCTGGACGGCAAAGCCCCGGTAGACCAGCATGGCCAGCAACCGGTGTGCGGTGGAGGGGGCCACGCCCAGTTCAGCCGCGGCTTCCTTGAGCCGGACCCTGCCGCCGTCGCGCAGCAGCTGCAGCAGCGTCAGCGCGTTGTCCACGGCCTCGATCGGATAGGCGGGCTTCTGCCGGGCCGTAAAGTTCTGCATGGCAGAATCCTATTGTCACTCCGGGGCGGAGTAAACCACGGTAGGGGTCATAAAGTGCTGACCCATCACAGCCCAGAGCTGCCTACCGGAGGAACCCGCTCATGACCCAGACTCCCGCAACCACCGACGTCCTCGTAATCGGGGGAGGCATGGCCGGACTGGCCGCCGCCCTCGGCCTGAGGGAGAACGGAGCAAAGGTCACCCTCGTGGAGCGCGCGCCCGAATTCGGCGAGGTGGGGGCCGGACTGCAGATGGCACCGAACGCCGCCCGGGTCCTCCAGCGATGGGGACTGCTCGAAAAGGCCCTTGACATCGGTGTCCGGCCCAAGCACCTCGTCTTCCGCGACGCGCTGACCGGCGAGGAACTGACCCGCCAAACGCTTGGCGCGGATTTCGAAGCCCGCTACGGCGCTCCCTATGTGGTGATCCACCGCAGCGACCTGCACCGGATCCTGCTCGACGCCTGCCGCGCCGCCGGCGTGGCACTGCTTAACGACGTATCGGTTGAACGGGTCGAAACCGAAAACGGCCGCGGCCGGGCCCACGCCGCGGACGGGACCGTGTACGAGGCGGACGCCGTCATCGGCGCGGACGGACTCAAGTCCACTCTCCGGGAGGCAGTTGTCCAGGACGAACCTGTTTCCAGCGCCTATGTGGCCTATCGCGGCACCGTACCCATTACGGCCGATACCCTGCAGGGCGATCTGCAGGACGTCATCGTCTACCTGGGACCGAACTGCCACCTGGTGCAGTACCCGCTGCGCAAGGGGGAACTGCTTAATACCGTTGCGGTGTTCAAGTCTGCCTCGTTCATCCGGGGAGAGGAGCAGTACGGCGGCGTCGACGAACTGGAGGAAGCCTACAAGGACTGCGTTCCCGCGGTCCGGACCGCGCTGAACAACCTGGGCCGGTCCATCCGCTGGCCGATGTACGACCGCGACCCGATGGAGAACTGGGTCTCCGGCCGGCTGGCCCTGATAGGCGACGCGGCGCATCCTATGCTCCAGTATTTGGCCCAGGGCGCCTGCCAGGCGCTGGAAGACGCCGCCGTGCTGCAGGATGTCACCTTGACCACCGTGTTTGCCGACGGCGGCGTTGACACCTCCGCCTGGGACCAGGCCCTACAGCGGTTCAACACGATCCGGGCACCACGCACGGCCCGGGTGCAGCGCACCGCACGGCTGTGGGGGGAGTCCTGGCATGTATCCGGGATTGCCCGGCTGCTGCGGAACATGCTGTTCAAGAGCCGCGGCGACGGCAATCACCAGTACAACGACTGGCTTTATGCCACGGACGCCACGGACGCCGCCGCCGCTGCAGAGGTCACAGTCGCCGCAGCGGCGGACGGGGACGCGGTCCGGCCCGGAATGCAGGAGCCTGTTCCGGCCTAAGCACTGTCACCGCCGGCAAGGCCGGGATTGCAGGCGCAGGTGGTGGCACGATTCACCACCTTCGCCTTCTCATCCACAATGCGCATGGCTGGACCGAACCGGCCCGGACTTTCAGGCAGGGAGGCATGGGATTTTGGATCAGGTCGCCGTTCGTGTTCACGGCAAAATATGCCGGGTTCGGGTCATAGGCGTTCATGAAGATCCCGCAGTCGCAGTACCCACCCATGGCGCTCAGATTCTGCTCCAACGCCGTCGCCCGCGCGGCCACCTGATCCCGGTACCTGGTAGCCGATTGCAGTCCGTGGCAGCCGAATTCCAGCATCCGCATGACATAGCAGGCCAGGCATTCACCCTGTGCGGGTACGGTCAGCAGCGTCGATTCCAACCGCAACTGGCTCTCCAGCTCGGCCAGGGCAGGCTCGCCGTCTTGTGCTTCTTCCATCGCCTATCCCCCTTCCACCTCGTTCGCCCCGTCTCGTTCGCCCTGTCTCGTTCGCCCCGTCTCGTCCGCTCCGGATCCTGCCCGGCTCAGCGGACTCGTGCTTCTCCGGACGAGCCTGACAGCTCGGGAAGGCGGATGTAACCCGCCAGCGAGCCTAGGTGGACAGGCATCTGCGGGGGGACAGGCTGTGGAGGGAAGGTGCGGCAAGGGCACGTGAACCACAACGGCGGAGGTTAGGCCGTCCTGGTACTGGCGTAGGTGTGGGCCTCGGCGACGAGCCGGTGCCATTCGGGGGCACAACCGTCGCGGGCAGTGACTCCCACCCACTCCCGGGTAGCGTGCCGGCCGGCCCGGACCGGTTCCGCGGCGCCAGCCGCAACCAACGCTGCCGCCTCTTCGGCGGGCAGCTTGATCACCAGCTGGCCGTCGCCGCCGACGAAGGCAAAGAATTTCCCGCCGAGGCGAAGCCCGCTGCTGCCGAACATCGGCGCACGGCTGACCTCGGGGCGGCCCCCGAATTCGGCGGCCACGGTGTCGAAGATGAGCTGGGACGCCTGGCGCCGACGGCGGCGGAGCCCGGCGCTGCCGGCCGCGTCGCCGTCCGATTCATCTGGGGTGGCTGGCGTTGCGCGCTCGCTCATGCTCATGGGAGCCTTTCCGGGCTGTCGGCTAGGCACTTTTGGCTAAGCAATCAGGTGATGCAGATTCACGCCGAGGAAAAGCACTACCGGCCACACCAGGATCGCCGCTATGCCTTCGACCAGGTTGGCGACCACATTCCAGGCAACGAGATAGCTGTGCGTGCTGGCCACCCACACCCCGGCCAGCAGATAGATCACTCCCAATATGCTTATGCCCCGACGCATCAAACGCCCACCCATCTGCGGGCATTCCGGCCCCGCCTGCTGATGGCACGAGTCTAGACGCCGAACCTTGTTCCGGCCTGTGAATCAGGGTCCTTGTCTTCGGTCCGGCCGCGTCCCGGACCGCCTTCAGCCGCCCTGCGTGGCCAATCCCTCGACGACTTCCACGGCAGGCAGTTTGAGCAGTTCCTGCGGATCGAGCAGCATCTTGCTGGCCCGGTTGCCGCCGCCCTCGTGCTGGGCCGGAGGCGGCAGTACTACCGGGGGCGTACATCCCGGCTCCAAAAACACGGCGGATGCGTTAGCTGCAGGGGCACAAAAGACGACGACGGCGGGGCTGCCGCCGGCCCACACTGGTGGCATGAGAACCATCAATGAGGATTTGGAGACACCGGCTTCAGTCGGGACGGCTGCCATCACCCTGCAGTCGGTGAGCAAACGGTTCGGCCAGGTCCAGGCGGTGCGGAACCTCACCCTGGAGCTCCGCCGGGGCGAAACGATGGCACTGCTGGGACCTAACGGAGCGGGGAAAACGACCACCGTGGGGATCCTGCTTGGCCTGGTTGCCGCTGATGCCGGAACGGTGTCGGTCTGCGGGCAGCACCCGAGGGCGGCGGTGGCGCAGGGCCGGATCGCGGCGATGCTGCAGGATGCCGGACTGATGCCCGGAGTCAGGGTCCAGGAGATCGTTGCCCTGGCGGCCAGCCTGTATCCGGCTCCGATGCCGGTGGGCCAGGCACTGTCCCTGGCCGGGCTGTCCGAGGTGGCCAAACGGCGGGTGGACAGGCTCTCCGGTGGCCAAGCTCAGCGGGTGCGCTTCGCCATGGCCGCCGTGGCGGACCCGCAGATCCTGCTGCTGGACGAGCCGACGCGCGCCTTGGACGTGGTGGGGCGGCGGGAGTTCTGGCAGGCCATGCGCGCCTACTCCGCCTCGGGGCGCACGCTGGTCTTCGCCACGCACTATCTGGAGGAGGTCAGCGAGAACGCAAGCCGCGCCGTCGTTCTGATGCATGGGCAGGTGGTGGCGGACGGGGTCCCGGCGGAGATCAGCCGGATGGCCGGCGCCAGCGCCATCCGGTTCAGCGTGGAGGCGCCCCCGCCGATTCCGTTATCGCTGCCACTGGACCGGTTGCCGGGCGTGAGCAGCGTTGCGTGGCGGAACAGCCGTGTCAGTCTGCGCACCTCCGCCCCGGATGCCACGCTCCGGGCACTTATGGCGCTGGACCTTGCTTGGCGGGACATCGAGATCAGCCCGCCGAGCCTGGACGATTCATTCCTCAAGCTCACCCAGGAGGTGTCCTGACCATGTACTACCTTCGTCTGGAGATCATCCGGATGCTGCGCGATCCGAAGTATCTTGCGCTGGCCGTCGCGGCTCCCATCGGCTTCTATCTGCTCTTTGCCTCCCTGTTCGGGGATGCACCCGTCCAGCCGGGCCAGCTCAAGGGCACCGTGGAGATTATGGTGGCGATGGCCGCCTACGGAGCCATCTGGGCCGTGCTGTCCACCACGGCGCCCCGGATTGCGGAGGAACGCCAGATCGGCTGGCTGGACCAGGTGCGTGCCATGCCGATCGGGCCGGGAGGGGCGCTGGGCGCGAAGGTGGCCGCCAGCGCCGCGACCGCGCTCCCTGCCATTGTCCTGGTCTGCCTGACCGCCGCGGTGGCCAAGGGCGTCCAGCTATCCGCCGGACAGTGGATTGCACTGGTGGCGGCAATGTGGGCCGGCAGCACGGTGTTCGCCGCCCTTGGCATTGCCATCGGCTACACCATCAGCGCTGACGCGGCCTACCCGGTGACCTACGGCCTGTACATGGCGCTCTCCGCCATCGGCGGATTGTGGGTGCCGCCGGCCATCCTGCCGCAGACCATGCGCAACCTGGCCCAGGGGCTGCCCACCTACCGGCTGGCGGACCTTGGCTGGAGGATCGCCGAGGGGCAGCCGCCCACCGCGGCCGCTGTGCTGGTCCTGCTGGCCTGGGCGGCGGGGCTGGGATTGGTGGCCTACCTGGCGTTCCTGCGGCCCCGGGTGGGTGGGCGGCTGGCTGGCCGCCGGGGTGCGTCCAGGCCGGACGCGGACCTGGATCCGGAGGCCGGCCGCGGGCTGCCCTCGGCCGCCGAAGCACCGTCCCGCTTTGCGGGCTGAGCGGAGGGCAGGGCGATGGAGCGTAACCGGGGCCGCGCCGGCCGCTTTGATGCTGTGTATCCTTCTGGTGTGGCAGGCGCACGTTCGGTTATGGCACAGTGGTTCGGCAC
Organism: Micrococcaceae bacterium; assembly: GCA_035999715.1. Lineage (GTDB taxonomy): Bacteria > Actinomycetota > Actinomycetes > Actinomycetales > Micrococcaceae > Arthrobacter_M. Next base: position 7,841 of record DASYGM010000175.1, on the reverse strand, counting down.
CGAGGACTTCAAGGTCGAGGTGCAGCTGGCCGGTGCTGTCGCCTTTGTGGTCACCATCGGCGTCTGGATTGAACTGGCCTACACCCAGGTGCCGCCGCCCGCCGCCCCTCCCGCCTATGCCATCGGCATCGTCTGCGCGGCCCTGTTGGTCGCGCGGCGGCGCCGGCCGGTGGCCGTTGCCGTGGCCGTCGTCGTGCTGGTGCTCGGATACCGGCTGCTGGGCTATCCCGGCGAGGCGCCGGCAGTCGTTTTCTTCGTTGCCTTCTACTCCGTCACGGCTTACGGGGGCGGAGCCCGGTCGCTGCTGGTGGGGCTGGCCTTGTGCTTGGGGGCAGAACTGCTGCTGGTTATCCCTCCTTATCCGCAGCCGTGGTATTCGCCGGCGGTGCTGGCGCCGACCATCTGCATGGGATCGGCGGTGATCCTGGGGGCGGGGGCACGGCAGCGCCGGCTGGCCGCCGAGGCAAGGCTTGCCCAGGCAGCGGCCGATGCCGAAGCGAGACTTCGCGAGGCAATGGCCGGCGAACGCCTGCGGATCGCCCGGGACCTGCACGACGTTTTGGCTCACACCCTGTCGGTGATCGCGGTGCAGGCCGGCGTAGCACTCGATTCGCTGGAGACCGGCCCGGAGCAGGCCCGGAAGGCCATGGCCAGGGTCCGGTCGCTGGTCCGCGAGGCAACCCCGCAGCTGCACAGCTCCTTGGGGGCCCTGCGGGATGGGGCCGGGCCGGTACCGGACCTGGCGCCGCAGCCGGGCCTTGCCCAGTTGTCCGAGGTGGCCGAGCAGGCGCGGGCCGCGGGACTGTCGGTGGAGTTGGTCCTCCCGGCCGACATGTCAGCCATTTCGCCTTTTGTACAGCTCACGGCCTACCGGATTGTCACTGAGGCGCTGACCAATGTGCTCCGGCACGCCCGGGCCACGGCCGCCGCCGCGTCGGTGCAGCTCCAGGAAGGCACCCTGGTGATCGACGTCGTCGACAATGGCACGTCCGACGGCGGTGCTGACGCGGCCAGTGCTGGCCCGGCCGGCGCTGGCCCGGCCGGCGCTGACCCGGCCGGTACGGTTCCCGCGGGCACCGCTGGCTCCGGAGCCGGTGCTCCCGGCTCAACCGGCCTCGGGCTGGCCGGGATACGCGAACGGGCTTCGCTGGCCGACGGCACCGTACAGGCCGGCCCCGGACCGGACGGCGGCTTCCGCGTGCTGGCACGGATACCCATCGGGCAGCCGTGACAACGCGCATCGTGTTGGCCGATGACCAGGCCCTGATCCGGGAGGGGTTCCGGGCCATCCTGCAGCGCAACGAAACGTTCGCCGTCGTGGGCGAAGCGGCGGACGGGATGGAGGCGGTCGCGGTGGTGCGCCGGGCCCGCCCGGACATTGTCCTGATGGACATCCGGATGCCGAAGCTGGACGGGATTGCCGCCGCGGAACGGATCTGGGCGGACCCCGCCCTGTCCGGCTGCCGCGTCATCATGGTCACGACGTATGAGATCGACGAGTACATCTACGCCGCCCTGCGCGCCGGAGCCAGCGGTTTTCTGCTCAAGAGCCTTGAGCCCGAGGAGCTGCGCCGGGCCGTCGCCGTCGTCGCCGCCGGGGAGGCGCTGCTGGCGCCCAGTGTTACCCGGCGGCTGATCGGGCAGTTCGCCGGCCGGCCCGGCCGCGCTCCCGAATACCAGCAGCGCCTTTCCGCCCTGACGGAGCGTGAACGTGAGATCGTGGCCATGGTGGGGCGGGGGATGAGCAATCCGGAGATCGCGGCGGGATTGAGCATCAGCCCGGCCACGGCGAAAACGCATGTCTCACGGGCCATGCTCAAACTTGGCGCCCGGGACCGCGCCCAGCTGGTGGTCTTTGCCTACGAGTCAGGCCTGGTCAGCGCCTCTGGTCCCTGAGTGGCGCCGTTGCGCCGGAGCATGCTTCGGTGGCAACGTAGGGGGCGGACTCTGGAACCGGCGGGCCCGGTGATGCGGGCGGGCGGGCCCGGCGGAGGATACGGGAAAGCTGGTGAAGGATGGGCGGACGCCCGGAGGGCGATCAATGGCGTCGGCTGGAACAGGCCGCCGGGCTCCGGGCTGCCAGAACTCCGGGCCGGTCCGCCGCTGCGGATGCCAAGCACGGTGAACAGGCCCAGCATTCGGGGCAGGACGCGCAGCACCGGGGCGAGGATGCGCAGGAGGCGGCGCGCCGGGAACGCAAGAAGATCGACGACGCGGCGCGCGCCGACTACCTCATCCGCGACGCGATGGCGCGCGGTGAGTTTGACAACCTGAAGTATGCCGGCAAACCGATACCCGGGTTGGGTGAGGCAACGGACCCGGACTGGTGGATCAAGGGTGTAATCCAGCGCGAGAATCTGACCGGACTGGGGCCGAAGGCCATTTTGCTCCGAACCGAAGACGCAGGACTGGACGACCGGTTGGACGGCCAGGCATCGCAGCAGCAGGTGCGGGACATTGTCGAGGATTTCAATGCCAGGGTGATTGACGCCCGCCGCCAGCTGCAGGGCGGACCCCCGGTGGTGACGAAGACCCGGGACGTCGACGGTGAGGTGGCCCGCTGGCAGGAGCGCCGAGCCGCCCGCGCGGCCGCGGTCATGGCCTTGCCGGCGCCGCAGGTCCCGCAACGGTGGTGGCGCCGGATCTGGGCCCCTACCCGCTAGCTGTGACTACGCGGAGTACCGCGAAGAAGTGTGGATCAGGATCGTCCTGACCTGGCCCCGGTGCATTGCGGGGGCATTCCCGGGGGGAGTATGTTTGGCTTTGTTCACGCCAGTGCAGAAGGTAGCCCGAGGACCGCGGTAGCCATGTTGATGGGAGCCGAGGCGGGTTTGGTGGCGGCGACGGAGCAGCGTCGATGAATCGGGGTGCACCATGAGTGCAACAACGCAAAATCCCGCCACACAACCGGTGCGCAGCCTGGTTCCCGCCAGAATGGACCGATTGCCGTGGACCAAGTTCCACTGGTCGGTCATCATCGGACTCGGTGTTTCGTGGATTCTGGACGGTCTGGAAATCCAGATTGTGGCCACCGCGGGATATGCCCACGATCTGCAGATGAACTCCGCCGAGGTCGGTTTCACCGGGACGATTTACCTCATCGGCGAAGTCGTCGGCGCGCTGTACTTCGGACGGCTATCAGACAAACTGGGACGCAAGCGGCTCTTCATCCTGACCCTGGCGATATACCTGATAGGCTCCGGCATCGCCGGACTGTCACCGGCCATGTGGTTTCTGTGGATCTTCCGGTTCGTGGCCGGTCTGGGCATCGGCGGAGAATACACGGCCATCAATTCAGCCATCGATGAGCTGATCCCCTCGCATTACCGTGGCCGCGTGGACATCGCTGTCAACGGCACCTATTGGGCCGGCGCCGCCATCGGTGCAGTGGCTAACCTGTTTCTGCTGGCCAACACCGACTTCGCCAACAGCTGGGGCTGGCGCATCGGCTTCTTCATCGGACCGTTCCTGGGCCTGATCATCATTTACCTCCGCAAACACATTCCGGAGAGCCCGCGCTGGCTCATGACACACGGCCACGAACAACAGGCGGAGGACACGGTCGACCGAATAGAAGAAGAAATCCGCGCCGATGGCCATGAGCTGACCGAGGTCAGCCCTGACCAGGCGCTCGAAGTGGTGGCGATGAAGAATGTGTCCTTCCGCCAGGTGGCGCACGTATTCATCAGAAAGTACCCGCGGCGGACGTTCCTGGGCCTGAGCATGATGATCACCCAGTCCTTTCTGTACAACGCGATTTTCTTCACCTACGCGCTGGTGCTCGAGAAGTTCTACGGCATCTCCACCGCCAACATAGCCTTCTACTTCTTCCCCTTCGCCATCGGAAATCTGTTGGGGCCCCTGATCTTGGGGCCGCTCTTTGACACCATTGGCCGGCGGAAGATGATCTTCTCCACCTACGTCCTGGCCGGCGTCGTACTCGCTGTGTCGGCGGCGCTCTTCCAGGCCGGGGCCCTGTCGGCTGTCACCCACACCATCTTCTGGTGCGTTTCCTTCTTCTTCGCCTCGGCGGGTGCGTCTTCGGCGTATCTGACAGTCAGCGAGATCTTCCCGTTGGAACTCCGCGGCCAGGCCATATCCTACTTCTTTGCCATCGGCCAGATCGTCGGCTCCGTCGCGCCCACCCTTTACGGGGCGATGATCGGCAACGGCACCTCGCGCGGTCCCCTGGCCGCAGGCTACTACCTCGGGGCTGCGGTCATGGCCGCGGGCGGCATCATTGCTCTGATCTTTGGTATCAACGCGGAACGGCAGTCCCTGGAATCCATTGCCGATCCTCTCTCGAAGTACCAGGGTCCGGAGCAGGGACGGCAGGCTGAAACGTCCGCGAAGTAGGCAGGAATCCTTCAGGGCAAGGAGAGCAGATGGCTGTGAACCAGATCGTAGTCGGCGTAAGTGCCACCAGCGGATCACCGCTGGCTCTCCGGTTTGCCGCGGAGGAGGCCCGGCTTCGGGAGGTCCCTCTGGTTGCGGTCCAGGCGTGGCGCGCTCCCAGGCCGCCCGCCTCACCTGGGGGCCATCCGCCTGGGGTCACCATAAACGCCGAGGCAGCGTTTGCCCAAGCATCCCAAGCGCTCCGCAAGCACGTCGCGGAGGTGCTGGGCGCCGAGACGGTTGTGAGCTGCAAACTGGTCCGGGGCACCCCGGGCGGTGTCCTGCTCAAGGAGTCCGCCGAAGCCGCACTCCTGGTTATGGGAGCGCCGCGGAACTTCGCCGTTTCCCAAGCTCCGCTGCTGGCGCACAAGCTTACCTACAATGCTGCCTGCCCTGTGGTGATTATGCCGCCGGCCCAGCAGCCTGCCCCACGCCCTTCCCGGGACACGGCTCTCAAACGCGGCGGTAAGAGACTGGCCGCCAGTGCGGCCAAGGCAGCCGCGACGGCGGGACGGCCGGGTATCCGGTTCGGACCGGTTACGGCGGAGGAGCCTGACCGAGCCGAGGAACCCTAGAGGAAGGGCCGCAGCGGGACCAGGACCAGTTCACTGAAGCGGGCCAGCAGCGAGCGCTGGTTCCACTCCTCCTCCGTGAGGACGCGGCTGTTGTTCGCATCGACCTCAAAGATCCTTTCCATATCCGCGGCCAGCCCGGCGTCGTAGATTTCCATGTTCGTCTCGTAGTTGCCGGTCAGGCTGAGCCTGTCGATGTTCGCGGTGCCGACGGTGGACCACTGGCCGTCAATCGTCGCTGTTTTGGCGTGGATCATGGCATTGCGGTACAGCAGGACCGTGACACCGGCGGCCAGCAGCGAGGTGTAGAAGCCGCGGGAGAGCCAGTCCGCCAGCACGTGGTTGGAGTCCTCGGGCAGGATGACCCGCACGTCAACGCCGCGCCGGCTGGCCTTCAGCAGGGCGCCGAGGATCTGCTGGTCGGGGATGAAGTACGCCGTGGTGATGTAGACGTGGTCGCTGGCGCGGCTGATCGCGTCCAGGTACATGCCGCGGATCGGGTAGACCAGATGGGCCGGGATATTGTTCACTGGCCGCAGCCTCGGTTCCCAGAAATCGGCCCCTGTTTCGGGGATTTCCCGTCGGGGCCGGCCCAGACGGTCGTTCCATACACTCAGATAGGCGCGGTGCAGGTCCCCGACGGAAGGGCCCTCCAGCCTCAGATGGGTGTCGCGCCATTCAGTGGCATACAGGGAGCCGATGTTGTAACCGCCCACGTATCCGATCCGTTGATCAATGACCAGCAGTTTACGGTGGTCCTGACCGGTGCTGCGGACATTGCGCAGCAGCAGTGAGGGCCGTAGGACGGGGAACCGGTAGACATGGATGCGAGGGTCGAAGTCGAAAAACCTGCGGGGCACCACCAGGTTGGCAAAGCCGTCAAAGACGATGTGGACGTCCACGCCTCTGTGGGCCGCTTCGGTCAGCGCCTCCTTGAACATGGCGCCGGTGGCATCGCCCTTCCAGATGAAGGTTTCCAGCAGGATCTGTTCCCTGGCTTCCCGGATTGCGGCGAGCATGTCCGCATAGAGGTCTTCGCCGCAGGTGTAGATCGTGGTCCGCGTCCGTGCGACGCGGCTCTCGAAGACACCGGGGTGCGGGAATCCCTTGCGCCTGGTCCGGCGCCGCTTTTTCGCTGCATCCACCAGGACCAGGCCGACGACGACGGCGGCCTGGGTGCCGACGACGGCCAGGGCGGAGCGCAGGACCAGCGATTTGGCTGCCGCGATGGCGCTGCTGTGATCGCGTAGGGACATGTCTGAAGCCTATCTGCCCAGTGTGCCCGGATCGATCTGTTGGGGTTGGGAGTGCACATTCTCCACGCGGAAGAGAAGTCGTTCCTCGATGCACGGGTAGCGGCCGGCGATGGCGGCGCTGACGGCTGCGCACACCGAATCGCCCCCGCCTCCGGCGGGATACAGGCCGGCAGGGATCGAAGGCGGCACCCACCTTCCGCCTAAGAGCGCACTGGAACCGGTGGCAGTCCCCTCCAGAGCGGCCAGGTATCCCTCCCGCCAGCGTTGCTGAATTCGCTGCCAGGCGGTCTCGTGGCTCGTCTCGACATCGGCCAGGACCACACGGTAACCGCCCGCGTTGAGCTGCCCCATGACTTCTTCGGCGTCCGCTTCGGCACCGAGCACATCGTCGATGAGGACATCCTCTCCGCGGGCCACGGCCTCCGAAAGCGCTCGGCTGAACAGCTGGGACGACTCCTCATGGACCAGGGAGGCAAGCTCGCGGGGGAAGAAAATCTCACCGGCTGCCTCCCGTGTGAGGATCTCCTTGGGCTTGAGCACGGACCCGTAGCTGCAGTCTGCGAGGGCCTGGAGCAGCAGTTCATCCTTGAACAGGTCGCTGTTCAGCGGCAGCCAGCCCGCCAGGGTTTCCCCGGCCGTTCCGAACCTTGCCAGCAACCCCTCTGCAGTGCTGGACTTGCCCGCGCCCGGCGGACCGGCAACCAGGACCGCCCGCCGGTTGCAGCCGACGTCCGGATGGGAGCGTCGGACCTGGTCCAGGATCGAGGTGTGGAGTTCCCTTCGGTCTGTAACCGGGAGCCCGGTGGCCGGATCGAACCAGCCGGATCGGTGGATCGTCGCGTTGGGCCCGTCTTTGGCAAGCGGCCCGTGTTCCACGTCCAGCTCCAGAAGACTGGCCCGGTGGACATCAACCAGACCGCTGCGCTCCTGCGGGGATGCCGGCTTCGTTCCGTTCATCCGACCACCTTACTGAGCCGGGCTGGCTCAGATGAGCCCCAAATTCTTCAACTGCCGCGCTGCTTCCGCACCGTCGGGAGCGTAGATCCAGGGGGCTGCGCTCGCCGCACCGGCGATGGCACGGTCGTGGGCGCGGCCGCCGGCCAGGACGGCTTCGCTGGGGGAGAGCTGGCGGATGACCACGGCGGCCACATGATCCGGCCTCAGGCGGCAGAACCGTGCATAAATCCCTTCATCATGCTGTCCGTCGTCGCCGATCAGAATCCACCTGACGCCCGGGAATTCGGTGGCGAGCCGTTCGAGGTTGTGCTGCTTGTGCTCGACGCCGCTGCGGAACCAGCGGTCCTGGGTCAGTCCCCAGTCGGTGAGCAGCAGCGTACCGGCGGGGTACAGATTCCTGGCCAGGAAGCGCGCGATGGCCGGCGCGGCATTCCACGGACCCGTCGAGAGGTAGATCACGGGCATCTTCGGGTGCTCAATGAAGAGCCGGTCCATCAGGACCGCCATCCCCGGGGTCGGCGTGCGGGCCCGTTCGCTCAATACGAAGGTGTTCCATACCGCCAGCAAGGGCCTTGGCAGTGCCGTGACCATGACCGTGTCGTCAATGTCGGAGACGATGCCGAGCCCGGTCGCGGGGGAGACGACAAAAACGGGAGCTTCG
>DASYGM010000161.1:0-16035 GCA_035999715.1 Micrococcaceae bacterium | reverse complement strand
CCGGCCGAATCCACGGATTCCGCCGGCAACGAGTCCTTCAAGGCCAAACTGGTGGCGCTGGACGGGAAGCGGGTCGCCTCCGGCCGCGACTTCAGTGACAGCGGTGAGCTGGTGGGCAAGAACGTGGCGCACCTGAACGAGGCCGGCGCGCAGGCGCTGGCCGCCGCGCTGGAAACCGCGGACTTCGCCGTCCGCTCCATGGAGCACAAGCCCTACTCCCGCCGTCCCGCGGCGCCGTTTACGACGTCGACCCTCCAGCAGGAGGCGGGGCGCAAGCTGCGCTTCACCTCCAAGAGCACCATGCAGGTGGCCCAGCGGCTGTACGAAAACGGCTATATCACCTATATGCGTACGGATTCCTCCTCACTCAGCGATGAGGCGGTCAACGCCGCGAGGCGGCAGGCCTCCGAGCTGTACGGGCCGGAATACGTGCCGCAGGCCCGGCGCGTCTATGCGAACAAGAGCGCCAACGCGCAGGAGGCGCACGAGGCGATCAGGCCCGCGGGCGATTCCTTCCGGACTCCGGCGCAGGTGGCGCAGCAGCTCAGCCGGGACGAATTCCGGCTCTACGAGCTGATCTGGAAGCGCACGGTCGCCTCCCAGATGGCCGATGCCAAGGGCTCGACGGCGACGATCCGGCTGGGTGCGGGTGTCCCGGCCGGTGCGGACGTGAGCGCCCGGGACGCTGAATTCTCCGTCTCCGGCACCGTGATCACCTTCCGCGGCTTCCTGGCCGCCTACGAGGAGGGCACCGACGAGGTGCGCGACGCCGAGGACAGTGATGCTGACCGCCGGCTGCCCAATGTGAAGGAAAACGACGCCCTGCGCGCGGCGGACGTTGCCGCGCTGGGCCACGAGACCTCCCCGCCGCCGCGCTTCACCGAAGCCTCACTGACCAAAGAGATGGAAGAGCGGGCCATCGGCCGGCCGTCCACCTACGCCTCCACCATTTCCACCATTATGGACCGCGGCTATGTCCGCAAGCAGGGCTCGGCCCTGGTGCCCAGCTGGGTGGCGTTTTCCGTGGTCCGGCTGCTGGAGCGGCACTTCACCGAGTACGTGGACTACAAGTTCACCGCCGGGATGGAAACAGGCCTGGACCGGATCGCCAAGGGTGAGGAAGAGGGGCCGGACTGGCTTCAGCACTTCTACTTTGGCGGGGACGACGACGACGGCCTGCTGAGCATTGTGAACAACCTGGGCGAAATTGACGCCCGGGAGATCAATTCCGTGCCGATCGCGGACGGAATCACCCTGCGGGTGGGCAAGTTCGGCCCGTATCTGGAAAGCTCCGTCCCCACCCTTGATGCAAAGACCGGCGAGATCGTTGAATCCGCCCGCGCCAACGTGCCCGAGGACCTGGCCCCGGATGAGCTGACCGCGGACAAAGCCCGGGAGCTGATGGAGACGGCAGCCCCGGAGGAACGCCAGCTGGGCGTTGACCCGGCCAGCGGGCGCGCCGTGGTGGCCAAGAACGGGCGCTACGGTGCCTATGTCACCGAGATCATTCCGGAGCTCACCGAGGAAGACCTGGCCAACCAGCCGGTGGAATACTACAAGAACGGCAAACCGAAGCCGCCGAAGAAGCCGGTCAAGGCTAAGCCGCGGACCGGCTCGCTGTTCAAGACCATGACGGTGGAATCCGTCACCCTTGACGAGGCACTGGCCCTGATGAGCCTGCCCCGGGTCCTCGGGGCGGATTCGGACGGCAATGAGATCACGGTGCAGAACGGCCGTTTTGGTCCGTACCTGAAGAAGGGCACGGACTCGCGCTCGATCGGTTCCGAGGAGGAAATCTTCACCATCACGCTGGAGCAGGCGCTGGAGATCTACTCGCAGCCCAAGCAGCGCGGCGCCCGCGCCGCCGTTCCGCCGCTGGCCGAGTTTGGCGAGGACCCGGTCTCCGGCAAGCCCATCGTGGTGAAGGAGGGCCGCTTCGGCCCCTACATCACCGACGGCGTCACCAACATCACCGTCCCGCGCAGCACCTCGCTGGAGGAGCTGACCCGGGAAAACGCCGTCGAACTGCTGGCGGAAAAGCGTGAAAAGGGGCCGGTCAAGCGCACCGCCAAGGCACCGGCACGGCGCAAGGTGGCCGCGAAGAAGTAGTAACCCCGGCCCCGATCCCCCAGGGGCGCCGCCATCTGTTTCCGTCCAAGGACCGTAACGCGACATAATTGGCTCATGCGTCTTGGCGTCCTCGACATCGGTTCAAACACCGTGCACCTGCTCCTTGTCGATGCACATCCCGGTGCCCAGCCGGTTCCGTTCGCCTCGCACAAGCGGCCGCTGAGCCTTGTCCAGTACCTGGACGGCGACGGCAACATCTCCGAGGCCGGCCAACTGGAACTGGCCGATTTTGTGCTCGAGGCGTGGGAATTCGCGGCCAAGCATCGGGCGGAGGATTTGCTGGCCTTCTGCACCTCGGCCATCCGGGAAGCGGGCAATGGCGAGGCCGTGCTGGCCCGCATCCGGCATGAAACCACGGTTGCGCCGCAGGAGCTCTCCGGCCCAGAGGAGGCCGCCATGACGTTCTTCGCCGTGCGGCGCTGGTACGGCTGGGGTGCGGGAACCATCCTGGACCTGGATATCGGCGGCGGCTCCTTCGAGATGGCGCTGGGGGCCGACGAGCTTCCGGAGGCAGCCATCTCGGTTCCGCTGGGGGCAGGCCGGCTGACGCGGGACTGGCTGCCGGAGGATCCGCCCACCGCCAAAAGCGTGAAGGAGCTACGCCGGTACATCCGCGCTACGCTGAAGGAACCGGTGAAGAAGTTCGCCAAACTCGGTGCGCCCAATCTGGTGTCCGGGACCTCCAAGACGTTCCGTTCGCTGGCGCGCCTCACCGGCGCAGCTCCGAGTGCTATGGGCCCCTATGTCAGGCGGGAACTGCTTCTGTCCGACCTTGGTCTGTGGTCCCAGCGGTTGTGCGCCATGTCCGCCGCGGACCGGCTGTACCTGCCCGGAGTCTCCGAGACCCGGGCCCAGCAGTTGCTGGCCGGGGCGCTGGTCGCGGAGGCAGCGATGGAGCTGTTCAAGGTCCCGAGCCTGCGGATCTGCCCCTGGGCGCTGCGGGAGGGATTGATCCTGCGCCGGCTGGACCAGCTGGTCTTCGACGGCGGGCTGGATACGCCTTCGCCTTTCCCTGTACCGACCGAAGCAGACGACGCCAATGCAGCCTAGGAAGCGATGACTGAAGCCGAACCCCGCCCGCAGCCCGTCCCTGGCACCGCCAACGGCCACATCCCCGTTGCCCTTTCCAGCGCCTCGGTATATCCGCTGACCGCCCACGACGCGTTCGCCGTCGCCCATGACCTGGGCTATGACGGGGTGGAGATCATGGTGACCAACAACGCGACCAGCCAGAACCCGGATGCGCTGCTGACCCTGAGTGAGCGCTACCAGCAGCCTATCCTGGCCATCCACGCCCCCACGCTGCTGCTGACCCAGCAGGTCTGGGGCAGCGCCTGGAACAAGATCCAGCGCTCGGCCGAGATGGCCGCGAAACTGGGGACCGACGTCGTCGTGGTCCACCCGCCCTTCCGCTGGCAGAACGGCTATGCGGAAACCTTTGCCCAGGGCGTGCGCGAAATATCCGAGTCGTTCGGGATCCGGATCGCGGTGGAAAACATGTATCCGTGGCGGATGCGCGGCCGCGAGGCGCTGGCCTACCTGCCGCATTGGGACCCGGTGGACCAGGATTACGACGACGTGACCTGGGACTTCTCGCACGCCGCCACCGCGGACGTCAGTTCCCTGGACGCGGTCCGTGCTCTCGGCTCCAGGCTGCGGCATGTGCATCTGACGGACGGGACCGCCTCCGGCCGCGACGAGCACCTGATCCCGGGGTACGGCGAGCAGGAATGCGCCGAGGTGCTGCGCTATCTGGGCAGCAGCGGTTTTGACGGGGCGGTGGTGGCGGAGATTTCCACCCGGAAAGCGAAAGGTGCCGGCGAGCGGGAGGAGTGGTTGGGGGAAACACTCGAATTTGCTCGCCGACACCTTGGTCAGACCCCGTCGCACTGACGGGCTCCGCCCGGTTATCACTCGCACCTTTAGGAGGTAATTAAGACGGTAGGCGGCCAACTTGGGAGAACGCCTAGGTTTGTCTGGGGGAGCGCTGGGAGTTTAATTTTGCGGGAGTTTTGAACCGCAGTGTTTCTAGGCTCCGGAGTTTTTTAGCCGTGCGGCGTTTTTAAACGTGAAAGCGCCGGAGGGCCTGGGGCCAATGGTTGGGGGGAAACACTGGCGGCTCTCCGGCGCTCCGACCGAATCCCGGAGAACCGGAGTCCGATCTTTAATCACTCGCACCTTTATGAGGTATTTAAAACTGTAAGAGCCGTTGCTGGGCGAAGCCTGCCATCTGGCTGGGAAAAGACTGGCAATCTTGCACCTCCTCTTGGCGCGGTCTGTCCCAGGTGTTTCGCCAGGTGTTGCGGCGGCCCTCGCCGCCCCGTGCCGGGGCGTGAAAGGATGATCAGATGATCAACAGAATCGCTTTTCTTGGTTGTGGTTCCATGGGCGAGGCGATCCTTGCGGGGCTGCTGGCCTCCGGAACGTCGCCCTCGTCCGTGGTGGCGACGGCACGCCGCACTGAACGGGCGGACGAACTGGCCAGCCGCTACGGCGTCACCGCCATTGCCGCGGCGGAGGAGCCTGAGGCCAACCGGCAGGCCGCTCAGGGGGCAGGAATTGTGCTCCTCGGGGTTAAGCCGGCCGGGATCGCCGCGCTCTGCCGCGAAATCGCGTCCGTGCTCCAGCCCCACACGCTCGTCATCAGCGTGGCCGCGGCTGTCTCGCTGGCCCAACTGCAGGCGGCACTGCCCGACGGCCAGCCGGTGATCCGCTCGATGCCCAACACGCCGCTGAAGGTGCGCCGCGGCGTCGTCGCCCTCTCCGCGGCCGGCACGATCACCCCGGAGCAGTTGGCCAAGGGCCATGAGGTCTTCAGCGGCTCAGGAACGGTGCTCGACGTTCCCGAGGAACAGCAGGATGCGGTCTCGGCGATCAGCGGCTCCGGCCCGGCATACGCTTTCTACTTCGCCGAGGCGATAGCCGCTGCCGCCCGCGATTTCGGCCTGGACGCGGACACCGCGCTGATCCTGGCCCGGGAAACCGTGGCAGGGGCGGGACTGATGCTCTCGCAGCCCGGGGCCGATCCGTCGCAGTTGCGGAAGGCGGTCACCAGCCCCAACGGCACCACAGAGCGCGCCCTGGCCACCTTCGATGAGCGGGGCCTGCCGGCCATCATCTCCGCCGGTGCGCAGGCCGCCGCCGCCCGCGCCGCCGCCATCAGCGCCGAACTCGGCGGCTAAAAGAGCGGCTGCGTACTGCACCGGGCCGGATTCTCCAGCTGGAGCAGGAACTCCTTGCGTTCCAGCCCGCCGGCGTAGCCCACCAGGCTGCCATCCGCCCCGACCACCCGGTGGCAGGGGACAATGATGCTCAACGGGTTACGTCCATTTGCGGATCCCACGGCCTGGGCCAGCGCCCTGTCGCCCAGTGCGCGGGCCAGATCTGAGTAGGAACGGGTTTCCCCATACGGGATCCGGGCCAGCTGCTGCCACACCCGGTGCTGGAACTCGTTGCCCGGTGCGGCAGTTTCCAGCTCGAAGTCCGTCCGGGTGCCGGCGAAGTACTCCGCCAGCTGCTCCGCCGTTGCCTCGAATCCGGCATCAGTCCGGTCCCCGAGGCCAGCGGAGGGTTGGCGCCGGTGCTCCACCATGTACAGCCCGGACAGCACGCCGTCGCTGGCCACCAGGGTCAGCTCCCCAACGGGGGAGTCAATGATTGTATGCGTCCTCATGGCGCTTCCTTTCGGCTTTGTCCGCCCGGTGCCCGCTGATCCGGGGCTTCTGCTGGGTAGACGCCGGATGCGGCGGTTTCGTGAGCCGGAGACGGGACACCGGCCCTGGCTGCTACGGCCGGGCGGCGAAGCGCTCCAGCAGGTCCACATGGCCGGAGACAATCAACATGTCCCGGCCGGAGACCTTGGTTTCCGGCTGCGCGTAGGTGAAATCCTCACCGGGGGATTTCACGCCGACCACGGTCACGCCGTACTTGCTCCGAACCTTGGACTCGGCCAGCGTAAAGCCCTGGGTTTCCTTGGGCGGGTACATCTTCACGATCGCGAAGTCGTCGTCGAACTCGATGAAGTCCAGCATCCGCCCGGAGACAAGGTGCGCGGCGCGGACGCCGGCGTCGGCCTCCGGGTAGATCACGTGGTTGGCCCCGATCCGGGTCAGGATCTTCCCGTGCGAGTGTGTGATGGCCTTGGCCCAGACATGCTCAATGCCCAAATCCACCAGGTTGACGGTGATCAGCACACTGGACTCGATTGAGGTGCCCACCCCGACGACGGCGGAGCTGAAGTCCTGCGCGCCGAGCTGGCGCAGCGCGTCGATGTTGGTGGCGTCGGCCTCCACCACGTGCGTCAGGGTGCCGGACCACTTCTGCACCAGCGCCGCGTCCCGCTCGATGGCCAGGACCTCTCGGCCCTGCTTCACCAGTTGGTCAGCCGTGGCCGAACCGAAGCGTCCCAGCCCGATGACCAGCACCGGGGTGTTGTGGGACGGGCGGTTATTGGAGCTGGACTTGTCAGCCAATGATTGGCCTTTCTTCCGGGTAGTGGAACAGCTGGCGGCGCTGGCGCAGGGCCAGTGCGGAGGCGAGCGTAATGGTGCCGACGCGGCCTGCAAACATCATCAGGGCGAGCACGTAGACACCGGCGGGCGGCAGTTGAGCGCTCAGCCCGGTGCTCAGCCCCACCGTGGCGAAGGCGGAGATCACCTCAAAGAGCACCCGGTCCAGGCTCTGGCCGCTGATCGCCAGCAGCGCCCCGGTGGCCAGCAGCACAAAGGTGGCACCCATCATGATCACCGAGATGGCCACCCGCATGGTGCCCTCCGGAATCGTTCGTCCGTAGACCTTGACATCGCTGTCACCGCGGGCCTCCGCGACGATGGCCAGGAACATGACGGCCAGCGTGGTCACCTTGATACCGCCGGCCGTGGACGCGGAGCCACCGCCGGCAAACATCAGGGCGTCGGTGAGCAGCATGGTGGAGGAGTGCATGTGGTTCATGTCCACCAGGTTGAAGCCCAGCGACCGGGTCATGATGGAGGCAAAGATGGAGTGCACCATCTTGTTCCCCACGGTCATGTTGCCGATGGTGCCGGGGTTGGTCCACTCCATCGCGCCCCAGAGCACGGCGCCGGCAAAGACCAGGATCAGCGAAACCTGGACGGTGAGCTTGGCGTGCAGGGTCCAGAGCCGGACCTTGAACCCGGTGGCCAGCACCACCATCAGGACCGGGAAGCCCAGGCTGCCAATGAAGCCGCCCAGCATCAGCGGGACCAGCACCCACGGGTCATTCTCGTAAGGGACCACACCGTCTGAATGCGGGGTGAAGCCGGCGTTGTTGAAAGCCGAAATGGAGTAGAACAGGGCATGCCAGACGGCCTGGGGCAGGGATTCACCCAGCACCATGAACCGCGGCGCCAGCAGCAGCGCCAACGCAATCTCGATGCAGACGGAGGTGGTGATGACCACGCGGAGCAGGTTGCCCACCTCGCCCAGCCGGCCGGCGTTCATGGCCTCTTGGGCGATCAGCTTGCCGCGGACGCCCAGCCGCTTGCTGACCATCAGCGCCATCAGCGAGGCCAGGGTCAGGATTCCCAAGCCGCCCACAAAGATGCCCAGCAGGATCACGAACTGACCGAAGAAGGTCCAGTGCAGCGCGGTGGAAACGGTGGTTAGTCCGGTGACGCAGACGGCGGAAACGGCGGTGAACAGGGCGTCATGGAACGGGGTTGCCTTGCCGTCGGTTGCGGCGATCGGCAGCGACAGCAGCGCCGTGAAAAGCATGATCACCAGGAAGAAGACAATCAGCGCCAGCCGGGCCGGCGAGCTGTTGGCCACCCGGTCCACAAAATCGCGCGCCGAGGTAATGAAACCGAAGCGGTGGGCCTCCTTGGGCGGGTGCCAGACGTACTGACTCTTGGCCATCCGGTCCGTTCCCTCCTCTTGCGCCCGTCTGCCTTCCCCAGCGAGAAAACTACAGGATACGGCCGCAGACAGCCACATTGGGTAGCCTGTCACTGATGCCATCGATCGCCAGCTCCGGGCCAACGGCCGTCCCGACCAGCATAGTCTGGGACCCGTCCCTGACGGCCTACGACTTTGGCCCGCACCATCCGATGTCCCCGGCGCGGCTGGAACTGACCGCCCGGCTGGCCCGCGACCTGGGCCTCTTTGACCGGCCCGAGGCCACCGTATGCCCGCCCTTCGTGGCCGACGACGACCAGCTGGCCAGGGTGCACAGCCGAGAGTACATCGCCGCGGTCCGTGCCGTCAGCGCTAACCCCGACATTCCGGATGAGGCGCGCGGCCTGGGCACCGAGGACGATCCTGCCTTCGCCGGGATGCATGAGGCCAGCGCGCGGATTGCCGGGGGTTCCTGGCTGGCGGCGGAAGCGGTGCTTTCCGGTGCCTCCGTGCATGCGGTCAACTTCAGCGGCGGCATGCACCACGCCAGTCGTGGGCGAGCCAGCGGCTTCTGTATCTACAACGACGCCGCCGTGGCCATTGCCCGGCTGCTCGACGGCGGCGTGCAGCGGATTGCCTACGTCGACATCGACGCCCACCACGGCGACGGGACGCAGAACATCTTCTGGGATGACCCGCGGGTACTGACTATTTCGCTGCATGAGAGCGGACTGACGCTCTTTCCCGGAACCGGATTCGCCAATGAGATCGGCGGCCCCAACGCCCTGGGCTCGGCGGTTAATATCGCGCTTCCGGCGCACACCGGCGATGCCGGCTGGCTGCGCGCCTTCCACGCCGTGGTCCCGCAGTTGGTGCAGGCCTTCGCCCCCGAAGTCATAGTCAGCCAGCACGGCTGCGACTCGCACAAACACGATCCGCTGACACATCTGAGCACCAGCATCGACGCCCAGCGGGAGGCGGCGCTGAGCATCGCGGGTCTCGCAGCCAAGGTGTGCGGGGACCGTTGGGTGGCGCTGGGCGGCGGAGGCTACAGCGTCACCAACGTGGTGCCGCTGGTCTGGAGCCACCTGGTGGCCATCTCCACCGGAAGGCCTATACCGCTGGAAACGCCGGTTCCGCAGAGCTGGCGCCGCCACGTGTTGGAGAAGTTTGGCCACAAACCGCCGGAGCTGATGGGCGAGGACGTCGACATCTGGTGGCGGTCCTGGGAGGTCGGGTTCGACCCGAACGACGCCGTGGACCGCACCGTGATGGCCACCCGCAGGGAGGTCTTCCCGCACCATGGCCTGGATCCGTGGTTCGATTGATACCGGTCCGGTTACTGAATCCCGGAAAACAGATGCCGTGGGGCGCATATATCGCTAGGGTAGTGGAATGGTGATTGACGACGTCTTTGCTGTCATCGCCGAGGAGACTCGGCGTGACATTCTGGACTCCCTGCGTGCCGGTGACAAGGCGGTGGGGCAGCTCGTGGAGGAGCTGGGCGCCAGCCAGCCCACCATTTCCAAGCACCTGAGGGTGCTCCGTGAGGCTTCGCTGGTGACCATGCGGGCGGAGGGCCAGAAACGCTTCTACAGCCTGAACACCGTGCCGCTGCAGCGGATCATCGGGTGGATCAACGCATTCGACGGCGGTCCGGCCGGCGGTGCGGGTGGCCCCGGCCTTGCGGCCCTGGATGGTTCCCCCGGCCTTGTGCCTGAGGATGCTGCGCCGGCGAAGGCCGTGGGACGCGGTGTCCCGCTGCCCACCTTAGCGGAGCCGGACGGCCACCGGGCGGGCGCTAGGCTGCCGGCTGCCGTCACCACCGCGCCATCCGGTTCCGCTGAGGCCACCGCCCCAGCCGCCATCAACCCCACCGGCAAGCCGACCAGCCAAGCCAGCCGCGCCGCCCAAGGTGGTGCCGCCGTCGTCGTTCCCGTCGCCGCGGACAGTGAGGTCGCACCCGACGGGACCCGGCAACTGGGCCGCAGCGTGGGCAGGGCCGCGAACAAGGCCGCCGACCTGCTGGCGAACCTGCCGAAGTTCGGACGGCGCAAGGACTAGCCGTCCACGTTACGTGGCCCGAATGCGCGGCGCACGGCTCCGGATGGAATTATGGACGGAGAACTGACGGCGCGCCTCCGACGGCGCTGAGGGACAGGGGAAATCAGATGGATACGAGGCTGGAAGCCGTCCGCGACCAGGTGTTGGCGCGCAATCCGGGGGAGCGGGAATTCCACAAGGCCGTGGTGGAGGTCTTTGAAAGCCTGGGGCCGGTGCTGGACAGGCATCCGGAATTCCTCGAGGGCAGCATCCTGGAGCGGCTGTGCGAACCCGAACGGCAGATCATCTTCCGCGTCCCCTGGACCGACGATGCCGGACAGGTGCAGATCAACCGTGGTTTCCGGGTGGAATTCAACTCCGCGCTGGGCCCCTACAAGGGCGGGCTGCGGTTCCATCCGTCGGTCTATCTGGGCATTGTGAAGTTCCTGGGCTTCGAGCAGATCTTCAAGAACGCCCTGACGGGGATGCCCATCGGCGGCGGCAAAGGCGGCTCCGACTTCGACCCGCGCGGGCGCTCCGACGCGGAGGTGATGCGGTTCTGCCAGTCGTTCATGACGGAGCTGTACCGGCACATCGGCGAATACACCGACGTTCCGGCCGGGGACATCGGCGTGGGCGGCCGGGAGATCGGCTACCTCTTCGGGCAGTACAAGCGGATCACCAACCGGTACGAATCCGGCGTGCTGACCGGCAAAGGTGTGTCCTGGGGCGGCTCGCTGGTGCGGCCCGAAGCCACCGGCTACGGCACCGTGCTGTTCACCCAGGAAATGCTCAAGACCCGCGGCTCCTCCCTGGACGGCCAGCGCGTGGTGGTCTCCGGTTCCGGAAACGTGGCCATTTACGCGATTGCCAAGGCCCAGGCGCTCGGCGCCACGGTGGTGGCGTGTTCGGATTCCTCCGGCTATGTAGTGGACGAGGGCGGCCTCGACCTGGCGCTGCTCCAGCAGGTCAAGGAAGTGGAGCGCGGCCGGCTGAAGGACTACGCGCTGCGCCGCGGATCTTCAGTAGGCTATGTGGAGGGCGGGTCCGTCTGGGACGTCAATGCCACGGTGGCGCTTCCCTGTGCGACCCAGAACGAGCTCGACGGCGATGCGGCCGCCCGGCTGGTCCGGAACGGGGTGCTCGCCGTGGCGGAGGGCGCGAACATGCCCTCCACCCGCGAGGCGGTGGGCGTGTTCCAGCGGGCGGGCGTCCTCTTTGGCCCCGGTAAGGCAGCCAACGCCGGCGGCGTGGCCACCTCCGCGCTGGAGATGCAGCAGAACGCCAGCCGCGACTCCTGGACCTTTGAGCACACCGAGGCCCGGCTGGCCGAGATCATGGTGGGGATCCACCAGTTGTGCGCCGAGACCGCGGAGACGTACGGCGCGCCGGGGAACTACGTGGTGGGAGCCAACATCGGCGGCTTCGTGAAGGTGGCCGATGCCATGCTCGCCCAGGGCCTGATCTGACCCACCCCCACCTCCAACCGTCCCGTTCCCCGGTTGAGGTGGCAGTTGGCGCCCATGTGCGCGAAAACATGGGCGCGAACTGCCACCTCAACGGGAGGGGCGGTCAGCGGGGGAGGCGGCGGACGTGGTCTGGGGTGAGATCGGCGACCTTGCTGACGCCCAGCAGCGCCATGGTCCGCAGCATGTCAGTGCGCAGGATTTCAATGGCCCGATCCACGCCAGCCCGTCCGCCGGCCATCAGGCCATACAGGTAGGCCCGCCCGATCAGCGTGAAATCCGCCCCGCATGCCAGCGCGGCAACGATGTCCGCTCCGCTCATGATGCCGGTGTCCAGGATGATCTCAGCCTTGCTGTTGGCCGCGTCCAGGGCCGCGCGGACCTCGGGCAGCAGGTGGAACGGGATCGGGGCGCGGTCCAGTTGCCGGCCGCCGTGGTTCGACAACACCACGGCATCGGCACCATGGTCCACCACCTTGCGGGCGTCGTCGACCGTCTGGAGGCCCTTCACCACCAGGTTCCCCTTCCAGGTCCCGCGCAGCCAGTCCAGGTCATCGAAGGTCAGCGTCGGGTCGAACATGGAATTGATCAGCTCCGCCACCGTGCCGGTGTAGCGCGAGAGCGAGGCGAAGGTCAGCGGCTCATGGGTGAGGAAATTGAACCACCAGGCCGGCCGGTAGGAGGCGTCCAGCACCGTTTTCAGTGTCAGCGCCGGCGGGATAGTCATTCCGTTGCGTACATCCCGCAGCCTTGCCCCGGCCACGGCAGTGTCCACGGTGACCATCAGCGTGTCGTTGCCGGCCTTGGCGGCCCTTTCAATGAGCGCCATCGACCGGTCCCGGTCCGTCCAGAGGTAGAGCTGGAACCAGTTCCGGCCATTCGGCGCGGCTGCTGCGACATCCTCGATGGAGGCCGTGCCCATGGTGGAGAGCGTATAGGGGATGCCCGCCGCCTCGGCGGCCCGCGATCCGGCGTACTCGCCTTCGGACTGCATCATCCGGGTAAACCCTGTGGGCGCAATGCCGAACGGCAGGGCGGACGGTTTGCCCAGCACCTGGGTGGAAAGGTCGACGGCGGAGACGTCCCGGAGGATTCCCGGCCGGAACTCGATGTCCAGGAACGCCTCGCGTGCGCGGCGCAGCGTGATCTCCGCTTCCGCGGCACCGTCCGTGTAATCAAAGGGTGCCTGCGGGGTGCGGCGTTTGGCCATGCTGCGCAGGTCCCAGATGGTGCTGGCACTCTTCAGCCGCGCCGTCTGGCTGAACATAGGCTTCTTGAACTGCATCAGGGGCGCCAGATCGCTGTACCTGGGGATGCGGCGCCGCAGGGCCGGCGGATATTCTGCGGACGGATTGCTGGGACTCATAATGCCTCCGGGGGACGCGATGTGGCCTAACCAGGTGTGGCCTTACCATAGGATAGGCCACGTGGTTGGACTGAACCCGCCGCAGCCCTCGGCTCGCGGCCGTGCGGCTGCACGTGGCCACCGCCCACCTGCAGAGGACGTAGGATCTCTAGCATGCCACTTTTCGACTATCCCCTGGAGCAGCTGCGGCAGTACACCTCCTCCATCCGGGAACCCGATGACTTCCGGGAATTCTGGGACCGAACCCTGGCCGAGGCCAGCGGCCTCCCGCTGAACGCCCGATTCGTCCCGGTGGATAACCACCTGAGCGTCATCGACACCTTCGACGTGACCTTCGCCGGCTTCGGCGGGGACCCGATCAGGGGCTGGCTGCACCTGCCTGCCGGCCGCAAAGCCGGCGGCCGGCTGCCCGCCGTCGTACAGTACGTGGGCTACTCCGGCGGCCGTGGCCTGGCGCACCAGGACACCAAGTGGGCCCAGGCCGGCTTCGCGCACTTCATCATGGATACCCGTGGCCAGGGCTACGGCGGCAGCACCGGGGAAACGCCGGACCCGCACCCCTCGGCCGGCGAGGTGGCCTACGCGGGCCTGATGACGCGCGGCATCGGGAGCAAGGACAGCTACTACTACCGGCGGGTGTTCGTGGATGCCTTCCGCGCCATCGAAGCGGTCCAGGCGCATCCCGAGGTGGACCCGGGGCGCATCATCCTGGCCGGCATCAGCCAGGGCGGCGGCATCACCATCGCCGCCGCGGGCCTGGCTGCCGGACGGCTGAACGGGGTCATTGCGGCGCTGCCGGACGTTCCGTTCCTGCAGGACTTCCCCCGCGCCATTGACATTGCCGCACGGGGCCCGTACCCGGAAATTGCCGGCTTCCTGAACCGGTATCGGGACCGCTATGACCAGTCGCTGCAGGTGCTGAACTATTTCGACGGCGTCCACCTGGGCCGCATGGCAACGGCACCCGCCCTGTTTTCCGTGGCGCAGATGGACGACGTCTGCCCGCCGTCGACGGTGTTTGCCGGCTTCAATGCCTACGGCGTAGCGGCTGGGACGGAAAAGCAGATCGAGGTCTACCGCTTCAACAACCACGAGGGCGGCCAGGAACACCACTGGATCCGGCAGTTACAGTTCGTCAAAAACTTGCTGGCAGCCTGAGCGCCGGTTATGGTGATGGCATGACAAACCGTTGGTATGCGTATTTTTCGTTGGCTCTGGAGGGGCCCGCGTCTAACTGACACGCATCCAACTTTCCTTCAGAGCCAACAGGGCAGAGATCATTCTCTGCCCTTCGCCATTTCCAGGCGGGTTCTGACCGGGGCCCGCTGCCAGCGAAGAACAGGACCCCCGTGAATACCACCGCCACGCACATACCCAGCCGTCCCACCCGGGAGCCGAGCTCCACCTCGGACCTGCGCGTCAGCCATTTCACGCCGCTGCCCGCCCCGACTGCCCTGACCGCCCAGCTGCCGGTGGACGCGGAAGCGGCCGCCGTCGTCGGACGCGGCCGCGATGAGGTCCGCGCCGTCCTGGACGGCGTCGACGACCGGCTGCTGGTGATTGTGGGCCCATGCTCCATCCATGACCCGAAGGCGGGGCTGGAGTACGCGCGGCGGCTGGCCAGCCAGGCGGAGCGGCACCGGGAGGACCTGCTGATCGTGATGCGGGCATACTTCGAGAAGCCCCGCACCACGGTGGGCTGGAAGGGCTTGATCAACGATCCGGGGCTGGACGGCAGCCATGACGTGGCGGCCGGACTGCGGATGGCGCGCGAGTTCCTGCTGCAGGTCGCCGGACTGGGGATGCCCGCCGGAACCGAGTTCCTGGAACCGATCAGCCCGCAGTACCTGGCCGACCTGGTGTCCTGGGGCGCCATTGGCGCGCGCACCACGGAGAGCCAGATCCACCGCCAGCTGGCCTCGGGACTGTCCATGCCGGTCGGGTTCAAGAACGGGACCGACGGCGGCCTGCAGGTCGCGCTCGACGCGTGCGCGTCGTCGTCGGCCGCGCAGTCCTTCCTGGGCATCGACGCGCAGGGCCGGGCCGCGCTGGTCGCAACCTCCGGCAACCCGGACACCCACGTGATCCTCCGGGGCGGCCGTCCCGGGCCCAACTACTCTGCTCGGGACGTTGCGGCGGCCTCCGTGAAACTGGCCGGAAGCGGCCTCAACCCGCGGCTGGTCATCGATGCCAGCCATGCCAACAGCGGTAAAAGTCACCACCGCCAGGCCGAGGTGGCGCTGGAAATCGGGGCCCAGCTGGAGGCCGGCGCCTCGGCCCAGCCCATTGCCGGCATCATGCTGGAAAGCTTCCTGCGCGGCGGCGCACAGACCTTGGATGTCGCCGAAGTGGCCGCCGGGAACGCATCGCTGGCCTACGGGCAGAGCGTGACGGACGCCTGCATGGACTGGGATGTGACGGTCACCGTGCTGGAAAACCTGGCCCGCAGCTCACGCCGGCGCCGGACCGGAGTGTCGTAACGCGGGCAATTGGAGTATTAATGCTAGCGGGACTTTCACATTGGCCACTTGGACCACTAGAGTATCTGTGACACGGTTGAATGATGGGCTGGGCATCCTTCCACCCGTTGAACTTTTACGACAGGGAAGGATGGCGGGGGTTATGGCTGATGAACAGAACTTTTCCAACGTGCACTTTTTGACGGTGTCCGAGGTGGCGGAAGTCATGCGGGTGTCGAAGATGACGGTCTACCGGCTGGTCCACTCCGGCGAGCTGCCCGCCGTCCGTTTTGGCCGCTCCTACCGGGTCCCCGAGTCCGCCGTGCAGGCCTACCTGCATTCGGCCTTCGTGGAGGGCAGGCAGGATGGCCAGGGTGCGGGTTCGGCGGAGACCGGCTAGAGGCGGTACTCTGTTATAGATCCATTTTCGGCATTGACCGATTCCTGTGATCGGTCAGCCAATTCGTTGACAACTGCCCGGAGGGCCGTTGTTGTTATGTAGTTTGTGAGGACTTAAGTGGGTTCAGTTATCAAGAAGCGCCGAAAGCGTATGGCGAAGAAGAAGCACCGCAAGCTGCTTCGCAAGACCCGTCACCAGCGCCGCAACAAGAAGTAGGAATACTTCCCCGAGCGTCGAATGCCCGTCCCCGCAAGGTGGCGGGCATTTTTGCGTCCCCGCTGTGCGTTGGGTTGGCACTTCGCGCCCATATTTTAGAAA
>DASYGM010000150.1:0-9281 GCA_035999715.1 Micrococcaceae bacterium | reverse complement strand
CAGCCTGGAAGGCACCGTCCAGCACCTCGCCCAGCGTCAGGGGCCGCAGCGGGATCACGCCGGGTTTGGGCGGCGGGACGTACTGCTGGTAACCGGGATAGGTAGCCTGCTGCGGCCACCCCGGCTGCTGCGGCCAGTCAGGTTGCTGCGGCCAACCGGATGAGGGCGGCCAGCCGGCCTGTTGGGGCCAGCCCGGCTGCTGAGGCCAGCCGGACGGAGGCGGAACGCCTGGCTGCTGGTCTTGGGATGGACCGGGTTGCCCCCACGGCGGTGGCTGGCCCGGCTGTGGTGGTTGCCCCCAGGGCGGTGCCTGGCCCGGCTGGTCCGGTTCCTGCGTCATCGCCCTCTCCCCAAAACTGATGTCGGCACTGCCCGTAGCGCTGTGGCCTGGCACACGGCTGCCGATCCTGCGCTCAGCCTATCCGTTGCCGGCGTCACGGGCCATGACCCCATCTGGGCCACCGGCTCTGGCCTGATTTGGCTCGCCAGCGGAGGGCCAACAAGACATTGCGAGGGGGATAAGAGAACATATAACTATGAAGGCACGCATTCTGGTAGTGGACGACGACGAGGCTCTGGCGGAGATGATCGGCATTGTGTTGCGCAATGACGGGTTCGACCCCGTTTTTTGCGCCGATGGTGCTCAGGCGCTGGAGACCTTCCGGGCATCCAAGCCAGATCTGGTGCTGCTGGACCTGATGCTGCCGGGGATCGACGGCATCGAGGTCTGCAGGCTGATCCGCGGCGAATCGGACGTGCCGATCGTGATGCTCACCGCCAAGGCGGACACCTCCGACGTCGTCCGCGGGCTGGAATCCGGCGCGGACGACTATGTGCCCAAACCCTTCAAGCCAGCGGAGCTGGTGGCGCGCGTGCGCGCACGGCTGCGCCCCGGAGACCAGAAGGCTCCCGAGACCCTGAAGATTTCCGACGTCACCATCGACGTTGCCGGCCACGTGGTGCACCGCGACAGTAAAAAGATTTCGCTGACACCGCTGGAATTTGACCTGTTGGTGGCGCTGGCGCGCAAGCCTTGGCAGGTATTCACGCGGGAACTGTTGCTGGAACAGGTCTGGGGATACCGCCATGCCGCGGACACCCGGCTGGTCAATGTCCATGTCCAGCGCCTGCGCTCGAAAATTGAGCGGGATCCGGAGGCTCCGGAGGTTGTGCTGACCGTCCGCGGTGTGGGCTACAAGGCTGGCCAGTAACCGGACTACTGGCGGCAGCCGATGGCTAACCTGAAAAAATCAACCGATACGGCTCGCTCGGACGCAGCCGCGCGCGGTTATGCCCTGAACGACCGTCCTCCCGCAGCGGAGCTGGAGGCGGCACCAGCGGAGCCCACGGTGGCTGGTAGGGCGGCCGCCGCCGCCGGACCCGATGCCAGGGAACCCGGAGAGCCGGGAGATGCCGCCGACCCGGAAGTCACGGAAGCCGCAGAGCCTGGAGACGCCGTCGGATCCGATTCGAGTGAACCTGAGGAGCCGGCGGAGCCCAGGGGACCGCACATTTTCGGGGAACGGGCGCAGAGTGTATTCGCGGCTGTGCGGCGCGGGTTTGCCCGGCTGCTCCCCGTCCTGGCAGCGCTGCGGCCGCTGTTCAGGGTCTTTCGCCCGCTAGGCGTTTGGGCCGGCCGGGGCCGGACCGCACTGATCCGGCGCTGGCGGCGGTCGCTGCAGTTCCGCACCGTGCTGGTCACCATGCTGATTGCGTCGCTGGCCTTTGCCGCCGTAGGGGTCTACCTCTCCAACCAGATCGCCAACGGACTGTTCCAGGAACGTCTGCAGCAGGCCAAGCAGGATTCCGGACGGGGTGTCACCCAGGTCCAGCAAAGCTTCGACAATGCGCAGCTGAGTGACCTGCCCAGCGTTTCCACCTACGTCCGGGATACCCTTAAGCTGCTCGAGGCGGGGACCACCAGCAACAACCGGAAGTACCTGATGGTGCAGATTCCGGGCCAGAGCCACCTGCTCTCAGTCTCGTCGTCGGACTCCGGCGGTGTCACCGCCGCAATCATTCCCGCCAGCCTGCGCACAGCCGTGCAGCAGAACCCCGGCCAATACTGGCAGTCCATTCCGCTGCCCATCGGAAGCAAGGACGTCCATCCGGCGCTGGCTCTGGGCAGCAAGGTGGCGCTGCTGGGGACCGGCTATGAGCTGTACCTGATCTACGACCTCAATGACGCGCAGGATACCCTGAACTACATCCAGTCCGTGCTCTGGCTGGGCGCCGGTATTCTGCTGCTGCTGATCGGCGGGATTGCCTGGTATGTGACCAAAAATGTTGTCCAGCCGGTCAGCCACGCCGCGGCGGTCTCGGAGAAGCTGGCCGCCGGCGAGCTGCAGGAGCGCATGACCGTCAAGGGCGAGGATGAAGTCGCACGCCTGGCCACCTCGTTTAACAGGATGGCCACGTCCCTGCAGGACCAGATCACCCAGTTGGCCACCCTCTCGCAGATGCAGCAGCGCTTTGTCTCCGACGTTTCCCATGAGCTGCGCACCCCGCTGACCACCGTCCGGATGGCCGCCGAGGTGCTCTACGACGCCCGTGACGGCTTTGACCCGATGAACAAGCGCTCCGCTGAACTGCTCTACCACCAGGTGGAGCGGTTCCAGGCGCTGTTGGCGGACCTGCTGGAGATCTCCCGCTTCGACGCCGGAGCCGCCGTCCTTGATGCCGAGCCGCAGGACATCTTTGCTGTGATCCACCACGTGATCGACGGCACTCAGCCGCTGGCCGAGAGCTGCGGCTCAACCCTTTCGGTGGTTTCAACGATCGCGGGCAATAGCAGTGTGGCGGAGATGGATCCGCGCCGCATTGACCGCATCCTGCGCAATCTGGTGGTGAACGCGTTGGAGCACGGTGAGGGCCGCCCTGTGGAGGTGTTTGTGGCCGCAGATGCCGACGCCGTCGCCGTCGCCGTCCGGGACCACGGCATCGGCATGACGGCAGGCGAAGTGGCGCGCGTCTTTGACAGGTTCTGGCGGGCGGATCCGGCACGCGCCCGCACCACCGGAGGCAGCGGCCTGGGGCTCTCGATTGCTGCCGAGGATGCACATCTGCACGGCGGCTGGCTGGAAGCCTGGGGGAGCCCGGGCCAGGGAGCCTGCTTCCGCCTGACGCTGCCATGCCGCCGCGGTACGCCGCTGGACCATTCACCGCTGCCGCTGCCCCCCGGCGGCGCGGCTGAGGACCTGCAGCATCTGCCGGTCACCGGTCTCTCCGGAAAGGCCATGCCCTGATGAACCTCCGCGCCCTGCTCAGAGCGATCGCGGTCAGCCTCGCCGTCGTCCTTTTCGCCGCCGGCTGCGCCTCGATCCCCACGGACGGACCGGTGGGCAAAAGCGACCCGCTGCCCGGCCAGAGCAACCCCGTCAACATCGACTTCCGGCAGAGCGCCCCCGTGCCCGGAGCATCGCCGTCGAACATCATCGAAGGCTTCATCGCCGCAGGCACCGGCGTCTCCGACGACTTCCAAGTGGCGCGCCAGTACCTCTCCGCGAGCCTGGCGAAAACCTGGAAGGCGGATCAGCGCACGCTGGTATACAAGGACACCTTCAAAGTGGTTCCGAACGGCACGGAAACGGACTTCAAGGTGGACTTCAACGTTCAGTCCGTCGTCGATGCGGACGGCATCCTCACGCCGTCCACCTCGGCGGCGGTGGAGACGGTCAAGTTCGGTCTGACCAAGGAGGACGGCCAGTGGCGGATCAGCGCCGTCCCGGACGGCATCATGCTGCAGGCTGCGAACTTCGACACGCTGTACAGCCCCTATTCGCTGTATTTCTACGACCCGACCTTCACCTATGCGGTGCCGGATGTGCGCTGGCTGGCAGGAAAGTCGACGACGACGGCCACCTCGCTGGTGCGGGCCATCCTGAACGGGCCCGCGCCCTATTTGAAGGGGGCGGTGGCCAGCGCCTTCCCGGACGGCATGCACCTGGTCCGCGATTCCGTGCCTGTCACCGACGGCGTGGCCCAGGTGGACCTGACCGAACAGCCGCTGATCGACGCCACGGTCAAGTCCCGGCAGCAGATGCAGGCCCAGCTGATGGTGACCCTGCAGCGCAACCTGAACACCGTCACCTCGGTCACGCTGCGCGCCGATACCCGTGAAGTGGACCTTGGCTCGGCGGACCAGAACCAGTTGCCGGTGGTCAACAACCAGGTCCCGGACCGCCAGGTGGCGCTGTCCAAGGGCCAGTTGGTGCGCTACGACGCCGGCCAGGTGACCCCGATCGACGGCATGCCGGCTCTGGACAAGTACGGCCCGGCCCATCCGGCGCTTTCCTACGCCAAGAACCTCTATGCCTTCCTGAACGCCGACAGCAGCCAGTTGTATACCGTGGTGCCCGGGCAGCCGGAACAGCTCGCAGCCTCCGGAAGCAGCCTGACGCCGCCCTCGTTCTCGCCGCAGGACTGGATCTGGACCGCTTCCGGCAACGGCAACGGTACCGTGTTCGCGGTCCACCCCGACGCCGGCAAGCCCGGCCAGCAGGCACCGGTGGTATCGCTGAACGTGCAGTGGCTGGTGGGGCGAACCGTGACCTCCTTCCGGGTCTCCCGCGATGGCAGCCGCGCCTTGGTTGTCTCCGAACAGAACGGCGTCAGTGAGGTGCAGATTACCGGTATCCTGCGCACCGGGGATGTCCCCAAGGACCTGACCCCGCCCATCACGCTGCTGAACTCGGTCAATGCCCGGGTCGGTGTCTGGGTGAACGAGACCTCCGTTGCGGTGATGCAGCCCTCCACGGAGGACCAGGTGGTGGTGGAGATCCTGGACCTGAAGGCCGACGCCCAGCAGCTGGCCCCGCTGGCGGGCATGGTTGGCCTCAGCGGCGGCAACGGCGCCCTGGACCTGTACGGCCAGACCGGCAGGGGCGTGTACGTCCGGGTCGGGAACGGCTGGACGCTGCAGGGCAAGGACATTCTGCAGTCCGCCTTCGCGGGCTGACCCGTAACGCCCGGCGGGTCGGGCTTTGACCGTCCTCCACAGGGCTGTCCGGCTGGTTTCCTGGTCACTTACGACGGCGGGACGGTTGCGGCCGGTGGACCACGGGACGACGCTGAGGCATGAGCATAGAGCGAAACGGCGGCGGCGCTGCGGCAGACCTGGGAGGGACTGCCCGGGACGGTGCCGGCGCTGCCCTGCATAGTGGTGGCACAGCCCTGCATGGTGGCGGCGCTGCCCTGCACCGGGGACGTGCCGGACCCTGGTGGGTGCGTGGCTGGTTGCTGGCAGCCGACGCCATTCGTGACTTCGCTGCGCTGGTCTTTCCCGTCGACTGCATCGTCTGCGGAGCAGAGGACACCTCCCTGTGCCGGCCATGCGCGGCAGCATTGCGGTCCGCCGCGCGGACGCCCTTCCGGGCGGAAGCAACGGCGCCGGCACTGATGGATGTGGACGGAACGGTTCTGCTGCCGGTGGTGGCGGCGGGCGTGTATCGGGACGAGCTGGCCCGGGCCATGCTTGAGTTCAAGAACCATGGCCGTACGGATCTGGCTGGCCACCTTGCCGGATGCCTGGCCGGTGCGCTGGAGGCAGCGGTCGGACCGTGGGCCGACAGACGGCAGCATGCAGGAGAGCAGACTTCGGGAGGGCGGACTGAAGCGTGGCTGGTTCCCGTGCCGACCAGTGGCAAGGGGTTCCGTAAACGCGGCTACGATCCGGTCCGGCTGTTGCTGCTGACCCTGCAGCGGAGATCCTCGCTGCCGCGGGGCACCGCCGTCCGGCCGGTGCTGCGGCTGAAGTACAAACCGCCGTGGCGGCACAGTACGCAGAAGGGTCTGGGCCGATCTGCCCGACGCGCCAACGTGCGCAACAGTATGTATGTTCCCAGGCGGCTGGCCTCCATCCGCGGTCAGCCGGTGGTCATCGTTGACGATGTGCTGACCACGGGAGCCACAGCCGCTGAGGCAGCCCGGGCGCTTCGCGATGCCGGCGCGCAGGTTTCTGGAGCCGTGGTCGTGGCGGCGGCATTGTCCCCGGACCGGTCGTAAAGATGAACGGAACCATGCCGGAACCATTGGTCTGATCTGGACAGCTGGCTTTCGCCCGTGCACATCCATCCCGTGCACATCCATACAGCGCCGTCACCCGGTCGGATGACAATATCTGCACTAAGCTCTGTTGTAACGCTTGTCATCGTGAGGAGGTTAGCAATGGCTTTGGACCGGAAGCGTCGGGCTCTGGAGGCTAGGCTCCGGAAGTTGCGTGACGCGGCTACAAACGGAACTCTCGTCCAGATCATTGACAAAGCCGGAACCGCCGGTCAGCAGTCCGTAATACGCGTTTCGTCGGTAAGCGGCCGCAGCATCGTGGTCCCGAACAGTGTCTTTGCAAGGTGGGCCAGCGAGCAGACCAGCATGAAAATCATCGCAACGGCGATCGCTTCCAACCCCGAGCAGGCGCCGCCGGAGCTGGTCCGGAGCCTCCAGGCTGAGGATAACTGGTGGCGAAGGATTGAGGCAGAGTTCGGCTCCTTGAGCAGTACAGAAACAGCGCAACTGTTGGGTGCCAGTCCAAAGAACCGCAACTACGCCTCGTCCCGGCGTGGCGCCGGTCAGTTGCTCGGTTTTACCAGGAAGAATTCGGCCAGGTTCCCGAAGTTCCAGTTCGACCTGGCCCGTGGATCGATCCTGGAGGTCATCCCCGAGGTCATCGGCATAGCCAGAAATCACGGAATCAACGATGAGGATGTGATCCTGTGGATGGTCGGCAGGTCCACTTGGTTCGCAGGACAGGATCGCCCGGTTGACCATCTCGACAACCGGGAGATGCTGCTGGCGGCAGCCCGTGACGAATTCGGCGCAGCCTGGTGACTCAGGGCTGGTCAGCCACGCCCGAACCGCCCGTGCCATTCGAGCCAAGAGTCGGAACCCTTGAAGCCGGGGCATCCTTCTACCGCGTGCACTCCAACCGCTTCCGGCCCAATGAGTTCAATCCCGGCCCCACCGGCGCCGGCCGGTTTCACTTCTTCGGCAAACCCGCGGTACCGGTCCTGTATCTGGCTGAAACGAGGGAAGCTGCGCTGGCCGAAACCTTGCTACGTAACATTCCCATCGATGCACCTTATCCATTACGCCGCAGCGCCTACGAGAACAGTGTCATGGTCGGGATGCGGGTCCTTCGTTCCCTCCGGATGGCAGAGTTCTTCGGCCTTGGCCTCAGGAAGATGGGTGTCGAGGCCGCCCAGCTCACCGCCTCACCGGGAGCCAGTTATCCGCAAACACGGCATTGGGCCCGCGCAGCCTATGATGGCGGATTCGACGGTATCGCCTGGATGTCGCGCAGGGACAATAGTGCCAAGTCCTTCATGCTCTTCGGCGGCAGGGTGCGAGAAGAGGATCTGGAGATCGTGCCAGAGACCGGCTTAGTGTTCGCCGGCGGAGACGGCTTCGATTGGCTCGTAGCAAAGTGTGCCCCGCTCAGGATCGACGTCATTCCACGCTAACGGCACCAGCATACCCGGATGTCGTGCACGGCGCGCCGGGAGTTCACGGGCTCAAGGACAGTCCTTCAGGGGGCTCAGGAAGGCCCCGGAAAAATTCATTGGACTTAAAGATGAATTACAGATGTCAGTGAACTAACGTGAGTTAACGGGTACCTCCCCGGAGGTCTACCACCCGTCGGCGGTCAGGTTTTGACTGAACACCGGGGCCGACCGCCGTGTCACCGAAGTTATTTGGAGGGCACCATGGAGTTCTTGATCAGCGGCCGGAATCTCACGGTTTCGGACCGCTTCCGCGAATACGCCAGCGAGAAAATGTCGAAAATCGAGCAGCTTGGCGACAAGGTCCAGAGAATCGATGCCAAGGTCTCCAAGGAGACCAACGCGCGCGTTGCAGACGCCCAGCTCACCGTGGAATTGACGGTACAGGGCCGGGGCAGGGTGGTTCGCGCAGAGGCATCCGCGGGGGACAAATTCGCGGCATTCGACGTGGCCTACAACAAGCTCCTGGAGAGACTCCGGCGGGCCAGGGACCGCAAGAAGGTGCATCACGGACGGCACACCCCGAAGGCAGTAAGTGCCGCAACGTCCAGCCTGGAGGCTGTGAGCAGCGCTCATCCCATTTACGCCCAGGGAACCGGAGATTCCCAACCCGATTCAACTCCGCAGGAACGTTCACCCTACGAGATTGAAAACGACATCCCGGCCGGTGATTCGCCGGTGCTGATCCGCCGCAAGGTCTTCCCGACCGGCTCCCTGAGCCTCGACGACGCCGTGGACAATATGGAACTTGTGGGCCACGATTTCTACCTCTTCGTAGATTCCGCCACCGGCGCGCCCTCCGTCGTGTACCGGCGCCGCGGCTGGACCTATGGTGTGATTTCCTTGGACGCCGATTGCGCGGATATTGATTCCGCTCCGGCGGACCAGATCACCGCATACCGATCGGAGGACCAGCCGTCCACCGTATAAGACCAGGAGGCAGCCATGGGTGCTGAGCTGAGCCTGTCACAGGCACGGCGCATCGCATTGGCTGCCCAGGGGTTGGCCAAGGAACGGCCCACCGGACCCGTCTCAACGCGGGCGGTGGGCCGCACCTTTGATCAACTGCAGCTGGTGCAAATCGATTCGGTCAACGTTCTGGCGCGCAGCCACTTCCTGCCCTTCTATTCACGGCTGGGCGGCTATGACCGCACCATCCTGCAGCGGCTTTCCGGGAAGAGTCCGCGGAAAATGATGGAGTACTGGGCCCACGAGGCCAGCTACATCCGCCCCGTGCACTTCGAAGACCTGCGGCTGTGGCAGAACCGCCGATGGGTGGGTGCAGAGGGCATGCCGGCTGAACTGCGGGAGCCGCTGGAAACCCGGATCCTGGAAGTGCTCAAACGCGGCCGGCCCAGGACCGCCCGGCAGGTAACGGAGGCCATCGGGCACCAGGAAACCGTTTCCAAGGTCCAGTGGGGCTGGAACTGGAACGCTGCCAAGCGGGTACTGGAAGGCCTCTTTGAACAAGGAATCATCAGCGCAGCATCCCGCACGGAGCAGTTTGAGCGCCGCTACACGATGACCGAACGCGTCCTGCCGCCGCAACCCACCACGCCCCCGGATCCGGCAGGGTCGATGCTGCGCCTGATCGAGGCGGCCGCGCGCGCCCATGGGATCGGAACGGTCCGCTGCTTCGCGGACTACTTCCGGATACCGGCCAAACCGGCTGCGGAGGCGGTGCAGGAACTGGTCCGCGAGGGCATTTTGGAACCGGTGCGGGTACGGGGCTGGGAAGCACAGCTGTACCGGCATGCGGAGGCGGCGCTGCCGCGGCGGGCCACC
>DASYGM010000147.1:0-19992 GCA_035999715.1 Micrococcaceae bacterium | reverse complement strand
TGCAATAGGGTTCTCTGTTCTGCGCTCTGCTTCGCCATGCCAACTTCTTCGGAACCGTCTGGGATTTCAGCTGCTATGGGAGGGTCGCCGTTGACGCCGGTCATTACCCTGAGTAACTACCTTATGTCAGTTTTGCGGTTTGGATCACGTGTTTTTGGAGGTTGTGGTGGGTTGACTTTGTTAACCTCCCGGCTGGCGGGCCGGTTCTGCTCAGTGAGCCGGTGTCCTCGCTGAGCAGGATAGGGTCCTGCTCAGCGACAGGGACCTCTCGGTGCGCAGGTCGGTACGACGACGGCGGAGGTATGGTCGACGACGGCGTCAGGTGCCGGCGGTGAGGGTGATCAGGACGGCCTCGGGGCGGCAGGCGATGCGGACCGGGGCGAAGCGGGAGGTGCCGATGCCCGCGGAGACGTTGACCGGCGTCGTCCGTCCGTCGTAGTCCCAGTCGTGCAGGCCACGGGCGCGCCAGGTGGGCAGGTCGCAGTTGCTGACCAGGGCGCCATAGCCGGGGACGCAGATCTGTCCGCCGTGTGTGTGGCCAGCCAGGATCAGATCCGCACCGTCACTGGTGAAGCGGTCCAGGACCCGCTGGTAAGGCGCGTGGGCCAGTGCGATGCGCACGTGCGGCGCATGCCGTTGCGTGGTGGAACCGGACGGCCAGCCGGCGTAGCGCTCGCGGTTCAGATGTGGATCGTCGACGCCGGTGAAGTCGAAGCGGATGTTCTTCAGCACCACCGATTGGTTCCGGTTGGTCAGATCCATCCAGCCTTCCATGCCGAATCCGGCATGCATGGTCCCCGTGTCCAACGGCTTGGGTTGGGGCTTGCTGCCGCCGCGCAGCTTGGAGGGGGAGAACAGGTAGGACGCCGGGTTCTTGAAGACCGGGGCGTAGTAGTCGTTGGAGCCGGGGACGAACACGCCGGGGAACTCCATCAGCGGACGCAGGGCTGCCAGTAGGGGCCGGACTGCATCCGGATGGCTCAGGTTGTCCCCGGTGTTGACCACCAGATCTGGCTTCAGGCCGGCCAGGCTGTGCAGCCATGCCGTTTTCTTCCGCTGGCCCGGGGCGTAATGGATGTCGGAGAGGTGCAGGATGCGGAAGGGGGCAGTGTCGGCCGGCAGGCAAGGCAGAGTCTCGTGTCGAACCTCAAACGCGTTGCGCTCCACTAGGGCGCCGTAGGCTGCGGTGGCCACAGCGGCGGCAGCCCCCGCGGCGGCGGTCACGGCCAGACCGGTGAGCAAGCCGTTTTTCCGGGGGGACTGCTGCGCGTCAGGGTTCATGGGTAAAGGCTAACCGTTACCGTTCCCGTTGTTTCCGGTGCCCTTGTTGTTCCCGTTATTGCCATTCCCGTTGCCGTTGTTCGTATTGCCATTGTTCGACGGCGTCGAAGGCTGGGCGGGAATTGTCCGTACCGGTGCGCCGATCATGGAGGCCGGAGGCTGCGGGAAGGGCGCCGTGCTGAACTGGGGAGCGGCGGCATTCATCAGATTCGCCCACTGTGTACCGGCCAGGTCAGCGCCATCAACGTTGGGCCAGAATCGACCATTGATGGTGACGTTCTGGTTGAACCAGTCGGCTCCGTAGCCTTGGTAGTTTCCGAACCAGGATGCCGTAACCACGCCGGACGTTCCGCCGACCACCCAGGTCTGGGTGTTGCCATCGGTGGTACCCGTCTTGGCAAAAACGTCGTAGCTGTTCTTGTTGACCGGGATGTTGTAACCCGATCCCTTCGTTAGAACCTGCTTCAGGGCGTACGTGACTCCCGCTGCAACCTCTGGCCGAATGGATTGCTTGCAATCGGCCGTGGGAACGGGGTATTTCTTCCCCTGATAATCAGTGACCGAGACGAGGGCAATGGGATTGCACTCCACACCCTTGGCGGCAAAGGTGGCAAAGGCGTTGGCCATCGTCACCGGCGCAATTTCGTTTGTACCGATCAGGCTGGAAATCTGCGACACGTCGTATGGCGCTGCCGGATTGCCGTCAATCGGCTTTCCCTGCGTGACACCTGCGGCCGTCGCCATCTGCTGGATCTTGCAGAAGTCCAGCTGCAGCGCTGACTGGAAGGTAATCGTGTTGATCGACTGGTAAAGCCCCTGCAGCACCGACATACGGTAGTAGTGGTTGGCGTCATCGTTGGGCAGCAAGGTCTGACCCAAGGCCGGATCATACGTTCCCTGCGGTTTCGGACCGCAAGTGTTCATCCAGGGCGTGTTGGTCGTGTAGAGCCTTTGAGCGCCATCCAACTCCGTCGACATGGACTTGCCAGCGTCAAGCCAGGCAGCAAACACAAATGGCTTCATGGTCGACCCGATTTGGACACCGCCCGTACCGTCCAAGGGCTGGCCCTTGGCGTCCTTCATGGGCACGTTGAAGTTCAACTGGGTGTTGCCAGGGGCGGCGGCCGGATTGTAGTTGGTGTTCTGGGCCATCGTCAGGATTTTGCCGGTCCCGGGCTCAACACTGACCAATGAGGCGTTGCGTTGCGACGGGTCGGTGGCAGGTACCGTGGAGTTCACTTGGTCCTGCGCCACCTGCTGGAGCTTCGGGTCCAGCGTTGTCTGGATGGTCAGGCCATCCTGGTAGAGGAACCTCTCCCGTGCGGCGGGGTCCGCGCCGTAGGCGGGGTTGTTGAGGATTAGGCGCTGGATATAGTCGCAGAAGTACGGGGCCATCTTGGCTGACACGCAGCCCTGGGTGGTCTTCTGGATATTCAGTGTAAGAGGAGTTTTAACCGCGGCATCGTGGTCCGCCTTGGAGATTTTCCCGGTGGAGAGCAGCTTGTCCAGCACCGTGTTGCGCCGGTCGGTGGCGTGCTGCGGCTGGGTGATGGGGTCGTAGTATGCCGGACTGTTGACCACCCCGGCCAGGGTGGCCGCCTGCGGCAGGGTCAGATCCTTGGCGTGCACGCCGAAGTAGAAGTTGGCGGCGGCTTCAATCCCGTAGACGTTGTTGTTGAAGTAGACAATGTTCAGATAGCCCTTGAGGATGTCGTCCTTGGAGTATTTCTTCTCCATGGCAATGGCGAGCTTCATCTCGCGGATCTTGTCCCCGACCGTCTTGTCATTGCCCAGCTTGACCTGATCTGAGTTTCCGCTGGAGACCTGCGACTCAATAATGACGTTGTTCACGTACTGCTGCGTGATGGTGGAGGCACCCTGGCGGCCGCCCTGCGCCGTGGCAGCCAGCGCACGAAGGATGCCTGTGGTGTCCACGCCGCCGTGCTCGTAAAAGCGCGAGTCCTCAATCGCCACGATGCCCTCCTTGATGAAGGGGGACATCTCATTCAGGCCGACATCAACGCGGTTTTCGGCGAAGAAGCTGGCCAGCACAGAGCCGTCATTGGCCAGCACCTTGGTCGACTGGGCCGGGGCGTCAATCTTCAGCTCGCCGGGCAGGTTGTCGAAGAAGTTGATGGAGTTGCTGGTCGTGGTGCCCGTCAGGGCCACCGCCGGAACCAGCAGCCCGGCCACCAGGACACCGCAAATAGCGCTCACTCCCAGGAATCCGAAGAGCTTGCCAAGGGTAGTCGCGGTGTCGAAAAGGGGGTTCTTCCGTGCTGCCATTTTCCCAGTTTACCGGCAAGGACTACGCTGGACGTCATGACCAAATGGGAGTACGCCACTATTCCGCTCATCATCCACGCTACCAAGCAGATTCTGGACCAGTGGGGCGAGGACGGCTGGGAGCTGGTGCAGGTGGTCCCCGGACCGGACGGAAACGGCCTGGTCGCCTACCTTAAAAGAGAGAAGCAGTAACGTGACTGAGCGCGAAAATACGACGACGGCGGCCGTCACGTCCGCCGTCGAGACCCGCCTGCAGGAGCTGGGACTGGGCCTTCCCGACGTCGCCGCACCGGTGGCCGCCTACGTGCCCGCCGTGATCTCCGGCAACCAGGTCTACACCTCCGGGCAGCTGCCTTTTATTGAGGGCAAACTCCCAGCTACCGGGAAGGTGGGCGCCGCGGTCTCCGCCGAGGATGCCAAGTCCCTGGCCGCCACCTGTGCAGTCAACGCGCTGGCGGCTGTCAAGAGCGTGATAGGGGATCTGGACCGGATCACCCGGATCGTCAAAGTCGTTGGTTTTGTTTCCTCCGACCCGTCCTTCACCGGCCAGCCGGGCGTCATCAACGGCGCCTCGGAACTGCTTGGCCAGGTGCTGGGCGATGCCGGCGTCCACGCGCGATCCGCCGTGGGCGTTGCGGTGCTGCCGCTGGATTCACCGGTGGAGGTTGAGTTGATTGCTGAGTTCCAATAGTCCTGCCCTGAGGACCTTCCCGCTGCTGCCGGACCAGCTGGAGGCGGCCCGCACCTGGGCCGAGTTCGGCGGGCGCACCCCCACCAAGCCGCGCTTTGCCTCTTCTGTGGTGCTGCTGAAGGACGCGCCGAATGGGGTGCAGACTTTTTTGGGCTACCGGCGTGGCGTGTCACCGCTTGGGATCGTCTCCTTCCCTGGCGGCAGCATTGAGCCGGCCGACGACGACGCCACCGACTGGGTGGGACCCTCGCCTGCGATGTGGGCCAAGAGCATGGGCATGACCGACGAGGTGCTGGCCCGGCGCCACATAGTGGCTGCCATCCGGGAAACCTTCGAGGAGACAGGCATCCTGCTGGCCGGCACCGACGCGTCCTCCCTAGTGGAGGGGGTGCAGGGGCCGGAGTGGATGAGGGCCCGCGAGGCGATTGCCTCCCAGGAGAAGTCCTTCCCCGAGATGCTGGCCAAGCGCGGGCTTGCCCTGCGGACGGACCTGCTCAAGCCGCTGGTGAACTGGATCAGCCCCGATTTCGCACACCGCCGCTTCAACACGCGGTACTTTGCCGCCGCTGCCCCGGTGAACCAGGAACCGTCGATCCTTCAGAGCAAGGGCGTCTGGGGCCGCTGGGTCTCCGCCGCGGAGTTGGTTGCGGCGCGCGAGGAGACGACGCTGGGAGACGAGATCGGCCAGCCGAACACGCTGGGTCTGAAGCTGACACAGCTGACCGTGCCGGGGTGCGAGATCATCCTGGAAAAGCTGGCGGCCGCCCGCGGCTGCATCGCGTACCTGAACCACAAGCGGACGGTGAACGCTTACCAGGCACGCCTGGTGGAGGCGGACGGGCTGTTTCAGCTAGAGGTTGATTCGGCGCCGCGCTCCGAAGGGGCCCC
This sequence comes from Micrococcaceae bacterium, assembly GCA_035999715.1. Lineage (GTDB taxonomy): Bacteria > Actinomycetota > Actinomycetes > Actinomycetales > Micrococcaceae > Arthrobacter_M. Next base: position 14,846 of record DASYGM010000147.1, on the reverse strand, counting down.
CTGCCGGGAACGGTAGCGTTGCGCTGCGAGGGCTACGCCGTTGAGGGGGCCCCGCCCGTCCCCAGCTGCTACGCCCCCTAAGTTGAGTGTGGAGTTGTGCCCCTTCCACGGTCTTTTTAAGGGGCAGAAGTCCACACTCAACGGGGGGTGGGGTTAGCGGGAGCGCTGGCGGAGGCGGTTGACGTCGAGGATCACGACGGCGCGTGCCTCGAGGCGGAGCCAGCCGCGCTGCACAAACTCAGCCAGCGCCTTATTCACGGTCTCGCGGGACGCGCCAACCAGCTGGGCCAGCTCCTCCTGGGTCAGTTCATGGGCCACCAGGACGCCGTCCGTGGCCGGACGGCCAAAGCGGTCCGCCAGGTCCAGCAGGGCCTTGGCCACCCGGCCCGGTACGTCGGAGAAGACCAGGTCGGAAAGGTTGTCGTTGGTGCGGCGCAAGCGGCGGGCCAGCGCCTGCAGCAGTTGCGCGGAGACCTCGGGCCGGTTGCGCAGCAGGGCGTTCAGGCTCTCATTTTTCAGCCCGGCCAGGCGCGTCTCGGAGACGGCCGTGGCGGTGGCCGTGCGCGGGCTCGGGTCGAAGAGCGCCATCTCGCCGAAGAGCTCGCCCGGGCCCAGGATGGCCAGCAGCGATTCGCGGCCGTCGGGGGAGGTGCGGCCCAGTTTAACCTTGCCTGAAACGATGAAGTAGAGCTGGTCGCCCTGGTCGCCTTCGCGGAAGACGGATGCCCCGCGGGAAAGGTCCACCTCGGTCAGCTCATCCGTCAACAGCCGGAATGCCTCATCGTCAAGGGTGGCAAACAGCGGTGCCCGGCGCAGTACCTCGATGTCCATTTAATCTCCTGTGTCAAAGTGTCGTATCGGTGGCCTAAAGCCAATTGTTTCAGAATATTGTTCCTTTTGTGACCAATTTGGCATCGGTCGGCTCTTGACCGGGCTCCCGAGATGCCTTTTGGGCCCAGCCCGGGCGCCCATTTGGGGCTGTTTGAGCCGCCATTTGTCCGCTCTGCCGGCCCGACAGGGCCCGCCCCCGGGCGTTCTGTCAGCCCTGCCCGGTAAACTCGGCATTCCGGGACTGATCCGTCAGCAGCGCCGGAGCAAGGATGGGCATGGTATTTGGATTGACGCTGTTGGACGTGGCACTGGTTTTGTGGCTCATCGGACAGGTTGTCTACGGGTTCAGGGTTGGCTTCGTCGTCAGCCTGGGCGGAATCGTCGGCTTTGTCGCCGGGGCCATCGCCGCATTCTTCGCTGTGCCATTCGTCAGCTCACTGGCCGGGGACAGCGGCTGGAGGATCGCCGTCGTCGTCGCTGCGGTGCTGGTCCTGGTGGCGCTGGGCCATGGTGTGGGAATCCGGCTGGGCGCGCTGATTGCCCGCCGCCTGAACTTCCGGCCGATCCGGGCCATCGACAGGGCCCTGGGCGGAGCGGTGAGCCTGGCGGTGGGCGCGCTGATGATCTCCCTGCTGGCGTTCAGCGTCTCCAACCTGGGCATCCCGTTCCTCTCGACCCAGATCAGCCAGTCCAGGGTGATCAGCACAATCGATGACTTGACGCCGACACAGGTCAAGTCGGCGGTGGCGCAGCTGCGTTCCACGGTGCTCAATGAAGGCATCCCGCAGCTGTTCACGCAGTTGGGACCGGCCACGCCGACGGCACCGCCGAATACCAATACGAACACGCCGGCGCTGAACGCGGCCGCACACTCGGTGCTGAAAATTACCGGTACCGCGTTCCAATGCGGGCAGAACCAGACCGGTTCCGGCTTTGTGGTGGCGCCCGGTCGCGTGGTGACGAATGCCCACGTGGTGGCCGGTGTCAGCCAGCCGGTGGTGGAGGTGCCAGGCGGCGGCGCGCTCCAGGGCCGGGTGGTGGACTTTGACCCGCAGAAGGATCTGGCCGTCATCGCCGTCGACGGCCTGCAGGTGCAGCCACTGGGCATCGGCCACCAATTGGGGGCCGGAGACCCGGCAGCCTTCGCTGGGTATCCGCATGGTGGGCCCTTCCAGTCCAAGCCGGCCACGGTGCAGACCGTCTCGACCATGATGGTTCCGGATATCTATGGCCAGCACGCCATCCCGGAGGAAATCTACCAGCTGGCGGCCGACGTCCAGCCCGGCAATTCCGGCGGCCCGCTGCTGGACACCTCCGGCCAGGTGGTGGGCGTGGTCTTCGCGAAGTCGACCACCAATGTCCCGGTGGGCTATGCCTTTACCTTGGCGGAGCTATCTCCGGTGGCGCAGCAGGCCGAGGGACTGACGCAGCAGGTCTCCTCCGGGAAGTGCACCCGGAAGTAGGGTTCCGGCGAGGAGGCTCAACCAACCAAACCGCGTAGCGAGCGTTCGGCGGCACGGTAGGTCCCGGCGTTGAGCGTCTCGCCCTGCATGTATCGGTCCAGCACCCGCGGATCCACGTATGACTTCCGCGCGATGCTGGGGGTATTGCCCAGGTGCTCCGCAACCTCCCTCATCGCGGCGGTGATGGCCTTCTTGCGGGCGGTGGCGGTGGGACGCAGCGGCGGCTCCTGCGCCAGGACCAGGGCCGCCGTCACGCTGCCCTGCCAGGTGCGGAAGTCCTTCGCGGTGAAATTCTCCCCGCACTGGTCCCGGATGAAATCGTTCAGCTGCGCGCTGGAGATGGCCTGCCAGCCGCCGTCGTCGTCCTGATAGGCCAGGGCCGGCTCCGCGGGGCCGCGCTTGAGCAAGGGTCCCAGGGCGGCCGCCAGGTCCGGATCGTGGATGCTCGCCTCCCACTGCTGGCCGCTCTTGGCGGGGAAATCCAGGACCACGTCGTCGCCGCGGATGCGGATGTGCTGGCACTGCAGGGTGGTAACCCCGTAAGAGCCGTTGGTCAACGCATACTCCTCATTGCCAATGCGCAGTGCGCCGGTGTCCATCATCCGGAAGGCTGCGGCCAGCGCTTTTTGCTGGGTGTTACCGTCCGAATGCAGCAGTCGGGTGACGGCCGGGCGGGCACGGACCAGGCTGTCGCCGAAGTCCAGCGACCTGTCGAACTTCTCGCGGTCCTTCAGTTCCCGCCAGCGCGGGTGGTACAGGTACTGGCGGCGGCCGGCATCGTCGACGCCGGTGGCCTGGATGTGGCCGTTCGCGGCGGGGCTGATCCAGACGTCCTTCCAGGCCGGCGGTATGGCCAGCGACTCGATGCGCCGGCGGACTTCCGGGTCGGTCAGGCGGGTGCCGTCCGGCTGGAGGTAGCTGAATCCCTTGCCGTGCCGCTTCCGGGTAATGCCGCGCGAGTTGCAGTTGCTGCGCTTGAGCCGGGGCTTCCGGATGACCGGGGTGGCGGTCATGCGGGGTTGCCGCCGGGCTGGGCATCGGAGGTGTGGCCGTATTGGTCGGCCGGATGGCTGCCCGCATGGCGGTGGGGGTGCCGCCGGTGCTGGGATCGCCGGGCTATCCGACCGCTGACGATTCCAAGGCTGGCGCCGTAAAGAATGTGCGCACCCAGCATGGTCCCGGCCCGGCCGGGCTTGTCCCGGTGGGCGGGCGGCAGGATCCCGAAGGCCGGCAGCCAACCCTCGTAGCTGATAAACCAGATCAGCAGTCCGTACCCGACGCCGGTGAAGGCGTTGCGCCAGGCCGGCCGGACCAGGGCGCCGTAAACCATGCCGGCGCTCACGCCGTACCCCACATGGGCGGTGGAGGCGGCCGCCTCGGTTTCGTTTTTGTCCAGCACGGGCAGGAAGTGCTTGACGATCTTCATGGGCGGCTGATGGTTCATCACGCCCAGTTCGTCCGCGATGCCCAGTCCAATGCTCATCACCGCGGTGGCGGCGAGTCCGCCGGCGGCTCCCTGCAGGCTGCGGCTGACAAGTCCTGTCCCTGGTTTAGTAAGCATGCTTCATATTAGCGCCAGCGGGGAAAGGGGTCGACGGCGGCGAGGTGGCCGGCTGTTGCGGGCAGGCAGGGCTGCAGGGCGGGCAGGCTGCGCGGGCAGGCCGGGCTGCAGGGTCGGGCTGTTGGGTTCCGGGATTAACGCTCCAGCGCCCGGGCCAGATAGTCGATGGCCAGCTCATAGCCCTGGATCCCGGCGCCCACGATGACCGCCTCCACCACAGGGGAGAGGTAGGAGAAGTGGCGGAACTCCTCGCGCTTGTGCACGTTGCTGATGTGCACTTCCACCGCGGGGAGTTCGACGCCGGAAAGGGCATCACGGATGGCCACGGAGGTGTGCGTGTAGGCCCCGGCATTAATGACAATGCCGACGGCGGTCCCTCGGGCCGCGTGGATGGCATCCACCAGATCGCCTTCGTGGTTGGTCTGGATGCACTCGGTCCCGAAGCCATGGGCCTTTGCCGCCGCGGTGGCGCGCTCCTCCACATCCGCCAGCGTGTCGGTGCCGTAGATGGCCGGCTCCCGGGTGCCGAGCAGATTCAGGTTGGGGCCGTTCAGCACCAGGATGGTCCCCCGTTTGGTGCCGCTGGTGCTATCGGGGCTGGTGGAGTTGGAAGTCATGGCTTAACTATGCCCGATCCACGCCTCCCGGCACGCGACGTCGCGGGAAACCTTGCGGTGGGGCAGCGGGCTTCCGGCGACTGGGGCAGGGCTCCCGCGACCTCGCGCGAACGGGTTGGGAATGGGGGAGGGCCGGGGAGAGAGGGAGGGACAGCTCAGGTCTCGGTGATATGCAGCAGCAGGGCGTGCTCGGGGTTCAGGATGGGCATGGGCAGGCCTACCTCGGCCAGGAACCTGCCAGAGGCCGTGGCGCCGTTGGCCATCCAGGCAGGCGGAGAGGCCTGCACGAAAATGTCGTGGCCAGCAGCGCTGTCCCCGTGGCTTGTGGAGGTCATTTCGGCAGCGCTGCCATTCGCGTCGGCCACCCCGGCGCGGGGATAGGCGACCTCCACCTGGTACTGCCGGTCGGGGTCCAGGCCCGGCAGGGTTACGCGGCCGGGCTGTTCGGCGTAGGACGTTGCCACGGACACAAAAGCGAACAGGGCCTGGTCCGCGGCAGGGCCGACGACGCCGTGCAGCAGCAGCGCCGGGTCCGGCAGATCCGCGTGGACCGGTCGGCCGGTGTGGATCAGCTTGCGGTGTTGTTTGTACAGGCCGATGAACGCCCGCAGCTCCTCCCGCTGGGCTCCGGTGACGGCACGGATGTCCCATTCCATCCCGAAGTGGCCGAACAGGGCGGTGATAGCGCGGAAGGAAAGGTCATGCGTGCGGGCCGTGGTGTGCGACCTGCTCGGGCCGATATGCGAGCCGACCAGTTCCGGCGGCACCACCAAGCCGGTCCAGCGTTGGATGCTTTGGCGTTCCAGGGCGTCATTGCAGTCGGAGGCCCAGATCCGGTCAGTGCGCTCCAGGATGCCCAGGTCCACCCGGGCGCCCCCCGAGGAGCAGCTTTCAATTTCGACGTCGGGGTGGGCCGCCTTGAGCGCGTCGAAGAGGCGGTAGGCGGCCAGGGTCTGCTGATGAACGGAGGGCCGGCCGGCGTGGCCCATCTCCGCGAGATCCCGGTTCTGGTCCCACTTGAGGTAGGAGATCTTGTATTCGCTGAGCAGGGCGTCGATCCGGTTGTAGATGTAGTGCCAGGCATCCGGGTTGACCAGGTCCAGCACCTGCTGGTGCCGCCACTCCAGCGGGAGGCGGGCGGCCTGGTCCCGCCCTGCTGAGTCGTCTTGGCCACTGAAGGGGGCTTGGCCGGCAGCGCCCTCTCGCCCAGCGGGGCCGGCAATCCAGTCCGGATGTTCCCGAGCGGTGTCGGAGTCCATGTTGATCATCTCCGGTTCCACCCACAGACCGAATTGCATGCCGTGGCCCTTCACCGCATCGATCAGCGGGTGCAGGCCCTCCGGCCACACATCCGGGTCGACGTACCAGTCACCCAGCCCGGCCAAGTCATTGCGCCGGTGCCGGAACCAGCCGTCGTCGAGCACGAAGCGCTCCACGCCCAGGTCCGCGGCGGAGGCGGCCAGTTCGGCCAGTGTGTCCAGGTCGTGGTTGAAATAGACCGCCTCCCAGGTGTTCAGTACCACCGGGCGGTCCGTGGCGGGATGGTGGGGACGGGACCGGAACCAGTCATAGAAGGTCGCGGAAATTCCGTCCAGGCCGCGGGCCGAGTAGGCGGCGAACAGCGCGGGAGTCGTGTAGCTCTCGCCCGGGGCCAGCACCACCTCGCCGGAGTCCAGCAGTTCGGCCGCACCAAGGCTGGTGCGACCGTCCGCCAGGGTGTCGACAAAGGACTCGTGGTTTCCGCTCCAGCCAAGATGCGCCGCCCAGACCTTGCCGTGCCGGTTCCCGAAACCGGCGGATCCGACGGCCAGCAGCAGGGATGCATCGTGGCCGGTGCGCCCGTGCCGGCCGCTGCGGACCCAGGTTCCCTGCCGGACTTGGTGGCGCTGCGGGTGGCGTTCCCGGCACCAGCGCCCGGTCAGGTCAAGGATTTCGGTGCCGTCCGGATCCACCGGGAGCACCGCGGCCAGCTCATCGAGCAGGTACGCGCCGGCGCCGTCGTTGGTGAGAGTGTGCCGCATCTCCAGCAGACCGCCGGCGTGCAGGGTCAGGTTGCTGACCACGGTCAGGTCCAAGTCCGGGTCCGACTGGGTGATGACGGCGGACATCGCGCCTTGAGCGGCACCGGAACCCGTGGAAGGTTCAACCCCCGCCACCATTCCCGTCACCACCCGAACCATCCGCAGCCGCGGCGAAAACCCCATGCCGTCGTCGAAATGGCCGCGCAGCCCGGGACGGCCCCGCCAGCCGGAGGATGCCTGCGGCAGCAGCCCCTGCGCCACCTGGACGTCCAACGCGGAATGCGGAACCGGCTCACCCAGAATCCCCAGGTCCGGCAGGGTGGGTCCCAGGTCCGCGCCCCAGTGCAGCACCGATGGCTCGCCCTCCGGGAAGCCGATCAGCAGGCTGGCGCCGGCGCTGCGCAGATATATGGGGTCCATGGGTATCCTCACTCTATTGAAACGGCTGTGGCGGCTGGCCTTGTGCACCACATTGAAGCGAAGACGCCGGAAAGGCCCGGCGAGTCACAGTATTTTTTCCGTGTCGGCGCTCAATCTGGTGCAGGACGGCGTCAGAAGAACGGCTGGAGGACGCCGGCTCAGGCGGTTTCACGCTGCCCCACCCGGACCAGCCGCAGCCGGCCCACCCGCTCGCGCAGGATCCGCTGCGCGTCGGTGCCCAGCCCGGCGTCCGTGATCACCTCGTCCACATCCTCAAGCTCGGCGATGGTGCTGATGCCCAGAGTGCCCCACTTGGTGTGGTCCGCCAGCACCACCACCTTGCGCGAGGCGGCCACCAGCGCCCGGTCCATCTCCGCCTCCAGCAGGTTCGGCGTGGTGAATCCGGCCCGCTCGTCCACGCCATGCACGCCCAAGAAGAGCAGGTCCAAGTGGAGTTGCTGCAGCGAGGAGGTGGCAATCGGGCCCACCAGCGCGTCCGAGGGGGTGCGCTCGCCGCCGGTGAGGATCACGGTGGACTTGACCGCAGAGGCATGGAAAACGTCCGCGATCCGCACCGAGTTGGTAACGACGGTCAGCCCCTTCTGCTGGCATAGCCGCTTGGCCAGCGCCCATGTGGTGGTGCCGGCGCTGAGCCCGATCGCCATCCCCTCCTGCGCCAGCGAGGCGGCCTCCTCGGCGATGGCGTCCTTCTCCGCCTGCGCCTGGGTGGATTTGAGCTCGAAGCCGGGCTCATGGGTGCTGGCGCTGCCGTGGATCTTGGCACCGCCGTGGATCTTCTCCAGCAGTCCGGCCTCGTCCAGCACGTCGATATCGCGGCGCACGGTCATCAGCGAGACGGCGAACATCTCGGCCAGATCTGAGACGCGGACAATGCGTTCGCGCCGTACCGCGGCAACAATGGCGGAGCGTCGTGCATCGGCAAGCATCTGCTTCCTCGCTTTCCTTTTGCCGGGGACCCCGGGCGGCTGCGGTGGTTGGCTTACGGGCTACAGACGGACGACGGCGGCTCCCGCGGCTGGGACAGTCAGGTGAGGATCCACGGTGGCCCCGCTGATCAGCTCCGTTCCTGCGACCGCAAGGCTGGCGTCCCGGCCGCTGTGGTTGAGCACAAAGAGCCAGCGCTGGCCGTCCCGGGCCCGGATCACGGCCTCAACATCGGCCGGCAGGTCCGCCAGGACCGGCTTCACGCCCGCGGTGCTGCAGATGTCCTCCACCAGTTGTGCCATCCCGTCCGTGCCCAGCGAGGTGGCGACGTAGTAGGCCAGCCCGTCGCCGTGGGCGTTCCGGGTGACCGCGGGGGAGCCGGCCACCGGCCCGGCCGAGAAGGAGGCCAATGCCTGCGCCGTCGTCGTCCGTCCCAGCGCGCTCCAAAGGCGGCCGCTGCCGTAGCTGCTCAGCTCCACCTCGTCGCCCGGGCGCAGCGGGAAGAATTCCTCCATCCGCACGCCCAACAGGTCCAGGAACGCGCCCGGGTAACCGCCGCCGTTGATCGGGTCCATCCGGATGTGGTCATTTTCGTCCACGATGCCGGAGAAATAGGTGAGGATCAGATGCCCGCCGCCGGCCACATACCGCTCAAGGTTCGCGGCGCCGTCGTCCGTGACCAGGTACAGCATCGGAGCCACCACCAGCTGGTAGCCGGAGAGGTCGTCCGTGCTGCGGCGGATGTCCGTGGTGACGCCCGCCCGGAAGAAGGCGTCATGCCAGCGCCGGGTTTCCGCCACTGCATCCGCGTCCACGCTGGGGTGTGAATCCAGCTCCGAGGCCCAGCGTGCGTCCGTGTCGTGGATGATGGCCACCTGCACGCCGTCCACCACCGAGCCGGCCACCTCGGAAATGGCCTTCAGCGCCTGGCCGAGCTGGACCACCTCGCGCCAGACCTTGGTGTCCGTCCCGGCATGCGGGAGCAGGGCGGAATGGTACTTCTCCGCGCCGGCACGCGCGGCCCGCCACTGGAAGAACAGCGCAGCGTCCGCCCCGCGGGCCACATGCTGGAGTGAATTGCGCAGCAGCTCACCGGGCGCCTTGGCAATGTTATGCGGCTGCCAGTTCACCGCCGAGGTGGAATGTTCCATCAGCAGCCACGGTTTCCCCTGCGCCCAGCCGCGGCTGAGGTCCGCCACCATGGCCAGTTCCTGGAAGTTCCGCCGGTCCGCGGCGATCAGGTAGTGGTCGTTGGAGACAACGTCCATGTGCTCGGACCAGCGCCAGTAGTCCACCGGCCGCTCCAGGCCCATGTTGAAGCCCATGAAGTTGGTGGTCACCGGATGCGGGGAGCGGGCCCGGATGATGTCCGCCTCCGCCCGGTAGCACTCCAGCAGGGCATCCGAGGAGAAGCGGGCAAAATCCAGCTGCTGGGTGGGGTTGATCCAGGTGCCGGAGGTGCGCGGCGGCAGAATCTCCTCCCAGTGGTAGTAGTGCTGGGACCAGAAGGCCGTGCCCCATGCGGCATTCAAGCCCTCCAGGCTGGCGTAGCGATGCTGCAGCCAGACCCGGAAGGCGGCGGCCGAATACTCCCCGTAGTCGGGCTGGTTGTGGCAGCCGTATTCGTTGTGCACATGCCACATGACGACGGCGGGATGGTCCGCGTAGCGCTCGACGATTGCCCGGGTCAGGGCGGCAGCTGCGTGGCGATACTCGGGACTGTTGGCGCTGAAGGCCTGCCGGGAGCCGTAGCTGAGCCTCACGCCGTCGGCCGTGACGGGCAGGGAATCCGGGTACTTGTGGCTGAACCAGGGTGGCGGGGAGGCGGTGGCGTTGGCCAGGTCCACCCGGATGCCGTTTTCGTGCAGCAGGTCCAGGACACGGTCCAGCCAGCCGAACTCGTACACGCCCTCCTCCGGTTCCAGCAGTGCCCAGCTGAAGATGCCGACGCTGACCAGGTTGACCCCGGCCTGGCGCATCAGCTGTACGTCCTGCTGCCAGATCTCCTCCGGCCATTGCTCCGGGTTGTAGTCCCCGCCGAAGCCCAGCCGCTGCGTCGGTGCTGGGACCCGGTCCGTGCCCTGGTCCGCGCCCTGGTCCGCGCTCAGCCGGGAGGTGATGTAGTCCATGCTCATGGGTCGGTTATCCCTTACTCGCGCCGAGGGTCAGGCCGGCCACGAATTGCCGCTGCAGGAGCAGATAGACAATAAGCGTGGGGATCACCGTGATGGTGGCGCCCGCGGCCAGCAGGTTGTAGTTGGACAGGAAGACGCCCTGCAGGTTGTTGATCGCCGTGGTGACAGGAAGCCGGTCGCCGCTTTGGATGAACAGCAGCGGCCAGAAGAAGTCGTTGTAGATGAAGATGACTTCCAGGGTGGCCAGGGCGGCCAGCGCCGGCCGGCACAGGGGCATCACGATGTTCCAGTACTGCCGCCAGATTCCGGCGCCGTCCACCAGGGCCGCTTCCGTCAGGTCCGAGGAGAGCGCCTTCATGTAGTTGGAGAGCACAAAGGTGCAGAAGCCGATTTGGAAGGCCGTGTTGGCGGCAATCACGCTGATGTAGGTGTTGAGCAGGGTGCCCGAATCGCTGAACCAGTAGGGCAGGGTGAGGTGCTTGAACATTTCGAACAGCGGGGTGGCCAGCACCTGCGGCGGCAGCAGGTTGCCGGCGGTGAACATGATCAGCAGGGTGATGTTGAACTTCCAGCTCACCCGGCTGACGGCAAAGGCCATCATGGAGGCGAACAGCAGCACCAGGATGACGGTGGGCACCGTGATGATCACGGAGTTCAGGAAGTACTTCGGGTAGCCGCCCTGGTTCCACGCCTGGACGAAGTTGCCGAGGTTGAAGGAGCCGCCAAAGCTGAAATAACCGTACTTGTCGGTATCCGCTTTGGGCCGCAGCGCGGTGTAGAGGGCCCAGAGCAGCGGAATCAGCCAGACTACGGCCATCACCGTAAGGAAGATATGGGTGCCGTAGTGCCGCTTGCCCCGGCTGCCGCCTCGGGTGGGCCCGCCGTCGTCGTTCCGGCGCCCTGACCGGATGCCGGCGGCAGTGCTGGAGACCGAGGTGTTGCCGCTCATTGTTTTTTCTCCTTCCCGAAGGTGCGGGACAGGTAGAACGTGATGGGCACCAGCGAAATCACCAGCAGGATCACCGCCAGCGCCGAGCCGACGCCAATCACCTGCCCTTCGCCGATCAGGTTCTGGATGACCAGCGCGCTGATCAGTTCCAGCCCGTTGGTACCGCGGTTGATCACGTAGACGATGTCGAACGCGCGCAGGGACTCGATGATGGTGATGACCACGATCACGATGTTGACCGGGCGCATGGCCGGAAACACGACGCGGAAGAAGGTCTGCGCGGGCCCCGCCCCGTCCAGAGCCGCCGCCTCCTTCAACGAGGGGTCAACCCCCTTCAGTCCGGCCAAATAGAGGATCATCACGTAGCCCGCGTGCCGCCAGGTCGCGGCAACCATGGCGGCCCAGATGTTGACTCTGGAGTCGCCGAACCAGTCGATGGCGGCGGGGGTGCCGGAGGTGCCGAGCAGGAAGTTCAGTAGGCCGTTGTCCCGCTGGTAAAACAGCTGCCAGATAATGCCGATCAGCGCCAGGGACAGCATGACGGGAAGGAAAAAGATGCTTTGGTAGATGCGGCTGCCCCGGATCTGCTGGTCCAGCAGGACGGCCAGCAGCAGTCCCAGCGGGGTGCCGATGACGCCCAGGAACAGCAGCCAGAGAATGTTGTGCTGCACTGCCGGCCAGAAGGACGGGTAATCCTGGAAAACGTAGGAGTAGTTATCAGTCCCGGACGGTTTGATGTCGGAGAAGTTCAGGCCGTTCCAGCTGACAAAGGACAGGCCTACCGACAGCACGGTGGGGATCCAGATCAGGAAGAGCTGGATCAGCGTGGGAATGCCGACCATAATGCTCAGGACAATCTTGTCCCGCCTGGACAGGCGCCGGACCCGCCCGGCCCGGACGGGTTTGGCAGCTGGCGCGCTCGACCCGACCGGGGCCACGGGCGATTGGGTTGACGAACTCATGACGAACCTGTCCTTCCTCAGGGGCGGGTAAGGCTGCGCCGCCGCGGCCCGGCATTGGTGCTGGGCTGAGCGGCGCTCTGCGGAAACTGCAGAGCTCTGTGGACCGCTGCGGTTCTACTGGGCGGCATAGAGCGTCTTGGCCTGTGCCTCCAGATTCTTCACATCCACCGAGCCGTCCTTGATGAAGGACTGCAGAGCCGGAATCATCACGTTGTTGGCCATGGCCGGCAACGCGTCGCGGTCGAAGAACTGGCTGATGCTCTTGGCATTGGCGATCACATCCGCGCACTTCTTATTCAGCGGAGTGAACTTGGACGTATCCGCGCCCTTGACGGTGGCGATGTTGGAGGGGTCGACGGCCGCGTAGGCGTCCTGGCCCTCGACGGAACCCATGAATGCCAGGAAGTCGTGGGCCGCCTGGTTGTTTCCGCCCTTCTTGGACAGCAGCAGGCCATCGATGGGTGCTTCCACGGCGTCCTGGCCCTCCATGGCGATCTCGGGGAACGGGAAGAAGTCGACGTCGTCCAGAACGGCTTTGTCCGTAAACTGCTGGGTCACAAAGGAGCCCAGCAGGTACATGCCGGACTTCTTGGCCCCCAGGGACTGGGCCGAATCCTGCCAGGTCATGCCGAGGGCACCCGGATTCTGGTAGGGCAGCAGGGCTTTCCAGGTGTCGAAGACGTCGCTGACCTTCTTTTGGTCCCAGGATTCCTTGTGGGCGGTCAGGTCCATGTGGAACTGGTAGCCGTTCAGACGCATGTTGATGTAGTCGAAGGTGCCCATGGCCGGCCAGCCGTCCTTATCGGCAAACTCGATCGGGATAATTCCGTCGGATTTCATCTTGGCGGACAGTGTCTTGAGGTCGTCGAAGGTTTTCGGGACGGTGTAGCCCTTTTCCGCCCAGAAGCTCTTCAGGTAGAAAAAGCCCCAGGGGTAGTTGTAGTTCGGCACGAAATACATCTTGCCGTCCGGACCGGTGGAGGCCTTTTTCATAGCGTCCGAGAAGTTCGGGCCGATCTTGGCCCAGACGTCGTCAATCGGAGCCAGCAGCCCCTTTCCCGCGTAGTACTGGGTGCGGTAGCCGGCAAACCAGGTGAACGCGTCATCCGGACTGCCCTGCAGATAGTTGTTGATTTTGTTCTGGAAGTCGTTGTGGCTCACAACATTTGTGGCCACCTGGATGTTCGATTTCTTGGTGAAGGCATCCGTCACCGCCTTGTACGCGGCCTTGGGCACGGCGTCGGAAGCACTCGAGCCGAAGGTCAGGGAACTTGAAGCCGAGGCGCTGCCGCCGCCGGCGGGGCCGCTGCCGCCGGTACAGGCTGCGAGGAGCGGGATACCCGCGAGGCCGGCCGCGCCGACGCCGAGGGTTTTGAGAAGCGTGCGGCGGTCAAGCTCGGACCGGCTGATGCCGAAGGCTGACCGCTCTTCGTTTGGTGACATGATTTCTCCCTTGAAAAGGCATGTACTGTGAAGCGCATCACATATGTCTCATCATAATCGCTCAAAAAAGAACGTCAATGCCCAAAAGCAAAAATTTTCGATCACGTGGCGCCGGCTCAGAGACGCCACTCCCCGGCCGCACAACGATGAAGTCGCGGGAACCCTACGTGGTCGCCGTAAACACCCTATGTGCGGCGGTCTCGCTGGGTTCCCGCGACTTCGGGAGGAGGAGCTTTCGGAAGGGAGGAGCATTCGGGAGGGAGGGGGGTAACGGGGGCGCCGGGTCAGCCCTTCAGCGAGGCGCTGATCTGCTGCATGACGGTGTTGTCCGCCAGCGTGGTGGCGTCTCCGGCCTCGCGGCCCTCGGCGACGTCCTTGAGCAGCCGGCGCATGATCTTCCCGGAACGTGTTTTGGGCAGCTCGGGGACCACCAGGATGGCCTTGGGCTTGGCGATCGGGCCGATTTCCTTCCCCACGTGGTTGCGCAGGGTGGTCACGATGTCCGGATCATCCACGGCGGAGCCGCGCAGGATCACGAACGCGACGACGGCCTGCCCTGTGGTCTCGTCGGCGGCCCCGACGACGGCGGCCTCGGCCACGGAGGGGTGGGACACCAGCGCGGATTCGATCTCGGTAGTGGAGAGCCGGTGTCCGGAAATGTTCATCACGTCGTCCACCCGTCCCAGCAGCCAGACGTCGCCGTCGTCGTCCTTCTTGGCCCCGTCCCCGGCAAAGTACATATTGTCGAACCGGGACCAGTAGGTGTCCTTGTAGCGCTCCGGGTCACCCCAGATGCCGCGAAGCATGGACGGCCACGGGTCGCGCAGCACCAGGTAGCCGCCGGAACCGTCCGGCACGGACTGGCCGGCCTCATCCACCACGTCCACCGCGATGCCCGGCAGCGGCACCTGCGCGGAACCGGGCTTGGTGGCGGTGACGCCGGGCAGCGGGGCCACCATGATGGCGCCCGTCTCGGTCTGCCACCAGGTGTCCACGATCGGCGCCGGATTCTCTTTGCGCTCGCCGTTCTTGCCCGCATTGCCGCCGATCACGTCGCGGTACCACATCCACGCCTCGGGGTTGATCGGCTCGCCCACTGAGCCCAGCACACGGATGGAGGACAGGTTGTACCCGGCCGGGATGCCCCGGCCCCACTTCATGAAGGTCCGGATCGCGGTCGGGGCGGTGTAGAGGATGGACACCTTGTACTTTTCCACCAGTTCCCACCAGCGGCCCTGGTGCGGCGAGTCAGGCGTCCCCTCGTACATCAGCTGGGTGGCGCCGTTGATCAGCGGCGCGTAGGCGACGTAGGAGTGCCCGGTGACCCAGCCGACGTCGGCCGTGCACCAGTACACGTCGGTCTCGGGGTGCAGGTCAAAGACGGCCCGGTGCGTGTAGGCGGTCTGGGTGAGGTAGCCGCCGGTGGTGTGCAGGATGCCCTTGGGCTTGCCGGTGGTGCCGGAGGTGTACAGGATGAACAGCGGGTGCTCGGAGTCATG
>DASYGM010000157.1:0-43415 GCA_035999715.1 Micrococcaceae bacterium | reverse complement strand
GGACGCTATCCCGGCGGTGGGCGGCGCCATGGACCTGGCCACCGGAGCCAAGGACGTTTTCGTGATGATGACCCTGCTGACCCGGGGCGGCAAAAGCAAACTGGTCGAGGCCTGCAGCTACCCCTTGACCGGCATCGGCTGCGTCACCCGGGTGTACACGGACAAGGCGGTCTTCCTGATCACCGCCGACGGCGTCCGGGTCCGCGAGACCTTTGGCTGCAGCTTCGAGGAGCTGCAGGCCGTGGTACCGGTGGCGCTGGAGGCCGCGGCTCCGGAAGCCACAAAATCAGCGACAGTACACTGATCCAATGACTGGATCGACGGTGGGCGAGTTGGGGCTGGACAATCCTGCCGCGTCCGAACGGGGAAATCCGCAGGCCGGGGACCAGTTTGTCCAGTCGCTGGCCCGCGGGCTGGCAGTAATCCGCACCTTTGACGGCAGCCATCCGGAAATGACGCTCAGCGAAGTGGCGCAGCGCGCGGCGCTAAGCCGGGCCACCGCCCGCCGGTTCCTGCTCACCCTCGTGGAGCTGGGCTACGTCCGCACCGACGGCCGGGTCTTCAGCCTGACGGCCTCCGTGCTGCAGCTCGGGTTCGCCTACCTTTCGGGTCTGTCGCTGCCGGAACTGGCCCAGCCCCATCTGGAGGAACTGTCCAGGAAACTGGGCGAGTCGACGTCTGCCGCCGTGCTGGACCGCGGGGACATCGCCTATATTGCCCGCGTCTCCACGCGCCGGATCATGACGGTCGGGATCACCGTGGGCACCCGCTTCCCGGCCTATGCCACATCCATGGGGCGCGTCTTGCTGGCCGGCCTGCCGCCAGCCGAACTGGACGAGTACCTGGCGCAGGCCCGGATCCGGGCGCTGACACCCCAGGCCGTGGACAGCAAGGAGGGCCTGGTGACCGCATTGGACACGGTCCGTTCACAGGGCTGGTGCCTGCTGGACCAGGAACTGGAGCTGGGACTGATGTCCATGGCCGCCCCCATCCGCAGCCGGAACGGACGGGTTGCTGCCGCAATCAATGTCTCCATGCAGGCGCAGATGGTCGCCGGCAAACCGGATCCGGAGGCGTTCCTGGACTCCGTCCGGACGGAATTGCTGGCCGCCGCGGCCAGGATTTCGTCCGACGCGGCCGTCGCGCATTAACCCTGCAACTGCCCCGCACTAAGTGCACCAAAACGCGCGGTTTCGTGCACTTAGTGCGGGACAGTTGCAGGGCGAGCCCGGCCTCAGTCGGCCAGGTGGTCCACCAGGTCCGCAGCAATGCCTGTGTAGCTGCCCGGCGTCAGGGCCAGCAGCCGCGCCTCGGCCTCGGCGGAAAGCCCCAGACCGGAAACGAACTCCTTCATCCGGGCCGCGTCCACCCGCTGCCCGCGGGTCAGGTCCTTGAGCCGCTCATACGGGTTTTCCATCCCGGGCACGCCGGCGAGGGCCTCAGCCCGCATCACCATCTGGATCGCCTCGCCCAGGACCTCCCAGTTGTGGTCCAGGTCCGCGGACAGCACGTCCTCGGCTGTGTCGAGCCTGCCCAGACCGCCCAGCACGTTGTTGATGGCCAGTAGCGAGTGTCCAAAGGCGACGCCGATGTTGCGCTGGGAGGAGGAGTCGGTCAGGTCGCGCTGCCAGCGGCTTGTCACCAGCGTGGCGGCCAGTGTATCCAGCAGGGCACTGGAGATCTCCAGGTTGGCCTCCGCATTTTCGAAGCGGATCGGGTTGACCTTGTGCGGCATCGTGGAGGATCCGGTGGCGCCCGGTACGGGCACCTGGGCGAAGTAGCCGATGGAAATGTAGCTCCAGACGTCTGTGCAGAGGTTGTGCAGGATCCGGTTGAAGCGGGCCATGTCCGCGTAGAGCTCGGCCTGCCAGTCGTGGCTTTCGATCTGGGTGGTCAGCGGGTTCCAGGTCAGGCCCAGGCCCTGCACAAAACTGCGCGAGACCTGCTGCCAGTCGGCCGCGGGAACGGAGGCATAGTGTGCGGCGTAGGTGCCGGTGGCGCCGTTGATCTTGCCCAGGTACTCCGTCTTTTCGATCCGGCGCAGCTGGCGGCCCAGCCGGTGGGCGACGACGGCGAGTTCCTTCCCCAGGGTGGTGGGCGTGGCGGGCTGGCCGTGGGTGCGGGAGAGCATCGGAATGCTGCGGTTGTCCTGGGCCATTTCGGCGATTTTGGCTACGAGGGCCTCCGCGGCCGGCAGCCACACGTCCTGCACTGCGCCCTTGATACCCAAGGCGTAGGAGAGGTTGTTGATGTCTTCACTGGTGCAACCGAAATGCACCAGCGCGGTGAGGTTTTCGACCCCGACGGCGGGCAGCCGCCGCCCGATGTAGTACTCCACCGCTTTGACATCGTGGACGGTTGCCTTTTCGATCTCGGCGAGCTCCGCCACGGAATCCGTATCGAAGCCGGTCACGATCGCGCGCAACTGTGCCTGCTGCTCCCCGCTCAGCCCGGAGGTTCCGGGCACAACGGCGTTGCTGGTCAGGTGGATCAGCCACTCCACCTCGACGGCGACGCGGTCGCGGTTCAGGGCGGCCTCGGAGAGATAGTCCACCAAAGGTGCGACGGCGGCATGGTAGCGGCCGTCGAGGGGACCCAACGCGATGCGCTCTGGCGAGGCGGCCAGCGAGAGGCGGCCCGAAGGGGTGCGGGGCGCGGAGGATTCGGCTGTGGCGGCAGTTTCAGACATAACGTAATTCTTTCACGAACTTCCGGCCCGCCGTTTGGCCCCACTTGCCCTGCACCGGCCCTGAACCCATTGCACCGGTGCACATAGCGGCGGCGGGCGCTGGCGAGTGCATGCCGGCGGTCCCTAAGGTCAGTAGCAGGTAGTGGGAGGGGATGCGGGAGACATGACGACGGCGGCGGGCCACCTGCCGCCCCGGGGAGACGATGTTGCGCGGCTGGCGCGGCGGCTGGGGCAGGCGGCCGAAGAGATGGACAGCCTGCGGGAGCAACTGCACGCGGCCGGGCAACTGGAGTGGTATTCCCGAGCGGCGACAGCGTTTAAGGATGCCCTGCTGCTTCGGGAACGGCGGATGAGGGATACGGCGGCGGATCTCCGCTCGGCTTCCGCCGGCATGCAGCGCTACGCGGCCCAGTTGTATTGGGACCAGAGCAGCCCCAACGGACCACCCGGGCCGTCATGAGTCCGCTCCCGCCCGTTCCTGGCTTCGGCGGCGGACTCATCGACGGCGGCTTCGGCAGCGGCGGAGCGGGCGGCTTCGGCACCGGCATGACTGGTACCGGCATGACTGGCACCAGCATGTCTGGCAGCGGTCCGCCGGGCTTCACCATCCGCGGCGGCGCCGGCTCCATCAGGTATGTCCTTACGGAGATCGTGGCGGCCAGCACGGATCTACAGCGGATTGCCGAACAACTTGGGGCAATGAGCCGGGGAGTGGAAGATGCGCTGATCTTCATGGATGCCGCATCATTCGGTGTCTATTCCTATCCCGTGCACGCCCTTGACCAGCTGCGCAGCGCCAGCCGGGGCTGCCGGGATTGCCATTCAGCAGTGCAGGAGATAGCAGCCGAGGCGGCAACGGCCGCGGACCGCTACCGGCAGGCCGAGGAGGACAACAGCAGGTTCCTGGCTGCGCAAAAGTCCAGTACTGCCTACTCCGGAGGGCTCCAGCTGCACCTGGCATCACCGTTGGCCGCCCCGGTCTTCGCGCTATGGCAGCTTGCCACGGTTGTAGAGGAAGCCAGGGCCCGCGGGCTGCGGGATGCCGCGGAGGACCTGGTCAACAACGCGCCCGAATTCCTTGCCGGCGCCGCGGGACTTCCCTACGGGCTGGCCAGCATGCTCACCCGCCAGCGGGGCCAGGGCGGTCTTGCATCGGGGCCCTTCGGAGAGAATGCAGCCGTCGGGCTCCGCCGCTTCCTGGCCGGTACCGGCGCCTTCCTGCCGGGCGAACTGCAGGTGGCCCGGTTGCAGCCGGCGGCCTGGAACCCCGCCCAATTGGCCGGACAAACCGTTCTCGGCGATGGTTCGGTGCTGGGCTCGATGGATCCGACGCTGCATGGTCTCTTCGCCGGCTCAAAGGACGCCTACACCGTGGCGCCCTCGGCCCTCGTAGTCAAAAGGATCGAGCGGGGGGCCGACGGTCCGGCATGGATAGTGGACCTCCCCGGCACCGAGGTGTGGAATCCCCTGGACAGCAGCAACCCCTGGGATCTGGAGGGCGATCTGGAGGGAATAACCTCATCACGGCGTGCGGACCTTAGCCGGCAGGTCATGGTCGAGGAGTGGGTCAAGACAGCACTCCGGGACGCCGGAGCGCTCGCAGACCAGCCCGTGATGATCAACGGGCACAGCGGCGGCGGAATCCAGGCCGCCGCCATGGCTGCCGATCCCGCGTTCCTGGCCGAGGTGAACGTCCGGATCATTAACATCGCCGGTGCCCCGGCCGCCAACCAGGACGTGGTCCCGGGAATCAAGGTGCTGGATCTGCAGAACACCGACGATGTTGTGCCGGCGGCTGACCTGGCGAAGCCCCCGGACACTGCGGATTGGGTCACGGCCACCTCAGGCCATCGGATGGAGGAGGGGACCAAGGGCAACGACGACGGGAATGGGACAGCAAGGGGAAATATCCTCGGGCAGGCGCACAGCCTGGACGGCTATCTGCGGGACGCATCACAGCTGGACCAAAGCGCGGATATCTCGATCCTGGCGCACAAACAGGCGGTGCTCGGCTTCCTGGGGGCGGCGGCCCTGACCGGAACGGTACGCTACCGCAAGTATGTCTACCAGGGTACGGACCGGAACCGGGCTTCGAAGGTCACCGCCGGGCAGAACGTCCCAGGCCGGTGATGGCACTGGCAATCATAGAAATAATGCTGATGATGATGGCCGCGAGCACCGCGGTCCAGAAGAAGCGGTCGATGGTCAGGTGGATGGAGGTGAAGGAGCTCAGCCAGGATGTCAGCCAGAGCATGGCCGCGTTGATGATGATGGTGAACAGCCCCAGGGTCAGGAACGTCACCGGCAGCGAGAGGAGCTTGACGATCGGTTTTACCAGGGCATTCACTATGCCGAAAATGAGCCCGAGGAACAGGAAGGACAGGATGGTGTCCGCGGTGGCGTTACCCTGTGTTAGACGGGTGGTCAGTCCGCCGGTGGCCACACCGCTGATCGCCAGTCCGGGCAGCAGCCAGCTGGCAATCCAAAGGGCCAGTGCATTGATCACGACGCGGACAATGAATTTTCCCATGCGCACATAATTCCACACGGCTGCGCCGTTGTACCGGCAGGAGGGGCGGTTCGACAGCTCCGGGCCCGGCGTTAGGCTTGGATTATGACTATTGAGAACCCCATCACTGCTGCTGCGGTTCAGCCCCGCCCCGTCGTTGGAAGGCTGCCGCGCTATGCGGCAGGCAAGCCGCCGGCGGTCATCGAGGGACTCCAGAGCTTCAAACTCTCCTCCAATGAGAATCCGCTGCCGCCGATCCCGGCCGTCCTAGAGGCCATCCACGCCGAGCAGGACGTTAACCGGTATCCCGATTCGCTGAGCACGCGGCTTCGGAACGCCCTGGCGTCCTTCCTTGACGTGCCGGCCGATGACATTGTCACCGGCGCCGGAAGCCTGGGTGCCCTGAACCAGCTGCTGGCAACGTTTGCCGGACAGAATGAGGACGGCAAGGCCGATGAGGTTCTCTACGCCTGGCGGTCCTTCGAGGCCTACCCGATCTGCGTGGGCCTGGCCGGGGCCGAAAGCATCCGGATCCCTCTGCTGGCCGATGGGCGCCACGATCTGGACGCGATGGCGGCCGCCGTCACAGTACGCACCAAGGTGATCCTGCTGTGCACGCCGAACAACCCGACCGGCCCGGTCCTCACCACCGAGGAAACGGAAGCTTTCATCAAATCGGTGCCGGAGGACGTCATCATCGTCATTGACGAGGCGTACCAGGAGTTTGTCCGGGCCGAAGATGCCGTGGACGGCATCGCGATGTACAAGCGGTACCCGAATGTGGTGGTGTTGCGGACATTCTCCAAGGCGCACGGGCTGGCCGGCCTGCGGGTGGGCTATTCCGTGTCGCGGCCTGAGCTGACCCAGTACCTGCGGGTTGCGGCGACGCCTTTCGCCGTCTCCTCGGTGGCCGAGCATGCGGCTGTGACATCGCTCGCGCATAACAGCGAGGTTGTGGAAAGAGTACAAAGCCTGGTGGACGAACGGGAACGGGTCACCACGGCGCTGAAGGGGCTTGGTTGGAACATCCCGGACGCGCAGGGGAATTTCGTCTGGCTGGACCTGGGCGAGGACAGTCCGGGGTTTGCGGCCTTGGCGGAGCAGCAGGCGCTCTCGGTCCGCGCCTTCGGAAGCGAAGGGGTCCGGGTCAGCATCGGCGAAAAGGAGGCCAATAGCCGCTTCCTGGAACTCTGTGCGGGTTATACAAAAGCGCCGCGGGGTTCCTAGCGGTTAACAATCAGGGTCCGCGTGGGGAGGCCCACTAGAGTTAGATCTTGAATCTACGCATATATGCCTTACCGGGAATGCATTCCCCAAAAGGCATATATTCCAGCAACTTGCTGATCCCGCAGGGCGGCAGACGAGGAGACGGTATGGGCGCCGCACAGCTACCCACATCTGAGTTTGACGGGACGGAAGCCGACCATGCACGGGTGGAGGCTGCAGCGGAGATCGCCGCGGGCGAGCCCGACGGTGACATGGTGCAGCTGCTGGACCAGGACGGGGTGCTGCACTACGACTCCACGTTTGGGCCCTTTATCGACAGGCTGGAACCAGAGGTGTTGCGGGGTTTCTACCGGGACATGGCCGCCATCCGCCGCTTCGACCAGGAAGCCACGGCCCTGCAGCGGCAGGGCGAGCTGGCGCTCTGGGTTCCGCTGACCGGGCAGGAAGCGGCGCAGATCGGATCCGGTCGGGCGACCCAAGAGCAGGATTATCTGTTCCCGACCTACCGCGAACACGGTGTGGCGCTGACCCGGGGCGTGGATCTGTCGCAGCTGCTGCGGCTGTTCCGCGGCATTTCCAACGGAGGCTGGAACCCCAAGGAGACCGGCTTCCATTTGTACACGCTGGTGCTGGCCGTCCAGACCCTGCACGCGGTGGGCTACGCAATGGGGATCCAGCGGGACCTTGCCGCGGATCCGGATGCCGTCCCTGCAGCCACGGTGGCCTACTTCGGCGACGGCGCCAGCTCTGAAGGCGACGTCCATGAATCCATGGTCTTTGCCGCCTCCTACAAGGCTCCGGTGGTCTTCTTCTGCCAAAATAACCACTGGGCCATCTCGGTGCCGTTCGAGGTCCAGTCGCGGATCCCCTTGGTCAACCGGGCCAGCGGCTACGGGTTCCCCGGGATCCGGGTGGATGGCAATGATGTCCTGGCGGTCCACGCCGTTTCCCAATGGGCGCTGGAGCATGCCCGCACCGGCCATGGGCCCGTACTGATCGAGGCCTTCACCTACCGGCTGGGGGCGCATACGACGGCGGACGATCCCACCAAATACCGGCTGGCGGCGGAGGAGGAAAAGTGGCTGGCGAAGGATCCGCTGGTGCGGCTGGAGAAATACCTGCGTGCCCAGGAACTGGCTGACGACGCCTTCTTTGCCCAGGTCAAGGCCGACGGGGACGAACTGGCTGGCTATGTCCGCAAGGCGACGCTGGCCATGACCGTACCGGACATCCGCAGCTCATTCGCCAACGTCTATGCCCAGGCGCATCCGCTGGTAACCGAGGAACTGGCATGGTTCGAGCGCTATGAGGCATCGTTTGCGGACGCATCCACCGGTCCGGAAGGCGGCGCCGCATGAGCACCATGACCATCGCCAAGGCGATTAATGAAGGATTGCGGGCCACGCTGCGGGACAACCAGAAGAGTCTGCTCATGGGGGAGGACATCGGGTCCTTAGGCGGGGTTTACCGGGTTACCGAGGGACTGAAACAGGAGTTCGGCGCGGACAGGGTGGTCGACACGCCACTGGGCGAGGCCGGTATCATCGGCACGGCCATTGGTCTTGCATTTCGTGGCTACCAGCCCGTCTGTGAGATCCAGTTTGACGGCTTCGTGTTTCCTGCCTTCAACCAGATCACCACCCAACTGGCCAAGATCCATGCCCGCAGCGAGGGCCGGCTTAGCGCCCCTGTGGTCATCCGGATCCCCTATGGCGGCGGCATCGGATCCATCGAACACCACTCCGAATCACCGGAGGCGCTGTTCGCGCATACCGCCGGACTGCGCATCATTTCCCCGTCAAACCCGCACGACGCCTACTGGATGGTGCAGCAGGCCGTCGCCAGTCCGGACCCGGTGATCGTCTTCGAGCCCAAGCGCCGCTACTGGCTCAAGGGCGAGGTCGATACCGGCGCGCCGGCCCTGGACCCGTTCACTGCACAGGTGCTGCGGACCGGGAGTGACGCCACCGTCGTCGCCTACGGCCCCCTTGTCCCGGTGGCGCTGGCGGCCGCCGACGCGGCTGCGGAGGACGGACGCAGCGTAGAGGTCATCGACCTGCGCTCCATCTCGCCCATCGACTTCGAGACGGTAACGGCATCGGTGGAAAAAACCGGCCGGCTGATCATCGCCCATGAGGCCCCCACCTTCGGCGGCATCGGCGGCGAAATTGCGGCGCGCATCAGCGAACGCTGTTTCTACGCCCTGGAAGCTCCGGCGCTGCGCGTCGGCGGTTTCCACATGCCTTACCCAGTGGCGCGGGTGGAGGAGCATTACCTGCCGGATATTGACCGCGTCCTCGAGGCGCTCGACCGCGCCCTGGCGTATTAAGGAGGCCAGCGTGTCGGAGCTGAACACCTTTAGCCTGCCTGACGTCGGCGAAGGCCTGACGGAAGCGGAGATCGTGGCCTGGAAGGTCAAGCTGGGGGACGTCGTCGCCATCAACGACGTGCTGGTGGAGATCGAAACCGCCAAGTCCATCGTTGAACTGCCCTCCCCGTACGCCGGACTGGTGGCCCAACTGCTGGTCGAGGCGGGGCAGACCGTGGAGGTCGGCACGCCGATCATCAGGATCGGCTCGGAGCAGCCGCTGCCCATGTATGGTGCACCTCTCCGGGATCCGGACGAGCCCGCGGACAGCGCGCCGGCATCCGCGGCACCGGGGCCGCTGGTGGGTTCGGGGCCCAAGCCGGATGCGGTGAAACGGCGCCCGCGCAGGGGCGCGGTTCCGGCCGCTTTCGCCGCCACTATGCCGGAAGGAACGACGACGGCGGCGCCCGGCGGGGCCGGGTATGGAACCGAAGCTGCGTCGTCGTCGGCGGAAGGGGCGAAAACGGGCCGGACGCTGGCCAAGCCGCCGGTACGCAAGGCAGCCAAGGATCTGGGCATTAATCTGGCCGACGTCTCGCCCACCGGTCGGCTGGGCGAGGTGACCAAGCGGGACCTGCTCAGTTACCAGGAGCAGCGTACCGCCGAGCAGGACGGGGCCGGCTCCTTCTGGCAGCACCCCAGTCCCGGACGACAGAGCGACGACGAGG
Source organism: Micrococcaceae bacterium (assembly GCA_035999715.1). Taxonomy (GTDB): domain Bacteria; phylum Actinomycetota; class Actinomycetes; order Actinomycetales; family Micrococcaceae; genus Arthrobacter_M. The sequence continues at coordinate 33,954 of DASYGM010000157.1, read as the reverse complement.
CCCGGATCGAGCGGATCAGGGTCAAGGGCGTGCGCAAGGCCACCGCGAAAGCCATGGTGGAAAGTGCCTTCAGCGCCCCGCATGTGAGTATTTTTGTGGACGTGGACGCCAGTCGGACCATGGAGTTCGTCAAGCGGCTGAAGGTGTCCCGCGATTTTGAGGGCATCAGGGTGTCCCCGCTGCTCATCCTGTCGAAGGCCGTGATCTGGGCCGCGGCGCGCAACCCCTCCGTCAATGCCACCTGGACCGGCGAGGAGATCATTGTCAAGCACTTCATGAACCTGGGGATCGCTGCCGCGACGCCCCGGGGATTGATGGTGCCGAACATTAAGGACGCCCAGGATCTGTCGCTGAAGGAACTGGCGATCGCCCTCAACGAGCTGGCGGCCACGGCCCGCGCCGGGCGCACCCAGCCGGCGCAGATGCAGGGCGGCACCCTTACCATCACCAATATCGGTGCGCTGGGGATCGATACCGGCACACCCATCATCAATCCCGGTGAGGTGGCGATCGTCGCGTTCGGCACCATTAAGCAGAAGCCGTGGGTGTTGGACGGTGAGGTGATCCCGCGTTGGGTCACCACGCTGGGAGGCTCCTTTGACCACCGGGTGGTGGACGGTGACCTGTCTGCCCGTTTCATGGCCGATGTTGCCGCGATCATGGAGGAACCGGCGCTGCTGCTGGACTGAGGCGCAGGGCGCGGACAGCAACGAGCCCGGGACGCGTGCTGCGTCCCGGGCTCTGTGCCGTTGGACTCGGTGAGGATACGGCGCGGGTCCTCACCGCTCAGGAGCCTACCCCTTAGGAAACCGGCGCGGTCGCGGCCACGTCGTCGGTGGAGACGCCCCGGCGCTTGTCGAAGACCGTGGCGCCCACTTCCTGCTCGGCCTGGTTCTTCACGCCCAGGTCGATGCCCCTTCGGTCGCGGATGACCAGCACCGCGGCGATGGAGATCAGCGTGACCACCAGCAGGTAGACGGAGACGGAGACCGTGGTTCCCGTGGCCTGCACCAGGGCGGTGGCGATGGTTGGGGCAAAGGCGCCGCCCAGGATGGCTCCGATCGCGTAGGAGATGGAGACACCGGAGTAGCGGATCGAGGCCGGGAAGAGTTCGCTGTACATGGATGCCTGGGGCCCGTAGGTCAGGCCCAGGCCGACCGTGAACAGCGCCAGTCCCAGGAACAGCACCCAGATATTGCCGGTGTTCACCAGCCAGAACAGCGGGAAGACCGTCAGCAACTGGCAGCCGAAGCCGATCAGGTAGGTGTTCCTGCGGCCGATCCGGTCCGACAGCCATCCGCCCACCAAGGTGAAGATGAACCAGAGCACCGCCGAACCGGTAACGGCCAGCAGCAGTTCCGTGCGGTCCATGGCCAGGCCCTTAGGGTTGGAGGCGTAGCTGACCACGTAGCCGCCCGTGGTCATGTAACCGGCAGCGTTGTTGCCCGCGAACGTCAGGGCGGCAATGATCACCAGGATCCAGTGCTTCTTGAACAGTTCCACGATCGGCACCCGAACGCGCTGCTTGGTAGTAACCATCTCCTTGAAGACAGGGCTTTCATCCACGCTGCGGCGCACAATGTAGCCGACGCCGATCAGGACGATGCTCAGCAGGAAGGGCACACGCCAGCCCCATTCGGCAAACGCCTTGCCGGGGGAGATGACCCCGGACATCAGGGCCAGAATGCCGGAGGCCAGCAGCATCCCCAACGGGACGCCGAGCTGCGGGAAGGCGCCGAAGAGGCCGCGCTTGGCGCGGGGGGCGTGTTCGACGGCCATCAGGGCCGCGCCGCCCCACTCGCCGCCGGCGGAGATGCCCTGGATGATGCGCAGCACCAGCAGCAGGATGGGGGCGGTGGCACCGGCGGTGGCGTAGGTCGGCAGCACCCCGATCAGCGTAGTGGCCCCACCCATCATGATCAGGGTGAGCACCAGCATGGCCTTGCGGCCGATCTTGTCACCGTAGTGGCCGGCCAGGAAGGCGCCCAGCGGCCGGAACAGGAAGCTTAGGCCGACGGAGGCGAAGGCCAGCAGCAGGCCGATCTGCGAGCCGGCCGGCTCAAAGAACAGCGACGCGAAGACCAGGGCTGCCGCGTTGGCGTAGATGAAAAAGTCGTACCATTCGATGGTGGTGCCGACGATGGTGGCGAATGCCACACGGCGGCGCTCACGCGCTGCCGTGCTGGTGGTAAGGCTCATCATTTTCCTTTTGGTTGAGCGGCCACGGCTGTGTGGCCACGAGTGATGGATACTGCATCGGTACTGCTTTGGTACTGCGGTTGGTGACGCCTCCAGCGCCGCCGGACCCCTCAGGCCGGCAGCGGCTGCAGTTTGGAGTAGCCCTTCAGATCGAAGGCGGGGTCCGCGGCCTGCTCCGGGGTCAGGGGCAGCCGCTGGCCCAGCAGCCGCCGCGCCGCCATATGGTCCGCGGGCTGGTTGACGGATTCGACGGCGGCCAGTTGGCCTCCGCTGAAACAGAAGACGGAGAACTTATCCGTCGCAGGGTCCCCGCGCAGTACAGTAGCGCACTCCGGCTGTAGCAGCCCCGCGATCTGCAGCTTGAGACGGCCCTGCTGGCTCCAGAACCACGGAAGTTCTGCGTAATCCCCGGTTCCGCCCGTCATGACTGTGGCCAGATGGCGGGCCTGGTCCGTGGCGTTCTGGACGGATTCCAGCCGGGTCCTGCCACCAAGCTGAAGGTTGGGGTAGCTGGCGCAGTCGCCGAGGGCGTAGATCTCCGGATCCGAGGTGCGCAGCATTCCGTCCACCACGACGCCGTTGTCCACGGCCAGACCGGCCGCCTGGGCCAGCTCGGTGCGCGGCAGCACACCTACTCCGACCAGGACCAGGTCTGCCGGGTAGCGCTCGCCCGTGGTGCTGATGGCGGCGCTGACTTGGCCATTGCTTCCGTCGAAGGAGGCGATTCCTTCGCCCAGGCGCAACCGGACGCCGCTGGCGAGGTGGGCCTGGGCGAAGTAACCGGACATGGCCGGGGAGAGGGCGCGGCCCATCGGGCGGTCCGCGAATTCCAGCACCGTCACCTCCAGCCCGCGTTGCCTGGCCGCCGCGGCGAATTCCAAGCCGATGAAGCCGGCTCCGACGACGACGACGGAGCGCACCTGCCCGAGGCGGGCCTGGATGCCTTCGGCATCGGCGAGGGTGCGCAGTGTGTGGATGCCCTCGAGCCCGCTGCCCGGAACGGAGAGCACCCGGTTCGCGGCACCGGTGGCGAGCACCAGCGCCGAGTACGCGACCGTCCCGCCGTCGTCGAGCTCCACCAGGTGCTGCTGGCGGTCGATGCGGCTCACGCGCACGCCCAGCCGGAGGTCAACTCCGCGCTCGCGGTAGAACGCTTCGGCGCGCAGCGGCAGCGGCTGCGGAGCGGGACCGGCCGCCATGTAGTCCTTGGACAGCGGCGGACGTTGGTAGGGCAGCACCGGCTCCTCGCCGATGATGCTGATCCCGCCCGTATAGCCCAGGGTCCGCAGCGAATCCGCCAGCTGGACGCCGGCCTGCCCATTGCCGACGATGACTGTGTGCTCGGTTCGCACGCCTGCAGTGCTATGCATCCCGCTCCGCCTCAGACCTGGCTGCCGGGCACGTCGACCTCGAGTTCCTCGATGCCGTCGCCGAGGGTCAGCTGGCAGCCCAGCCGGCTGCGGACGTCATCGCGCGGGTCGGCTGTGCAGTCCAGCATCTCCTCCTCGTCATCGCCGATGCCGGGCAGGCCGTCCAGGTACGGCTCCCGGACGTAGACGTGGCAGGTGGCACACATGGCCTGGCCGCCGCATTCGCCCACGATGCCGGCCACGCCGTTGCCGACGGCCGCCCGCATCACGGTGGTGCCGGGGTCGACGTCGAGAACGTCAACGTTGCCGTCGCTGTGGTGGAAACTGACTTTTGGCATGACTCTCATTCCTTACGGTTCAAACGGTTAGGCCCCGGCGCGTGCTGCCGGACGGCGCGTGCTCAGCGGTCCCAGAGCACCGGCAGGGCCGTCATGCCGCGGAAGACCCAGCCCGCATCCGCGGCGGGCTGATCCGGGTCCAGGCGGAGGTTGGGCAGCTGCGCGAAGAGCTGGGGCAGGGCGATGGCGGCCACGGAGGCGCGCGCCACCCAGGTCCCGGCGCAGAAGTGGTTGCCGCCGCCGAAGGCCAGGTGCGGCTTCTTGGGCCGGTTGATGTTGAAGGACTCCGGGTCCTCAAAGACCTCCGGGTCCCGGTTGGCGGAGCCGATGACCACTCCCAGCCGCGCCCCCTTGGGTAACTGGATGCCCTCCAGGACAGTTGCGCGGGTGGTTTCCCGCGGGTACATCCCGATCGGTGCCACCCAGCGGACGGCTTCTTCGAACACGTTTGGAAAGAGGGACGGGTCTGCCATGACCTGCTGCCGCTGTTCCGGGTGGCCCAGCAGGGCCCAGACCGCGACGCCGAGCACGTCGCGCGGCTCGTTCAGGCCACCGCCAATGGTCATCTTGAGATTGGCGCGGATGGCCTCGAGCGGAATCGGCATGCTGGACAGACCGGAGAGCAGGCTGCTGTCCGGATTCTGGCGCAGGTAGGGGATCATCTCGTCGATGGCCGCGTCCACTTCCTGGTAGGACTTTTCTGCCTCGGCCCATACCTGCGGATCATCCGCGTAGTTGCCGGTGCCGTTGATCAGCGTCTGCGACCAGCGCTGCATGTCCTCCTGGCTGGCGTTGTGGAAGCCCATCACCTGGCGCAGGTTCTCCGCGGCATAGGGGGCCGCATATTCCCAGACCAGGTCCGCTCCCGGACCGGCAGCCTGCAGCCGGGACAGGTATTTGTCGCTGTTGGCCGCAAAAATGGCGTTCCAGGTTTCCTTGATGGCTTTGGGGCGCAGCACATTGCCATAGGACTGGCGGTCAACCTGGTGCTCCGGATCGTCCTTGCGCAGCATCGAATGGCCCATGGACCGCTTCATCAGTGAACCGGTTTCATTGGCGGAGAAGGTCTCCTGGTCGTTTTCTACGATGTGGCAGGCCTCGTAACTGGTGACCATGTAGCGGTTCACCGCCGGAACCCAATGCACCGGCGCCTCATCCCTCATGCGGCGGTAAATGGGGAAGGGGTCCCGGTTCAGGTCCTCAATGGTGACCCAGTCGGCTGTGGGAACGGGACGGGCGGCCAGCGTTTCGGCGGTCATTGATGGTTCCTTTCGTGCACGGGCATGACCTCTACTATGGCTGTCATCACATCCTCGGGTAAAGTGCATATTTCCGGGATATAACCGCATGAAAACCGGGGAAGGATGCCGTTGGCACGCTACACACTCCGACAGTTGGGCTACTTTGTGGCCGTCGCGGACACCGGTGCCATCTCCGCCGCCGCGTTGCGGATGCACGCCTCACAAAGCGCGGTGGCCGCGGCGGTCACTGAACTGGAGCGGATCTTCGCCACCCAGCTGATGGTGCGCCGGAAGGCCCACGGAATCAGCTTGACCCCGGCGGGGTCCTACCTGCATTCCCGGGCAGCCGAGCTGCTGGCGGCGGCCCAGGAGCTGGAGCTGAACGCCTCCAGCGGTGGGACGGAGTTGGTCGGTCCCCTGGTTGTCGGCTGCTATCTGACCCTGGCTCCCACCATACTTCCGGTGCTGCTGGAGCGCTTTGCCACCACGCATCCGAAGGTTCAGCTGGACTTCGTGGAGGGTACGCAGACAGGGCTGCAGGACCGGCTGTTCGCCGGGGAGCTGGATCTGGCCGTGGTCTACGACATGGATCTGCGGCTGGGGCTGGGATCCGTGCGCCTGTACCCAACCCGTGCGTACGCGCTGCTGCCGGCTGGCCACCGGCTGGCAGGTCAAGCGGAAGTCAGTCTGCAGTCGCTCGCATCCGACCCGTTGATCCTGCTGGATGCGCCGCCGAGCAGTCGCCACACCCTATCCCTCTTCGAGGGAGCGGGCGCGGTGCCGGATATCCGCTACCGGACCACCGACTTCGAACTCACCCGCTCGCTGGTGGGCCGCGGCCTGGGCTACTCAGTGCTGGTCCAGCGGCCGGCGATGGACACCTCCTACGAGGGGCGGGAGGTTGTTGCCCGCCCCATCGCACCGGCGGTGCAGCCGGTAGACGTGCGGATGATATGGCCTGAAACCGTGCGGCTCACGGATCGCGCCAAAGCCATGGTGGACTTGGCCGCCGCTGCTGTTCCTGGAGCCGTCTGGGGCGAAGCTGTCTGAGCCCACCTCCGTCGGCCTGGCCTGGCGGGGCACCAGACCGGGGGCCGCGGCAGGGCAGTGCCGGAGCCAGCCGCCGTCGTCGTTCCTACCTGTTCGCAGTCAGCCGCGCGCCTCCACCGCATCCCGCAGCACCGGAGCCAGCCGCCGCACACCCTCGCGGATATTCTCCGGCGTGGCGGAGCTGAACGCCAACCGCAGCTTGTTGCTGGCGCCCGGCACCGAGGTGAAGGCCGCGCCGGGGACAAAGACCACTCCGGCGTCGATGCCCTTATGCAGCAGCGGGTAGGTGTCGACATGCTCGGGCAGGGTCAGCCAGACGAAGAAACCCCCGGACGGCCGGGTCCAGCTGACGCCGGATGGCATCTGCTCGGCCAGGGCGTCCAGCAGTGCCGTGCAGCGTTCCCGGTAGAGGGCGCGGTAGGTCCGGATCTGGCCCATCCAGTCGAACTCCCGCAGGTACGCAGAGACCAGCATCTGGTTGAACGAGGGAGGGCAGAGCGTCACGGCCTCACTGGCCAGATAGAAGCGCTGCTTCAGGTGCGCCGGCACCAGCGCCCAGCCGATCCGCAGGCCCGGCGCGAAGATCTTCGAGAACGAGCCCAGATACAGCACATCCTGCGGATTTCCGGCCCGCAGCGGTGCGTCCAGCTTGCCGTCGAACTTCAGCAGGCCGTAGGGATTGTCCTCGAGGACCAGAATGTTCGCCTCGCGGCAGATATCTACGATTTCCTGCCGCCGGTCATGGGCCAGGGTCACACCGGAGGGATTGTTGAAGTTGGGGATCGTGTAGAGCATCTTGATGTTCTTGCCCGCGGCCCGGATTTCCGCGATTCGCCGCCGCAGGTCGGCGGGCACCAGGCCGTCCTCGTCCACCGCAACGGGCTGGACGTCGACCTGGTAAGCCTCGAAGGTGTTCAGCGCGCCAACATAGGTGGGGTCCTCGATCAGCACCACGTCACCCGGGTCGCAGAAGACCTTGGCCGCCACATCCTGGGCGGACTGTGACCCGGCCGTGATCACCACGTTCTCCGGATCCGAATCGGTGATACCTTCGGCCGCCATGACCTCGCAGATCTGTTGCCGCAGCTCCAGCGTCCCCTGCCCGCCGCCGTACTGCAGCGCCTCCAGCCCATGCTGGGCAATGATCTCCGCCGCGACCTGACCCAGCTGCTCCAGCGGCAGCGACTGCAGGTACGGATTGCCGCCTGCCAGCGACACCAGGCCCGGTTGCATGGAAATCTCGAAGACATCACGCACGGCAGACTGTTTGATGTTGGCGGCGCGGGCGGAGAACAGGGCCTCGTGGGGGTGCACACCCCCCGTGCTTCGGGCATCTGCCCGGGTGATCGCCTCAACCGCCTCAGGGGAAAGCCCTTCCGCGGCCTGGGTCTGGGCCGACTGGGCAGACTGGGCCGCCTGGGCCGCCTGGGCAAGGCTTGCTGCTTCCGGGGACAGGTCTGCGGCGGCGTCGTTGGCGCGCGTAGTTTCGTAGGTCACAGCTTCAAGGATAGCGTCCTGTTGCCAAATAGGCATCAAATGTTTTCGCGGATGGTCTCTACGGTCGTGTCAGGGCTATTTAAGGCTGAGCGCCTGTGGCGGAGGAAAAAAAGATGGAAAAGGGGGCCCGCCGTCAATGGCGGACCCCCTTCGGTGCGCTGCTTAGGCGGCAGCCTCGGAGGAGGAGGCGGCAACCAGTGACTGCAGCACCTCGGCAACCTGTCCGGCTACTTCGGCGTCGTCTTTGGGATGCACATCGGCAAACCGGACTACCGAGTTGGCGACGGACAGCTTGGCCTCGTCAACAATCTTCGCCCCGGCGATGGTCAGCGACTTGCGGGCATCGTCATGCGCCCACACGCCGCCGTATTGGCCGAAGGCGGTGCCGATGACGGCGGCGGGCTTGCCAGCCACCGCGCCCTGCCCGTACGGGCGGGAGAGCCAGTCGATGGCGTTCTTCAGGACGGCGGGCATTGTCCCGTTGTGCTCGGGGGAGACCAGCAGGACCGAATCCGCACTGCCGGCGGCTTCGCGCAGTTTCGCGGCAGGGGCCGGCACGGCGCCGGCCACGTCTAGGTCCTCGTTATAGAACGGGATCTCGCCCAGGCCTTCGAAGATGGCGACGTCTACATCCGCCGGGGCCACGGCGGCAGCCGTTTCGGCCAGTTGCTGATTGGTGGAACCGGCTCGCAGGCTACCGACCAGCGCCAGCACGTTTGTCTTGGACATGGGAACTCCTTCAGGGGACTTCGGCGTGGGACCGCCGGAAAGACTCCCGCGCGGTTCACCTGACTAAACGGACTGCGGTCCGGTTCCTATTCCTGAACTAGGCTTAAGGCGTGAGTGATCTAGGTCTCCCCGGTGCTGGAGTGCCTCCGGTGCAGCCCTTCACCTCCCAAGGCCGCGAGCGGGAGGACGCGGCGCGCAACCGAAGGCTGCTGCTCGACGCGGCGACCCAACTGATTGCGGAGAGCGGAGTGGAGGCGCTCACCATGGACTGCCTGGCCGAGCGGGCCGGAACCGGCAAGGGCACCATTTTCCGCCGCTTCGGCAACCGGTCCGGCCTCATGGTCGCTCTGCTGGACCAAAGTGAAAAGGAGTTCCAGCAGGCCATCATGGTGGGTCCTCCACCCTTGGGGCCCGGAGCCGAGCCCCGGGAAAGGCTGCTTGCTTTCGGTTGCGCCGCCGTCGACCGCTTTGAAGTGGTGGGCGAACTGCAGCAGGCGGCCGACCTGTCAGCGCCGCAACGCTTTGACGTCCCGGCCAGGCTGTTTGTGCGCCAGCACGTTTCCATGCTCCTGCGCAGGTCCGGTCTGCCGCCCGGTGCCGACGTAGAGCTGTTGGCCTTCGCGCTGCTGGCCGCTTTGGAACCGGTCATGCTGATGTACCAACGGCGCTCTGCGGCCATCCCGGTAGAACGGATCCGACGCAACTGGGAATTCCTGGTCCGCAGTATCCTGCCTGGAAGGTAGGTGGCGGGCGGGACGGGGGTGGGGTGGGTTGGCGGTTGGTCAGGCCGGGGGTTAGACCAGGGCGGACCAGTCCTGCGCCAGTTCCAGGCCGTGCGCGGTGGAGACGGAGTGGTGCGTGACCTTACCTCCGGCTACGTTCAGCCCGGCCGCCAGGGCGGCGTCGCGCTGCAGGGCCTCCTTGACGCCCAGGTTGGCCAACGCCACCGCGTAGCGCAGCGTGACGTTTGTCAGCGCGTACGTGGAGGTGTTCGGGACGGCGCCGGGCATGTTGGCGACACAGTAGAACAGCGAGTTGTGCACCTTGAAAGTGGGGTCCTCGTGCGTGGTGGGGTGGGTATCCTCGAAGCAGCCGCCCTGGTCCACCGCGATGTCGACCAGCACCGAGCCGGGTTTCATCCGGGAGACCAGCTCGTTGGTGACCAGCTTGGGGGCCTTGGCGCCCGGGATCAGCACGGAACCGATGACCAGGTCCGCCTCCAGCAGTGAGCGTTCGATCTCCAGGGTGTTGGAGGCAACGGTCTTCAGCCGGCCCTGGTAGATGGCATCGAGTTCACGGAGCCGGTTGATGTTGATGTCCAGGATGGTCACATCGGCGCCCGCGCCCAGGGCCATCGCGGCGGCGTTAGTGCCAGCCACCCCGGCGCCCAGCACCACCACTTTGGCCGGACGCACGCCGGGCACGCCGCCCAGCAGGATGCCGGGTCCGCCGGCCGGGGCCATCAGGGATTGCGCGCCGACCTGTACAGAGAGCCGGCCGGCCACCTCGGACATGGGGGCCAGCAGCGGCAGCGCCCGACCTTCCTGGACGGTTTCGTAGGCGATGGCGGTGACGCCGGATTTGATCAGTTCGGTGGTCAGCTCCGGTTCCGCGGCCAGGTGCAGGTAGGTGAACAGGACCAGTCCCTTGCGGAAATAGCCGTACTCGGAGGCGATCGGCTCCTTGACCTTCATCACCATGTCCGCCCGGCCCCAGACGTCCAGCGCCTTCTCCACCAGCTCCGCGCCGGCCGCCTCGTATTCGGCGTCCGTGATGTTGGAGCCCACCCCCGCGCCCTTTTCGATCAGGACGGTGTGGCCGTGGCTTTTGAATTCGTGCACTCCGGAAGCCGTGATGGCGACGCGGAATTCGTTGTTCTTAATTTCTTTAGGAACACCGATGATCATGGGAAACTCCGAGGTCTGAGGGAGCCGCCGGAACGCGGCGGATTACCTCTCCAGAATAAATCCCGGTGTGAGCCAGTCGACATGCCGAGTGGGCCGGGATTGCAGAGTTCCGCGGATTTGAGCGTTCGCGGTTCCTGGCCCCTCGACATCTGTCGAGCACTGGAGCGTCAATTGTCGCCTGCTGTAGGTGCGGGCATCGTAGGGTTGTGGAATGCAGAATGTGGACGTCGAGCAGCTGGTGGAGGCCGTGGCGGCCAAGCTGGGCCGGGGGCTCTCGCTGGAGGACCTCGACGGCGTGCTGCTCGCCTACAGTTCCAACCAGTCCCATGCCGACCGGGTGCGGGTGAACTTCCTGCTGAGCAAGCGCGTGCCGGTGGATGTGAGCGCCTGGCAGCTTTCGCACGGCATCGCCGCAGCGGTGCGTCCCGTCGTAGTTCCCGCGAATGAGGAACTGGGCATGCTGGGCCGCGTCTGCGTACCGCTGATGGTGCGCGGATTCCGGGTGGGCTACTTGTGGGTGCAGCAGGATGCTGCGGAGCAAAGTGCGACGGCGATCCTGGGCCAGCTGCCCGGCGTGCGCAACGAGCTTGATCTGCTCGCATCCCTGCTGCTCGATTCCAACACCGCCGAATCCGAGTCCCGGCGACGGCGCGAACAGGAATTCCTGGCCGCCTGCGCCGGCGATCGGGGAGCGGTGGCCAGCATCGCGGACTGGAAGGAGGTCTACAACCGCGGCCCTTGGCAGCTGATTACGGTGCTTGAGGTCGCAGGAGGAACGGCGGCCGATCCGCTGCAGGATCCGCTGGCGGCAGCGTTGATCCACCGTTCGGCGGCGCTGCAGGCAACTATCGGGGTCAATGCCGCGTTGTTCAGCGCCGGAACCGGGACCCATGCCGTGCTGCTCTTCCGTGAATCCACCGGCAGGGCCAGCCACGCAGCCGTCCTGGTGCGCTACCAGCTGGAACTGGCCAAGCGCTCCGGCCGGTCCTCCCCGCGGATCATCCTGGGCATCAGCGAACCGTTCAGCCAGCCCGGGCAGCTGGCCGAAGCGTACCGGCAGTCCCGGCTGGCGGCCCAGGCATCGGCGGTGGATCCACAACTGGGCGAACTTGTGGATTGCCGGGCGACCGGGGTGTACCAGCTGCTGGCGGCCGGCGAATGGGATCCGGAGGCCTCCGTGAATTACCGCAACCTGGCAGCGCACGACCGAAATGCAGAGCTGCTGCCGGTACTGGAACTGCTCTATGACAACAACGGATCGGTCCAGGATGTTGCCGCGCGCCTGCATCTGCACCGCAGCAGCATCTACAACAGACTGGGGCGCATCCGGGCGATGATCGGCGCCGATCCGCTGCACGGCCAGGTCCGGCTGGAACTGCACCTGGCCATCAAGGCACGCCGCTGGGCCCGCCGGCCCCGGATCTGACCCGGCCTAACCGGCTATTCACCGCCGGGGACGGTGTTCTTCTGGGCCGCCAGCCAGGCCATGATGTGGTCCCGTCGGATCCGCCGGTGCGAGCCGCGGTACTGGACCGGGATCTCGCCGCGGTCGGTCATGTTGCGCAGGAAGGTGTGCGAGATCCCCGCCAGCCCGGCCGCCTGCGAGGTGGTCAGCAGCTCCTCGACGCTGCTGACCGTGACGGCTTCACCGCGGGAGAGCCGTTGCAGCAGGTCGACGACGGCGTCGGCGGCGGCGGAGGTGAGCCGGTGGACGGTGCCGTCGATGAAGATGGTCACGTCCCGGTCCCCGGCCAGTACCCGGGCCAGTTCAGCCGAGTCGGCGGCCGGTAGCGGGGACGTGGTGCGGGGTGTCAGCAGGGCCATGCACTGAGCATAGCCAAACGGACTCCAGGCCATCCGGTTACTCGGCGTCGAGGTCCGTTTCCAGCAGCTTCACCAGCGAATCGAGGGCCTCGTCCGCGCCTTCGCCCTCGGAGCGCAGCACGACGACGTCGCCCTGCGCGGCGCCGAGGGTCATCAGGGACAGAATGCTGGCGGCATCCAACGCGTCCTCCACGGGGGCACCCTCAGTGGCGATGGTGACCTCGACGGGCAGTTCGCCGGCGGCCTCGGCAAAGATGGCGGCGGGGCGCGCGTGCAGGCCGGATTTGCTGGCCACGGTGGCTCTACGTTCGGACATGTGGTCCTCCTGGTGGGGTCTGGGGTCGGATAAAAAATAATACTGTGATGCACTTCATATAGCAACGCTATAGCTGCTAGGGTAGCAGCCATGGATACGGATGGTGAGCTAGCTCCAAGGGAGAGACTGCTCCGCGCAGCAGCCTCACTCCTGGCCAACTCGGCCGGAGCTCCCGTGTCCACCCGCCAAATCACCGAACTGGCGGGGGTGACCGCGCCGACGCTGTATCACCACTTCGGCGACAAGGAGGGACTCTTTGACGCCGTCGTCTCGGCGGGATTCGAGGAGTACCTGGCGGACGAGCGCGACTTCGCCCCGTCGGGAAAACCCCTCGAGGATCTTCGCCGCATGTGGGATAACCACGTGCAGTTCGGGCTGGACCACCCCCAGCTCTACCTGGTTATGTTCGGCAACATCCGGCCGGAACGGCGGCCGGCGATCGTTGCCGATGCAGAAACCTTCATGGAGGAAATGCTGGAGAAGGCGGCCATTTCCGGCCATCTCCAGGTGGGGCCCCAGGAAGCCGCCAGAAGCATCCTGGCCGCGAACGTGGGCGTAACGCTGATGCTCATCGCCGCGCCGGGGGGCGAGCGCGACCTCGATCTTTCGGCGTTGACGCGTGAGGCGGTGATCTCCGCGGTCTCCGCGGATTCGGCGCTGAAATCCGGTGCCGGCGACACGGGCAACTCGTCCGTCGTCGTCGCTGCCATAGCGCTCAACGCAGCCCTGCAGTCCTCCAATCCCGAACAACTCTCCAGCACCGAACTCAAGCTGTTCCTCGAATGGCTGCACCGGATCAGTAAAAATCCAAGCAATTAGCAATTAGCAATTAGCACATCTAGCAATTAGCACATCGTCCAAGGCCCCTGCACTGCAGCAGGAAACACGGTAAGGAAAACTGATGACAACTCAAACAGCAGCGGCGCCGCGAACGGGAGTGCGCGTCGGCGTCCAAAAATTCGGGACGTTCCTCTCCGGCATGATCATGCCGAACATCGGCGCCTTCATCGCCTGGGGGATCATCACCGCCCTCTTCATCCCCGCGGGCTTCTTCCCCAACGGCACCCTCGGGGCCCTGGTGGGGCCGATGATCACCTACCTGCTGCCGCTGCTGATCGCCTACACCGGCGGCAAGATGGTGCATGGCGTCCGCGGCGGCGTGGTGGGCGCGGCGGCCACCATGGGGGTGATCGTGGGAACCGATATTCCCATGTTCATCGGAGCCATGATCATGGGGCCGCTGACCGCCTACATCATGAAGAAGCTCGACAGGATCTGGGAAGGCCGCATCAAGCCCGGCTTCGAGATGCTGATCGACAACTTCTCCGCCGGCATCGTGGCCGCGGTCATGGCGATTGTGGGCATGCTGGTGGTCGGTCCGGTGGTGACCGCGTTCAGTAACCTGGCCAGTACCGTCGTCGAATTCCTGGTCCACCACGGCCTGCTGCCGCTGACCAGCATCTTCATCGAGCCGGCCAAGGTCCTGTTCCTCAACAACGCCGTCAACCACGGCATCCTGACCCCGCTGGGCACCGAACAGTCGCTGGTCAACGGTAAATCCATCCTGTTCCTGCTCGAAGCCAACCCCGGCCCGGGCGTCGGCATCCTGCTGGCCTACATGTTCTTCGGCAGGGGCCTGGCCAAGGCTTCCGCCCCGGGCGCCGCGCTGATCCAGTTCGTCGGCGGCATCCACGAGATCTACTTCCCCTACGTGCTGATGAAGCCGATCATCGTGCTGGCCGCCATCGGCGGAGGCATGACAGGTATCTTCACCCTGGTGGTCACCGGTGCGGGCCTGCGTTCCCCGGCCGCACCGGGCAGTATCATCGCCGTTTTCGCCGCGACCGCGAAGGACAGCTACGTCGGCGTGGCGCTCTCGGTTGTCCTGGCGGCCACCGTGTCCTTCCTGATCGCCTCGCTGATCCTGAAGACCACCAAGAACACCGAGGCGGATGACCTGGGCGAGGCCACCAGCCGGATGGAGGCGATGAAGGGCAAAAAGAGCTCTGTCGCCTCGGCCCTGGTCGGCGAGGACGGACGGGCCCGCACGGCCGGTCCGATCCAGAACATCGTCTTTGCCTGCGACGCCGGCATGGGCTCCAGTGCGATGGGCGCCTCGGTGCTGCGCAACAAGATCAAGGCCGCCGGCTTCCCGGGCGTCAAGGTCACCAACTCCGCCATCGCCAACCTCAGCGACAGCTATGACGTCGTCGTCACCCACCAGGACCTCGCCGCCAGGGCGCAGCCGCTGACAGCCAGTGCCGTGCATGTCTCCGTGGACAACTTCATGAACAGCCCGCGCTATGACGAGATCGTGGACCTGGTCAGGACCAGTGCCGGCGGCGGAGCCGACGAACCGGCCGCGGCACCGGCCGCGGAGGTGCCACCTGCAGGGACGGAAGCCGAATCGGGGGATGTGCTGCAGGCCGGCAGCGTGGTGCTCAACGGCACCGCCCGGGACCGGGCCGGCGCCATCGAGGAAGCCGGCAGGCTGCTGATGGACCGCGGGGCCGTCAACGAGGGCTACATCCGGGCCATGCACGAGCGCGAGGAGTCGGTGTCCACCTACATGGGCAACTTCCTGGCCATTCCGCACGGCACCAACGCGGCCAAGGAGTTCATTGCCCGCTCCGCCGTCTCGATTGTGCGCTACCCGGAGGGCATCGACTGGGGCGGCAAGCAGGTCAAGTTCGTCGTCGGCGTGGCCGGGGTCAACAACGAGCACCTGGCCATCCTGGCCTCCATCGCCCGGGTCTTCACGGACAAGGAACAGGTGGCCCGGCTGGATGAGGCGACGTCGGTCGAGGAAGTGCTGGACCTGTTCGGAAAGGTCAACGCCTCGTGAAGGCCGTCCACTTCGGGGCCGGCAACATCGGCCGCGGCTTCGTCGGACTGCTCCTGCACAACGCAGGCTACGAACTGGTTTTCGCCGACGTGGCCGACGCGCTGATAGACCAGCTGGCGGCCACGCCCGGGTACCGGGTCCACGAGGTGGGGGAGGGTGGGCAGGTCCGCACGGTGGACAACTACCGGGCGCTCAACTCCCGCTCCCAGGAGGGGGACGTCGTCGCGGAGATCGCGACGGCGGACCTCGTCACCACGGCGGTGGGGCCGCACATCCTCAAGTTCGTGGCACCGGTGATTGCCCGGGGCATCGCTGCCAGGGCGGCGGACCTGCCTCCGCTGCAGGTGATGGCCTGTGAGAACGCGATCAACGCCACGGACATCCTGCATCGGGAAATCCTGGCGGTGGACGCGGCGGACCCGGACCGGGTCGCCGCCTCCGCGGTCTTTGCCGACACGGCAGTGGACCGGATCGTGCCCAACCAGGAGCCGGGCCAGGGCCTGGACGTGACGGTGGAGACCTTCTTTGAGTGGGTCATTGACAGGACGCCCTTCAGGGGCGTTGAGCCTGCCATTCCGGGGGCCACCTTCGTGGATGATCTGGCGCCGTACATCGAACGCAAGCTGTTCACGGTTAACACCGGCCATGCCGCCACCGCGTACTTCGGTTATGCTGCGGGGCTGGACAAGATCTCCGACGCGATCGCCGATCCCGCCGTCGCGTCCCAGGTCCGGGCCGTGCTGCAGGAGACCAAACAGCTACTGGTGGCCAAACACGAGTTCGATGCCGAGGCGCAGGAAGCCTACGTGGAGAAGATCCTGCACCGCTTCACCAACCCGCATCTGCCGGACACGGTGGTGCGGGTGGGCCGCGCGCCATTGCGCAAACTCTCCCGGCACGAACGCTTCGTTGGACCGGCCGCGGAGCTGGCCGAGCGCGGCGTGCAGCCAGCGGCACTGCTGCGGGCCATGGGGGCGGCCCTCGCCTTTGACGATCCGTCGGATGCGGAGGCGGCTGAACTGGCAGGCATCATCCGCGACCTCAGCCCGGAGGACGCGGCAGCCAAAATCACCGGGCTCACCGCGGACCATCCCCTGTTCCCGGCCGTCTGCGGGCTGATTGAGGCCAGGAAGGAACGGCAGGGCTAGCATCAGGCGGGGCATAGAGTGGCAGCCATGCAACCCATCCGCACCGCCGTCGTCGGCTACGGGCTGGCCGGCAGCGTCTTCCATGCCCCTGCCATCGCCGCCAATCCGCGCTATTCACTGGACGTCATCGTCACCTCGGACCCGGCGCGGCAGGCGCAGGCCCGGGCACTGTACCCGGATGCCAGGCTTGTGGACAGCCCCGGACAGCTGCTGGGCAATGGCCCCGGCACCGTCCAGGGCAACGACGGCGTGCTGGCCGGGCTGGACCTGGCGGTGATCGCCACACCGCCGCACACCCACGCGGCGCTGGCGCATGCCGCGCTGGATGCCCGGTTGGCCGTCGTCGTGGACAAACCATTCACCGTGACCTCGCTGGAAGGGCGGGCGCTGGTGGAGCGCGCCAGGGCGTTGGGGTTACCGCTGACCAGCTACCAGAACCGCCGTTGGGATGGGGAGTTCCTGACCCTGAAGAAGCTGCTGGCCCAGGGTGCGCTGGGGGAGGTGTACCGCTTCGAATCGCGGCTGGAGCGCTGGTCCCCGGACACGGTCAAGCCATGGAAGGTCCGGGCCACCGCCCAGACCGGCGGCGGCGTGCTCTACGACCTGGGCACGCACCTGATTGACCAGGCGCTGCAGCTGTTCGGGCCGGTGGGGGAGGTGTACGGGGAACTGGAGGCGCGGCGCCCGCAGGAAAGGGCCGACGACGATGCCTTCGTTGCACTGCACCACCGCAGCGGGGTGCGCTCGCACCTGTGGATGAACCTGAGCACCGCACAGCTGGGGCCGCGCTACCGGGTCCTGGGCTCCAAGGCCGGCTACACCAAAACGACCGGAGACAGCCAGGAGGCGCAGATCCAGGCCGGCATCCTGCCCGGCGACCCCGGTTACGGGGCGGACCGGGAGGACCACTGGGGCACGCTGGGCCGGGACGGGGCCACGGTTCCGGTGCCCACCGAGCGCGGCGACTTCCCGGCGTTTTATCAGTTGTTGGCCGCCGCGCTCCGGGACGGCGGGCCGGTGCCCGTCGACGCGGCGGATTCGGTGGAGGCGCTGGAGATCATCGAGGCAGTGCGGGCGGGCCGGCCGCATCCATCCGGATAACCTCTGGACGGCCCAAGGGGCCGTGACAGCGGCTCCCCGGACCGTCGTCGTACCTATTCTCCCGGCCCTTCTCCCGGGCCGCCGTTCCACGGTCAGTGGGCAGCGGTGGCCTCCTCCTTCGCCTTGGCAACCAGCGACGAATCCGTCAGCTTCCCCTTGGGCAGCAGGAAGGTGATCAGGAAGGCGACGGCCACCAGACCCGCCGCCGTGAGCATCACCAGGTCGATGGATTGGGCGAAGCCGTCCCGGATCGGGAAGGTCAGCGTTGGATTGGCCTGGTGCAGCCAGCTCGTGTCGTTAAGCGAGTCGTTGCTGGCGCCGTTCTTGAAGAAGTCGAAGAGCTTCTTGTTGTTCGGGTCCGCCAGCACGGCAGGGTCCTTCAGCGTGGCCAGATAATGCGGATCATTTTTGGCGTTGCCCATGGCGTTGCCGATCTTGTCCGCGGCGCTGCTGAACAGCATGGAGATAAAGACGGCGGTACCCACCGTACCGCCCATCGACCGGAAGAACGCCGCGGTGGAAGTACCGACGCCCATGTCCTTGGGCGGAACAGCCATCTGCATGGACAGCGTCAGCGGTTGCATGCAGAAGCCCAGTCCCAGACCGAAGGCGATGGTGACGCCGCCGGGGACCAACAGTGAGGTGTCAACGCCCAGGCTCAGTCCCATTGCCACCGAGGAGAGGGCCAGCACCAGGGTGCCCAGGATGGGGAAGATGCGGTAGGTGCCGGTCCGGGAGATGGCCTGGCCGCTGGAGATGGAGCCGATCAGGATGCCCACCGTGAAGGTGATCATCATCAGGCCTGCCTGGGTGGGGGTCAGGCCCTTGACCAATTGCAGGTACATGGGGATCATCGCGATGGCGCCGAACATGCCGATGCCGATGATGAAGTTCAGCAGTGCGGAGATCCCGAAGGCCGGGATCCGGAAGAAGCGCAGCGGGATCAGGGCGGAGTCGCCGGCGAGTTTCTCCGCCACGATGAACAGGACAACGCCGGCGAGTCCCAGGCCGAAGCACAGCAGGGACGGCCCCGCCGTCCAGCCCCAGCTGCGGCCCTGCTCGGCCACAATCAGCAGCGGCACCAGCGCCAGCGAGACGGCCCCGGCGCCCCAGTAATCGATCCGCTGCTTCACATGCTTGGCGGGCAGGTGCAGGAAGATCCAGACCACCACCAGCGCGGCCAGGGCGATCGGGATGTTGACCAGGAACACCCAGCGCCAGCCGTCGATGCCCAGGATGGTTGCGGAACCGGCAAAGAAGCCGCCGACGACGGGTCCCAGCACCGAGCTGACGCCGAACACGGACATGAAATAGCCCTGGTATTTGCCGCGGTCCTTCAGCGGCACGATGTCGCCGATGATGGCCAGGCCCAGCGCCATCAGCCCGCCGGCACCCAGACCCTGGATGCCGCGGGCCACCGCCAGTTCGGCCATGCTGTGCACGCTGCCGGCGTAAATGGATCCGGCCAGGAAGATGGTGATGGCCGTGACGTAGAGCGGACGCCTGCCAAAGATGTCCGAGAGCTTGCCGTAGAGCGGGGTGCTGACCGTGGAGGTGATCAGGTAGGCAGTGGTGGCCCAGGCCTGCAGCGAGAGCCCGTCCAGGTCGTTGGAGATGGTGTAGATGGAGCTGGAGACAATGGTCTGGTCCAGAGATGCCAGGAACATGCCCAGCAGCAGCCCCACCAGGACGGTCATGATCTGGCGGTGCGTGAAGGCCTGGCCCGGTTCGGGCGTCCTTTCCTTACTCTTATTGCGGGTTGGTGTGCTGGCATGGCTCATCTGGGTGGCTCCGACCGGTATGGGAAGTCTGCGTGCAGTTGGGGCGGCAGGAGGCGCCGCCATTGGGCCAGGCACAAAGGGTGCCGCCCTTAGTTGGTTTCGTGAAACAAGTATATGCGCCTGAACGTGCCGCTGTCGTTAATGAAGGTCGTGCGGTGGGGTGATCTGCACCTCAGAATGATTAACGCCGTCGGCCGGAGAAAATTCCCCCAGTCTTCCCCCCGCTCCGGCCCGGCGCCGGTAAGCTGATGCCGGGAGCCACAGGGGCCACGGGGGAACGGGGAATGTCATGACTGCTTCAGGTCCGGGGCGCTGAGATGGCAGTAAGCCCGGCCCGCAAAAGCGCTGCTGCCGGCGGCCCCGCTACGGCCTCCGTCTTCGCCGAACCGACCGAGCGGGTGCGGCCGCTGTGGGTCACCTCCGTGGTCCTGGTCAATGTCGGCATCAACATCGCCTTCTTCGGACCCATCCAGGTCCTGCTCGGGAATCAGGCGGAGGCTCTGGATCCGCACGGCAAGGAAGCCATCCTGGCTCTGGTGACGGGGTGTGGGGCGGCTGTTTCGCTGGTGGCCAACCCCCTTTTCGGCACGTTTTCAGACCGGACCACCTCACGGCTGGGCCGCCGGGTGCCATGGGTGCTGACCGGAGCGGTGCTGGGGACGCTGGCGCTGGTGGGCCTTGCGGCAGCCCCGGGCGTCGCGGCAATGGCGGCTCTGTGGTGCCTGGTGCAGTTGGGCTGCAACGGCGCGCTCGCCGCCATCACCGCCGCCGTCCCGGACCGGGTTCCGGTGGTCCAGCGCGGCAACGTCGGCGGGCTGGCCTCCCTGGGCACGGTGCTGGGGATTGTTGGCGGAGCGGCCGTCGCAGCCGCGGTGGGCAAGGACTACGACTACGGATACTGGGTTTGTGCCGCGGCCCTGCTGCTTGGCGTGCTGCTGTACCTCTTTGCCGGCCAGGACGAACAACTGGACGCCAGCCTCCGGCCGCGTTTCAGCTGGGCGGGATTCTTCAGCGGCTTCTGGATCAACCCGGCCCGCTATCCGGACTTCGGCTGGGCCTGGCTGACGCGGTTCCTGGTCAACCTGGGTAACCATCTGGTCACGCTGTATCTGCTGTTCTTCCTCCAGGACGCCGTGCATTTCCCCAACCCGAACCTGGGCGTCTTCATCCTCACCGGCATCTATGCCGCCGCCACTATGGTCACCGCGGTCATCGGCGGTCTTTGGACGGACCGGGTCGGCAAGCGGAAGCCGTTCGTGATCGGTTCCTCTGCCATCATCGCCCTGGCCTCGCTGATCCTTGCCGTCGTCCCTACCTGGAACGGGGCGCTGGTCGGGGCGGGGATCCTTGGCATCGGCTACGGCGCCTACCTGGCGGTCGACTTTGCCCTGCTGACCCAGGTTCTGCCCTCGGCCGTGAGCCGGGCCAAGGACCTGGGCATTATCAACGTGGCCAACTCCCTTCCGCAGGTGGTGGCACCGGTGGTCGCGTATCCGTTCGTCAAGCTGTTGGGCGGCTACGTCACGCTGTACATTGTGGCCGCGGTGATTGGTTTGCTCGGCGCGTTCTTCGTGGTGAAGATCAAGGGCGTCCAATAGCCCGCCAGCCGGGGTGGCACACTGGGTGCGTGGATGCTCAACTGACCTGGACCGTCATTTGCGGGTTGCTGATCTTTGTCGGCGCCATCGGCATCATTGTCCCCGTACTGCCGGGCAGTATCCTGATCGCGGTCAGTCTGCTCGCGTGGGCGCTGGCCATCCGACAACCGCTGGGCTGGGTGGTTTTCGCCGTCGGACTGGTCTTCCTGACCGCGGGAATGCTCTCCAGCACTGTGCTGACGGGCCGGGCCCTGAGCAAACGCCGGATTCCGGGCCGTTCCGTGGTAGCAGGGATAGTGCTGGGTGTGGTGGGATTTTTCGTCATCCCCGTGGTGGGGCTGCTCTTTGGCTTTGCCCTTGGCCTGTTCCTGGCCGAGCTGGCCCGCCAGCGGCAGTTCCGACCGGCCGTTTCCTCCAGCCTCGCGGCCCTGAAGGTGACAGGCGTGGGGATCCTGGCCGAATTCGGCTGTGCGGCGCTGGCGGGCAGCACCTGGATTATCGGGGTGTGGATCCACTTCGCCACCCGGTAGCCTCATCGCGCTTCCTTGGACCAGATGTTACTGACGGGTAACATGATGGCCATGCATCTGCTCCTGCGCACCCTCCTGCTGCTGTTCCGATCCTCACGCCGCCCGCACCTGGGCATTTGGGAGGCGTCCTCGCTGCCGATGCGGGTGCTGCCCACCGACATCGACATTGCCATGCATGTCAACAACGGCATGTACCTGTCGCTGATGGATCTGGGCCGCTTCGACCTGATGGTCCGCAGCGGCGCCTGGGCCAGGATGCGGCGACGGCGCTGGACGCCGGTGGTGAACGCGGAAACCATCGCGTTCCGGAAGTCGCTGCAGCTCTGGCAGCAGTACACCGTCGAGACGAAAATCCTCGGCGTCGATGAGAAGGCCATCTACTTTGAGCAGCGCATGGTGTCCGACGGCGAGATTTATGCCCGTGCCCACGTCGCCACCCGGCTGGTCCGTGGGCGTGGACCGGTTGGCAATGCCGAAATCTTTGCCGAATTCGGCCAGCCGCCCGCAGAGATGGTCCTGCCGGACTGGGTCCACGAATGGCGCGAAGCAAACGCCTTGCCCGGTTCCCGCCGCCCGGCGCCGCACGCCTGGGCCTGACCGCAGGAAGCAGCCTCACTGGATAGAATCGCCAGAGGTGCCGGGTTTCCGGCACAGGTCCACACACGCCGCGGCCGCTGCGGCGCCACGGAGGAGGGGAATGCCTGAGTTCTCCTCCCGCGCTGCCTGGCGGCCGGGACTGGCTCTGCTGGTGGCCGGCACGTTTTTCATGGAGAACCTGGACGGCACTGTGCTGACGACGGCGGTGCCCAGCATCGCGGCGGACTTCCGCATCGCTTCCTCCGACGTCGGCATCACGATGACGGCCTACCTGGTGACGGTGGCGGTGTTCATTGCGCTCAGCGGCTGGCTCGCGGAGCGGTTCGGGGCGCGCCGGATCTTCTGCCTGGCGATCGCCACGTTCACGGTCGCCTCCCTGCTCTGCGCCCTGAGTCCGGACCTGACACTGCTGACGTTCAGCAGGATCCTGCAGGGCCTGGGCGGGGCCATGATGGTGCCGGTGGGGTCGCTGGTGGTGCTGCGGGGGACGCCGAAGTCGGATCTGCTGCGCGCCATTGCGTACCTCACCTGGCCGGGGCTGGTGGCTCCGGTCCTGGCGCCGCTGGTGGGAGGCTTTTTCACGACGTATTTGTCCTGGCACTGGATCTTCCTGGTCAACATACCGCTCGGTATCGTGGCCTTTGCGGTGGCGCTGCGCCTGGTGCACAACGGACCGGCCAGTGCCGGCCGTCGCCTGGACTGGCCCGGCATGGCTGCCACCACCGTCGGAATCGCCGGCGTCGTCATCGGCCTGGAGCTGATCAGCAGCAGTTCGACGGCGGTGCTTGCGGCGGCGGCGCTGGTGGCCGGAGTGCTGGCGCTGGCCGCTGCGGTGGTCTGGATGCGGCGTGCCGCCAAGCCACTCTTCGACCTGGCCGTCTTTCGGGTGCGGACCTTCCGTGCCATGGCGACGGGCGGATTTGTCTACCGCCTGAGCGTGAGCTCGGTGCCGTTCCTGCTGCCGCTGATGCTCCAGGACGGATTCGGGTGGGGGCCGCTGGAGTCCGGGCTGATGGTGGCGGCGGTGTTCATCGGCAACCTCTGCGTTAAGCCGGCCACCACCCCGCTGATCCGCCGGTTCGGCTTCCGGACCGTGCTGGTGTTTGCCGCCGCCGGGTCCGCGGCGACGTTCCTGCTGTGCGCCGTGCTTACCGTCGTAACGCCGCAGCCGCTCATGTTCGCCCTGCTCGTGTGCAGCGGCGCGCTGCGCTCAATAGGTTTTTCCGCCTACAACTCCATGCAGTACGCGGACATCGAGCCCGTCCAGCTGCCGTCCGCCAACTCACTCTCCTCCACACTCTCGCAGCTGGGCACCGGGATGGGTATCGCCGTCGCCGCCCTGAGCCTGCGGCTGCTTGGCGGCGGATCCGACGGCGGCGCTGGCGGCGGTGGGGCCAGCCATCTGCTGCCCTACCGCGGAGCCTTCGCCGTGATGACAGTACTGATGCTGCTCAGTGCCGCTGACAGCCTCCGGCTCCCTGCGGGGACGGCGGCGCACGTGAGTGGAACGCGCGCGGCATCCACGAAGGCGGGCTGAGCCAATGGCTTTATGGAGGAATAGTTTGACGGCGGAATAGTTTCACTGCGCGGGAGGTTGTGGCCGCTATGACAACTCTCGGAATTATCGGCGCCGGCCACATCGGCAGCCAGATCGCCCGCAAGGCTGTAGAACTCGGATACGACGTGGTGATCAGCAACTCCCGCGGCCCGGAAACCCTCGCCGACCTGGCTGCCGAGCTGGGCCCGAAGGCACGGGCAGCCACGGCGCAGGAGGCAGCAGCAGCCGGGGACGCCGTCGTCGTGACCGTTCCCTTCAAAAGCTACCGGGACATCCCGGTTGAGCCGCTGGCCAATAAGGTCGTCATTGACACGAACAACTACTACTGGGAGCGCGACGGGCACGTCCCGGAACTGGACGCCGGGGAAGCAACGGTCTCGGGGCTGCTGCAGGCACACCTTCCGGCGTCCAAGGTTGCCAAGGGCTTCAACCACATCAGGGCCGCGGACATCACCACCGACGGCGTCCCTGCCGGGACGGCCGACAGGCGTGCACTGGCCACCGCCAGCGACTTCGCCGAGGCGAGCGATTTTGTGACCAGGCTGTACGACGAATTCGGCTTCGACACGGTCAACGTCGGCCCGCTGTCGGAGAGTTGGCGGGTGGAGCGGGACCGTCCGGCCTACGTCGTCCGGCAGAACGCGGAAGAGCTGAAGGCAAACCTGGCCCGCGCGCCACGCACCCTCTAAAATCAGCTATGGGCGAGAACGGGACACTCTTCGGTTGGGCCTTCGGGGACAGCCTGCGCGAAGGGGATGCGGACTATCTTGACGGCCTCAAACGGGACGCGCTGAGGAACGCAGCGCAGGACGCCGCCGGCCGGGGCGTGGAAGTCGTCCCGGGCTCGGAGGTATTCACCGTCCTGGGCGAGGGTGAGGTGCTGGCTGCCATCGAGTCGCCGCAGGGCAGCCTGGTGGTCCGCTGCACCGTCCATGTGAGCGGTCCCGGCGCCGGGCAACTGCGTGCCGAGGGACCGATCAACGGGTAGCCGGGGCATCCTCATGTCGCTGCGGATCCTGCTCCTGGCGGACACGCACGTCCCCAAACGCGCAAGGGCGCTCCCGGACCGGGTCTGGGAGGCCGTCGACGCCGCGGACGTCGTTTTCCATGCAGGCGATTGGGTCGCTGCTGACCTGCTTGACCAGCTGGCGGTGCGGGCGCGGCGGCTGGTGGCGGTCTACGGCAATAACGACGGCGGGGACCTGCGGTTGCGCCTGCCGGAGATTGCCCGCGTGGAGCTGGAAGGCGTCCGGTTCGCGATGATCCATGAGACCGGCGCTGCGGCAGGGCGGGAAGCCCGCTGCCAGGCGAAGTTCCCGGAGACTGACGTGCTGGTGTTCGGGCACAGCCACATCCCGTGGGACAGTACAGCGCCGTCCGGTCTGCGCCTGCTTAACCCGGGTTCGCCCACCGACCGGCGCCGGCAGCCGAACCGCACCTACATGAGCGCCGTCGTCGAAAGCGGGAAACTGGACAAGGTGGACCTGGTGGCGCTTTAGGCTTCGGTCTCCGCGGACCAGAGGGATTGCATTTCCGCCATCGCCCGTTCGGTGATGCACAGCATGGTGTCGCGGGCTGCGGCGGCGTTTCCGCGTTGGATGGAATTAGCCACATCCACATGCATCTGCAGGGCCTCCTCGTGGGGATACTCAGGCATCAGTCCGTAATTCGTCCGCCCGGTCAGGACCTCCGCCACCAGGCTGTTGAGCTTGCCGAACATCTCGTTCCCGGAACTGGACAGGATCAGGCGGTGGAACTCAATGTCCAGCTTCAGGAACAGCTTAGCGTCGCCATCGCGTCCGGCCGCCCAGAGCTTGCCGGCGAGTCCCATCAGATCGCTGGCGTCCTTGGACGGGGCGCGCAGCGCGGCCAGCCGCGCAGCCTCGGGCTCCACCGCCGCCCGCAGCTCGAACAACGAGCGCAGTTGGGCGATGCGCCCGGGGGACGCCAGACGCCAGCGGATGAGTTGGGGGTCGTACAGGTTCCACTCGCTGGACGGCAGAATCTGCACCCCCACGCGCCTCCTGGAGGAAACCATCCCCATGGACGCCAGCACCCTCAGGGCTTCGCGGATGACCGAACGGGATACGCCGTACTGTTCCTCAAGCTCTTCGATCCGTACCACGGAGCCCTTGGGCAAATCCCCGGAGCTGACGGCCAGCCCCAGCAAATCCACCACACGTGCATGCAGACCCGGCTGCGCACTGAAGGACGTCGCGTCGTCGCCGGTCTCGGCCAAGGGAGTGGACATGCCGCTCAGCATATCGTTTCGATAACGCGCTTGCATAAGTATGATCTTTCTCACTATGGTCTTAGCTTATGGCAGATGTAAAGATGCATCGGCGCCGGTGGGACGGCGCGGCCTAACGGGGGTCTGGCGGGAAGGTCTGAAGTAAAGACCCGACCGAAGACCAGAAGAGAAAACGGAGACACTGTGAAGCGACAGCCTCTTTTGCGGGCAGCCGGAATCACCGCGGCTGCCACGATACTGGCACTAGGAACCCTGACCGGATGCGGTTCCGCGGGCGGGAATTCGGCCGGCGGCAATGGCCCGAGCGTATTGCGGGTGACCCTGGCCAACCACGTCTGGACAGACACCATCAAGGCCGCCATCCCGGAATTTGAAAAAGCCAACAACGTCAAGGTGGAACTGACCCAGCTTGGCGAAGACCAGCTTTCAGACCAGTACAACGTCAAGCTCAACGCCGGTACCGACGAGATCGACGTCATGATGTACCGGCCGCTGCAGGAAGGCAAGACCTTCGCCAAGAACGGCTACCTGGCCGACCTGACGGACAAGGTCAAGGCGGATTCCAGCTGGAACTGGAGCGACTTCCAAGCCGGTCCGGTTTCCTCCACCACCTACGACGGCAAGGTGGTGGGCGTTCCGACCATCACCGAGCGCGAGGTGCTCTACTACCGCAAGGACCTGCTGGAGAAGGCAGGTCTTCCGGTCCCCACCACCATGGAGGAGCTCCAGGCCGACGCGCAGAAGATCAAGGATGCCAATCCCGGCATCGCCGGCTTCGTGGCCCGAACCGGAAAATCGACGGCCGTTACCCAGTTCTCCAGCTTCCTGTACAGCTTCGGCGGGGATTTCATGGACAACTCCGGCAAATCAACGGTGAACAGCGACGCGGCCAAGAAGGCCTACGCCTTCTACGGCGGCCTCATCAAGGACCAAGGGCCGGCGAACGTCAGCACGGACATGAGCTGGCCCGAAGCCATGGCGATCTTCACCCAGGGGAAGGCCGCCTTCTACACCGAGGCGGACAGCCTCTACAAGAACGCCACCGATCCGGCCAAATCCAAGGTCGCTGACACCGTTGGTTTCGCTCCGCTGCCGGCCGGTCCGGCCGGTTCCAAGCCGTACAACGTCCCCTCCTGGGCGCTGGGCGTCAACGCGGCGTCCAAGAACCAGGACATGTCGTGGAAGTTCATCCAGTGGGCCACCAGCAAGGACATGACGCTGAAGATCCAGCAGGCAGGCGTCCCCGGACCCCGCAACTCGGTCTGGGCTGATCCTGCAGGCGTTTCCACCTACCCGAAGGATCTGGCTTCCGCAATTGCCGTCAGCGCCAAGAACGGCGTGGGCCATGACCGCCCAGTCGTCAACGGGGTTGCACAGGCACGGGAGATTGTCGGGGCGCCCATTGTCACCGCCATCACCGGAGGCGATTCCTCCGGCGCCGCGGACAGCGCGCAGACCGCCTTCGAGAAGTTCCTGGCCGGCGACAAGTAGCCGTTCCCCACCCGCGAAGGCCGGTCTGCCCACGATTTGGCGGACCGGCCTTCGTCCGGGCGTTTTCCCTTCTTTCCATCCCCCACCTAACGATTTTGAGGTGAACGATGTCTGTTCTGACCACGGACTCTGTGCTGGCAACGGAGCGTAAATCCGCGTGGCAGGCATATTCGGACTGGGCCAACAACCACCGCAAGTGGCTCTTCGCCGCTCCCGCGATGATATTTGTTGGTCTTCTTATTGCTTTCCCCTTGGCCTGGACGCTGTACCTGAGCCTGACCGACGCGCACGGTTCCGTCCGGGCGGCGTCCAAATTCGTCGGACTGGCCAACTACCTGCAGGTGCTGGGCGACACCGACCGGTTCTGGCCCGCCACCGGACGCACCTTCGCCTTCACCCTGGGTGCCCTGGCCGTCGAAATGGTGCTGGGCATGGGCATTGCACTGCTGCTCTGGCGTCCCTTCCGCGGCGAGAAATGGGTCCGGGTCGCAATCCTGATGCCGCTGGTGGCCACCCCTGTGGCCGTCGGCATGATGTGGCGCCTGATCTTCGATCCGAACATTGGCTTCGCCAACCAGCTGCTCAACTTCTTGGGCCTGCCGTCACAGCCCTGGCTTTCCGGCACGGATACGGCGCTGCCCACCCTGATCTTCGTGGACATCTGGCAATGGACGCCCATGGTGGTGCTGATCCTGCTGGCCGGACTGACCTCGCTCTCCGAGGAACCGGACGAGGCTGCCCGGATCGACGGCGCCAACGCCTGGCAGCGCTTCTGGTACGTGACCCTGCCGCTGGTCATGCCGACCGTCGTCGTCGCCGTGCTGCTGCGCAGCATCGATGCGCTGAAAACCTTCGACATCCTCTATGCCACCAAGGGCAAGGGCGGCGGATCCTTCAATGAGGTGGAGACGCTGAACGTGTACGCCTACGGACTGAGCTTTGACTACAACAAATACGGCGTGGCCTCGGCCGTGCTGATCATCTTCTTCCTGATCATCGTCGCCTCCATGTTCCTCCTCACGCGCCGACGGAAAGGCAGCCAATCATGAGTGCCACAACGGCCGAACGCACGCGCCAAACCCCGGCAGCCGCCGTTGTCCGCCGCCGGAAACCGCTCAAATCGCGGGCCTACAAGGTCTTCCGGGCCGTCATGCTGATCCTAGTTGTGATCATCTTCATCGCCCCGCTGGCGTGGATGCTGCTGGCCTCGTTCAAAACCAACGTCGATATCTACGACGCTGGCAAGTCCGTTTTCTTCAGGCCCACGCTGGAGAACTACTCCAATGTGCTGGGCCGCAACAACTACTTCGTGTTCATTTTCAACAGCTTCTGGGTGGCCTTCGCCTCCACTGTCCTGTCCCTGGTGCTCGGAGTGCCTGCGGCCTACTCGATGAGCCGCTTCACCATGGGCCGCTCCGCACTGGTGGTGCTGATGGCGCGGATCATCCCCGGCGTGAGCCTGCTGGTGCCGTGGTACTACGTGTTCTCCAACCTGCACCTGGTGGGCGGCTTCGGAGTGCTGATCCTGTCCCACATGTTCGTGGCACTGCCGCTGATCGTGTACATCATGATGTCCTTCTTCGATTCCATGCCGCTGGAGCTGGAGGAGTCGGCACAGGTCGACGGTCTCACCCCGATCGGGGCGTTCAGGCGGATCACGCTGCCGCTGTCCGTGTCCGGCATCGCCACGGCCGGGATCCTGTCCTTCATCTTTTCCTGGAACAACTTCATGTTCGCACTGGTGCTCTCCGGCGCCAACACGAAGACGCTGCCGGTAGCCATTTTCAACTTCGTCTCCTATGCCAGCATCGACTGGGGAGGACTGATGGCCGCCGCCGTCGTCGTCACCATTCCGATCATGGTGATTGCCCTGTTCACGCAAAAATACATCGTCACCGGTCTGACCGCCGGTGCCACTAAGGGCTGACAATGGCTGATAACTATCCCGAAAGGACCCCAGCCATGCGCATCGCCCGGATCGAAACCTTCCTGGTCCCGCCGCGCTGGCTCTTTGTGCGGATCGAAACGGACACCGGCATTGTTGGCTGGGGGGAGCCGGTGGTGGAGGGCCGCTCCGAGACGGTGCGGACCGCCGTCGAACAGCTCGCCGAACAGCTTGTCGGCACAGATCCGCTGCGGATCGAGGACCACTGGCAGGTCATGACCAAGGGCACGTTCTACCGCGGCGGAGCCATCCTGGCCAGCGCGGTCGCGGGCATTGACCAGGCCCTCTGGGACATCGCCGGCAAACACCTGGACGTTCCCGTGCACCAGCTGCTGGGCGGCCATGTCCGCGACCGGATCCGGATGTACGGCTGGGTGGGCGGGGACGAGCCCGCCGAGGTGGCCGACGCCATCGCCGCCCAGCTTGACGTCGGGCTGACTGCGGTGAAGATGAATGCCAGCGGGCGGATGCACCCGATCGGCAGCGTGGCGGAGATCGACGGCGTAGTGGAGCGGGTGGCGGCGGCGCGGGAGGTGCTGGGTCCGCACCGGGACGTCGCCGTCGACTTCCACGGCCGGTTCACGCTGGCCAACGCCCGCCGCGTCGCACCGCTGCTGGAACCACTCCGGCCGTTCTTCCTGGAGGAACCGGTGGTGCCGGAAAACTCCCACCTGATCCGGCAGCTCACCGCCGCAACCTCCATCCCGGTGGCCACCGGGGAGCGGCTGTACAACCGGCAGGAATTCCTGCCGGTGCTGCAGTCCGGCATTGCAGTGGCCCAGCCGGACCTCTCCCACGCCGGCGGCATCACCGAGGTCCGCAAGATCGCCTCACTGGCCGAAATCTTCGACGTGCAGCTGGCGCCCCACTGCCCGCTGGGCCCGCTGGCGCTCGCTGCCTGCCTGCAGGTCGGGTTCGCGACGCCTAACTTCCTGATCCAGGAACAAAGCATCGGCATCCACTACAACCAGGGCGCCGAGGTGCTGGACTACGTGCTGGACAAGACCCCGCTGAAGTTCGTCAACGGGCACATTGAGCGGCTCACCGGACCCGGGCTGGGCATCGAGATCGACGAGCAGGCCGTCCGGGAGGCGGACCGCCGCGGGCACGCCTGGCGCTCGCCGGTCTGGCGCCACGACGACGGATCATACGCAGAATGGTAAACGGCCCTTCGACAAGGAGCACATCATGAACCCGCTGGAATTCCTCACCGGACTCAGGGACGCCAAACTGCTGGCCATTGTCCGCAGCCAGGACCCGGAAGCGGCCATCAGGGCAGCCGTCACCGTGCTGGAGGTGGGCTTCCGCTACATCGAGGTCTCGCTAAACACCGCTGAGGCGCCGCGGGTGATCGAGGCTGTCCGGCAGCAGGCGCCGCAGGAGGCCCTGGTCGGCGCCGGGACGGTTCTCTCGTCCGACGACGTCGCCCGGGTAGTGCAGGCGGGTGCACAGTTCATCGTGACCCCGGCGCTGGGCCCGAGCGTGGCCGAGTCAGTCCGCCGCGGATTGCCCGTTGTTGCGGGCGCCATGACCCCCACGGAGGTCTACAGCGCGACTCAACTGGGCGCCACCGCGGTCAAACTCTTCCCCGCCTCGCTGGGCGGCGCCGCCTACCTCTCGGCCGTCCGCGAACCCTTCCCGGATGTCCCCCTGGTTGCCGTCGGCGGAGTGGACCACGCGGCGGCACAGGACTACCTGGCCCGAGGCGCCGTCGCGGTGGGGCTGGGGAGCCCGCTGTTCAAGGACGCCGCAGCCGGCGGCAGCCTGACGGAACTGCGGGAGCGGGCCAGGCATTACGTCCGGCTGGCCGGCGGGAAGCTCTAGTGATGCTGGCCCCGGCCGACGTCCTGACGTTCGGAGAGACCATGGGCTCGCTCCGGGCCGCGGGCCTCATCCGCGACGGCGGGCGGATGGATCTTTCGCTGGCGGGGGCGGAGACGA
This sequence comes from Micrococcaceae bacterium, assembly GCA_035999715.1. Taxonomy (GTDB): domain Bacteria; phylum Actinomycetota; class Actinomycetes; order Actinomycetales; family Micrococcaceae; genus Arthrobacter_M. The sequence goes on along the minus strand of DASYGM010000157.1, from coordinate 2,697 downwards.
ACGTGGCTATCGGGCTGGCTAGGCTGGGACACTCGGTGCGCTGGGTGGGCCGGGTGGGCGACGACGAACTGGGCCAGTTGGCCCGACGCACCCTACGCGCCGAAAACGTGCTGGCGGATCTGGCGGTCACGGACCCGTCCCGGCCGACCGGGCTGATGCTGCTGGATCCGCGGATTGCCGACGTCTCCCGCGTCAATTACTACCGGGCCGGCTCGACAGGGTCGGCCTTGTCGGTGACGGACCTGGAACCGGCGTTCGAAGCAGCGCCGCGCCTGGTGCATCTGACCGGCATCACGCCTGCCCTCTCTGCCAGTGCGGCCGAGTCCACCCTATGGGCGGCCGCGCGGGCGCGATCCGTTGGCGCCCTTGTGTCATTTGACGTCAATTACCGGGGGAAGCTGTGGTCTCGGGAGGATGCACGGAAGGTGTTGGCAAAGCTGGCCGACTCTGCGGACATCGTGATCGCCTCCGAGGATGAACTGGAGCTCGTGGCGCGGCCGGCTGCCGGCAGCGGACATCCGGCCTCTGAAGGGGACGCCATGGCGGCGCTGGCTGAACGGGGGGTGGCGGAAGTCGTGATCAAGCGTGGCTCCCGTGGTGCCAGCGCTTGGCGGGCCGGCCACTCCTATAACGTTCCGGCCCACCAGGTAAGAGTGGTGGATACGGTGGGTGCCGGAGATGCGTTCACCGCCGGATATCTGTCCGCCCTCCTTGACGGCGGCGACCTGGAAGCCAGACTGGAGCGCGGGGCCGTACTGGGTGCTTTTGCGGTCAGCCGAAGCGGAGACTGGGCGGGGCTGCCGTTCCGCGAGGACCTTGAGCTGCTGCAGCATGAACCCGGGGCAACATTGCGCTGAACCCGGGCGTTGCGGTTCTTCAGGCTGCCGCCTTGCTCTTAACCCTGACGACGACGGCTGAGCGCTTGCGTCCGCAGGCCGCCGTTTTGCCCTTGTGGCGGCGGGCCGCTTTGCTGGTGTCCAGCTTGGCGTTGACCACCCCAGCGCTGGCCGCCTCGGAAGTCTCTGGGGGTTGCTCAGCCAGCGTTGTCCCGGTCGGCACGGTCTCCGTCAGGGGTGTTTCGGTCTCCGCCGTCTCGACCAGCGCCACAGGCGCCGTCTCCATTTGTGTCTCGGTCGGCACGATCTCCATCAGGGTCGCTTCTATCGTTGCAGTCTCCGCCGGCATCTGACTGAGCGTTGTTTCGGTGAGGTGTGTGCCGGGCAGGGGTGGGGCGGTGGAGGTGTAGGTGTGGCCGGTGGGGGTGCGGATTTCGGTGGTGTGGCGTGGGCCGGGGATGGGTTGGGCGGTCCAGCCGGGGGTTTCTTTGGTTTGGTTGCAGGCTTCGCAGAGTCCTTGGGATCCGGCGGTGGTGGTTGTTCGGGTTTTGCGCCAGGGGATGATGTGGTCGGCGTGCCGGATCGGGGCGCCGCAGTAGGGGGTGCGGCAGGTGTCGTCGCGGGTGAGGATGAGGCCGCGCATGCTGTGGGGCAGGAGGCGTTTTTTGGAGTCCATGGCGATGAGGTCTCCGGTGCCCGGGGCGGTGTAGAGGCGGCGGAGCCAGATCCGGATTTTTTCGTTCCCGGCTTCCCACACGGTTCTGGCCGGGTCCTCAGGGGTGCCTGTCTTGCCTGTCTTGCCGGGGTTGGGGGTGGGTGGGGTGAGGAGGTCGCGGGTGGTTTGGGCGGGGATGATGCCGTAGCCGGGGAGGTAGGCGGGTTCGCTGTCGCCTTGGAGGAGGGTGCGGTCGGTCATGATGAGGTGGAGGTTGATGCCGGTGACGCCGGTGGGGGTGCCGGTGATGCGTTCGACGAGGGTGCCGGCCATGATCTGGCCGCGGCCGCGTGGGTCGCCGGCGGCTTTGAGGGTGTCGGCGTGGCGGGTGAGGGTGGCTTGGACGGCGACACCGGTTTTGGCCGGGAGGAGGGCGCTGAGGTAGCTCATGGTGTCCGGGGCGGGGCGGCAGCTGACGTGGCGGTCGTTTTCGGCTTTGCGGGCGCGGTCGACGACGGAGTGCGGGTCGAGGCGGTAGGCGATGCGGCGGGCTTCGGTGGTGATCCGGTCGTTGGAGTAGCCGTTGAGGGTGCCGGTGTCTGCGGCGATTTCGGTGTCCACGGCCTGCCGGTCTTCCAGTGTCAGGCAGGCGGTTTCCCTGACCAGGAGGGTGGCGCGCCATTCGGCGAGGGTACCTTGGGCCAGGGCTGCCATGGTGTGCGGCATTTCGTTGACGAGGGCTTTGGCCAGGCCGAGGTAGCGGCCTCCGCGGATGGGGGGTTCGCGGCGGGCCAGGGCGATCTGGGTGCCGATGCCTTTGCCGATCTGGTCGGCGGGGAGTCCGGCGGTTTTCTGGGCGCTGCGTTGGGAGGTGTCGAAGCGGACGGTCGCACGGGCCTGGGCGGCAGCGGCGGCGGCTTTGAGGTCTTCCAGGGCACTGATGCGGTCTTTGAGTTCCGCGTCCCCGACGGCGTGGTCCATAAACGCCAGGGCGGTGATCCACCCGGTCACGGCTGCCGCGTCCAACGGCACCGCGGGTATCAGTTCCGGGACGGCGGCGGGCGAGGGCTGCGGGGCGTTCTGGGCTGTTGCGGGGCGGCCCGTGATGGTGGGGTCCGGCTCCCTTGGTGTGAGGGGGTCGGGCTGGTCGTTGCTGGAGCTGACCGGTGCCGCCATGATCCCATCCTATTCTAGAAAAGTGATCTG
>DASYGM010000142.1:0-16184 GCA_035999715.1 Micrococcaceae bacterium | reverse complement strand
CTCAACGAGCTGCGCGAGCAGCTGGGCTTCGCGATGGTCTTCGTCAGCCACGACCTGGCGCTGGTCGCCTCGCTGGCGCACCGGATCACCGTGATGTACGCCGGCCAGGTGGTGGAATCCGCGCAGGCCTCCGAGCTGCTGTCGAACCCAATGCACGAATACACCCGGGGTCTGCTCGGTGCCGTGCTCTCGATCGAGGCGGACGCCGTCCGCCTGCACCAGATCCCCGGCACCGTCCCCTCCCCCCGCGACTTCTCGACCGGCGACCGGTTCGCTGCCCGTTCCCTGCGCGAAGATGCCGACCCAGCCCAGCGGCTGCCGTTTGTCCAGGTCAGCGCCGGCGGCAGCCCCAACAGCCGTGACACGGATCATTACTGGGCCAGCCACCGCAAAGAAGACGCACTGGCCATGGCCGGCACGGGCGCAAGTGAAGAAGGTGCCAAATGAGCCAGGCAACATCCACCCGTCCCGGCGCCACCGCGCACGCCGCGATTCCGGTCATTGAGCTCAAGAACCTGCATGTGCACCACCGGACCCGATCCGGCGGCCTGTTCAAGCCGAACTACGTCAAAGCCGTCAACGGTGTGGACTTCAGCGTCAGCCGCGGCGAAACCGTGGGCATCGTGGGCGAGTCCGGCTGCGGCAAGTCAACGCTGGCCAGCGTGCTGGTGGGCCTGCAGACCCCCACCTCCGGCGAGGTGCTGTTCCACGGCAAGCCCGCGATCAAGCGCAACGCCCGGATGCGCAAGGAATTCGGCCGCGCCGTCTCCGTCGTCTTCCAGGATCCTTCCACCGCCCTGAACGCCCGGATGACCATCCAGGACATCCTGACGGACCCGCTGCAGGTGCACGGCATCGGCACCGCCGCCTCCCGCGTCGCCAAGGTCCGCGACCTGCTCTCCCTGGTGGGGCTGCCGCAATCGGCGGCCGAGGTCACGCCGTCGCAGGTTTCCGGCGGCCAGCGCCAGCGCGTGGCCATTGCCCGCGCGCTGGCCCTGGACCCGGACATCATCGTGGCGGATGAGCCCACCTCCGCGCTTGACGTCTCGGTGCGGGCGCAGGTGCTGAACCTGCTCTCCGACCTGAAGGCCGAGCTGAATCTGGGCATGGTGTTCATCTCGCACGACATCCAGACGGTGCGCTACGTCTCGGACCGAATCTGCGTCATGTACTTCGGCCAGATCGTGGAGCAGGGCACCGCCGAGCAGGTCTTCGACCGGCCCACCAATGACTACACCAAGAAGCTGCTCGGCGCGGCGCCGTCGCTGCTGCACCTCTAGCTGCCGCACCTCTAGCTGTCCATCCAAGCCCCAACCCTCTTTGCCAGTAACTATCTTTGGAGAACTCTGTGACCACCGTCGCTACCCGCTTCCAGGGCGTCATCCCGCCCGTCGTTACCCCCCGCACGGCTGAGGGCGCCATCGACGTCCCTTCCCTGGAGAACGTCGTTACGCACCTGCTTGACGGCGGCGTCGGCGGCCTGTTCGTGCTGGGCTCCTCCGGCGAGGTCAGCCACATGACCAACGCGGAGCGGGACACGGTGCTTAACACGGTTGCCGGCGTCAACGCCGGGCAGGTGCCGCTGGTGGTGGGGGCCTGCGAGCAGACCACCAACCGGGTGATCGAAGAGGCCCGCCGCGTCGTTGCCCTCGGAGCCGACGCCCTGGTCATCACCTCGCAGTACTACGCGGTCAGCAACGTCCAGGAAAACGGCACGCACTTCCGCAGCATCCACGCCGCCGTTGACGCCCCGATCTTTGCCTACGACGTCCCGGTCCGCACGCACTTCAAGCTGCCCACCGACCTGCTGGTGGAGCTCGGCTCGGAGGGCGTGATTGCCGGCGTCAAGGACTCCTCCGGCGACGACGTCTCCTTCCGCCAGCTGCTGCTGGCCGCCCGCGACATCCCCAACTTCGACATCTTCACCGGCCACGAAGTGGTGGTGGACGGCGCACTGCTGGGCGGGGCGCAGGGCGTGGTCCCGGGCCTGGGCAACGTTGACCCGCGCGGCTACCGCAACCTCTTCGACGCCGCCAAGGCCGGCGATTGGGCCAAGGCCGCGGCCGAGCAGGACCGCCTGACGGACCTGTTCAACATCGTCTTCACCCCAAAGCCGGGCCGGCTCTCCGGCAACGCCGCGGGGCTGGGCGCCTTCAAGACCGCGCTGGTGCTGATGGGCGTCATCAAGACCAACGTGATGAGCGCACCGATGCTGGCCCTGGATGAGGAAGAGACCACGGCGGTCAAGGTCATCCTGGAACGCAACGGCCTGCTCTAACACCCCCATCGAGTGAGCACTTGGTGTTCGATACAGCCCTGTATCTAACACCAAGTGCTCACTCGATGACGTATCTGGAAGGAAACGCTGTGAGCTATGTGATCGGGGTGGATCTTGGGGGGACCAAGACCGCGGCCGGGGTTGTTGATGCCGCCGGGAAGGTGCTCTACCGGGAGCAGATCCCCACGCTGAACCGGGCCGGCGGGGAGGCCATCCTGGATGCCACCGCAGCCCTGGTGGCCCGCCTCCGCGAGCAGGCTGCGGCCGACGGCGTCAGCATCAGCGCTGTCGGCATGGGTTCCGCCGGGGTCATCGACGCGGACCAGGGCACCGTCATTTCCGCCACGGACGCCATCCTCGGTTGGGCCGGCACCGGGATCCGGGACGGTCTGGAGCGCCGGCTCGGCCTGCCGGTCCGGGTGGTCAACGACGTACACGCCCACGCCCTCGCCGAAGCCTGGCTCGGTGCCGGCGCCGGCACCGCCAGCACGCTGATGATCGCCTTCGGCACCGGAGTCGGCGGCAGCTTCGTCGTCGGCGGCCAGCCCCTCCTGGGCCACCACTTTGTGGCCGGACACCTGGGCCACTTCGCCTCCCCCTACGCGTACGACGACGGCCTTCCGGTTCCCTGCTCCTGCGGCGGTTCCGGCCATGTTGAGGCAATCGCCTCCGGCCCGGCCATCCACCGGACGTTCCTGCGCTCCGGCGGCCAGGACACCGGCCACGGGGCCGACGTAGCGGACACGCGCGCCGTCTTCGTGCTGGCCAAGAGCGGCGACCAGGCCGCCATCCGGGCAATCGGGATCGGCGCGGGCGCCGCCGGCCAGGCCGTGGGCGGGCTGATCAACATCCTGGACCCGGAAGTCGTCGTCATTGCCGGCGGCCTGGCGGACGCCGGGGACCTCTGGTGGAAACCCATGGAACGCGCGCTGCGGGCCGAGCTGCTGGGTCCGCTGACCGATGCCCGGGTGGTACGCGCTACGCTGGGCAACGCCGCCGCCGTCGTCGGTGCCGCCAGCCTGGTCCTGGCCCCCGACCCTACGGGCACACAGCCCGTGATCCACGACACCAAGGAGCTAGCGTGACCCTGAAACTGACCACCCTGGAACCGCTGCGCGGCCAGCTGATCGTCTCCGCGCAGGCCTATCCCGGCGAGCCCATGCGCGATCCGCGGACCATGGCCCAGGTGGCAGCCTCTGCCGTGATCGGCGGCGCCGCCGCGATCCGGGTACAGGGCATTGCCGACATCCAGTTCACCCGCTCCGCCGTCGAGGTTCCCGTGATCGGGCTGTGGAAGGACGGGCACGACGGCGTCTTCATCACCCCCACGCTGCGCCATGCGCTGGCCTGCGCCAACGCCGGCGCACACATCGTGGCCATCGATGGCACCCGCCGGGAGCGCCCCGACGGCTTGGACCTGGCGCAGACCATATCCGGAATCCACACCGAGTCCAATGCCCTGGTGATGGCGGACTGCGGTTCCCTGGCCGATGCCGTGGCGGCAGCCGAGGCCGGGGCGGACCTGATCGGCACCACCCTGGCCGGCTACAGCGGCGAGCGCCCGAAAACCGAGGGCCCTGACCTGGACCTGCTGGCCGGCATCGCCGCGGCCGGGCTCGGCAAGCCGCTGATCGCCGAAGGCCGCATCCATACCCCCGCGCAGGCCCGCCAGGCCCTCGACGCCGGGGCCTTCGCCGTCGTCGTCGGAACCGCCATCACCCACCCCGCCTCCATCACTGGCTGGTTCAGGGACGCCCTCACTGCCTGACCCGCCCATCGAGTGAGCAGTTGGTGCGCGATACAGCCCTGTATCGTGCACCAATTACTCACTCGACGTAGGCTCAGTGACATGACGGACGAGCGCAGCGTCGACGTAGTGGTTATCGGAGCCGGGGCGGCCGGGGAGAACGCGGCTGGCCGGGTGGCCCAGGGCGGGCTCTCCGCCGTCCTGGTCGAAGCCGAGCTGGTGGGCGGAGAATGCTCCTACTGGGCCTGCATGCCGTCCAAGGCCCTCCTGCGCCCGGGCACCGCGCTGCTGGCGGCGCAGTCTGTGGGGGGCGCGCGCGAGGCCGTCACGCAGACCCTCAACGCCCCGGCCGTGCTGGCCCGCCGCGATGGCTTCACCTCGCACTGGCAGGACGACGGCCAGGTCAAGTGGGTCGAGGACAACGGGATTGAGCTGGTCCGTGGCCACGGCTGGCTGACCGGGGAGCGGACGGTCCAGGTGAACGGGAACGACGGCGGCACGCAGCTTTTCCGGGCCCGTCACGCCGTGGTGCTGGCCACCGGATCCGCACCGACCATTCCACCGCTGGAAGGCCTGGAGGACCTTGAGTTCTGGGGCACCCGGGAGGCAACCTCGGCGCAGAGCGTGCCCCGCCGGCTGGCAGTGCTGGGCGGCGGAGTGTCCGGCGCGGAGCTCGCCCAGGCCTTCGCCCGGCTCGGCTCGGCCGTGACCGTGGTGGCCCGCGGCGACCTGCTGGCCATGTACCCAAAGGAAGCCCGGGCGCTGGTGGCCGCGGGCCTGCGGGCCGATGGCGTGGACCTGCGGCTGCACACGGAAACCCGCAGCGTAACCCGCAATGACGCCGGCGAGGTGGAACTGGTGCTGGCGGACGGGCAGGTCGTCACGGCGGACCAGTTGCTGGTCTCCACCGGACGGCACCCGGCGCTGGAGGGCCTCGGGCTGGAAAACCTGGGTCTGGAGCCCAAGAAGCTGGAGACGGACCATACCGGCCGGGTGGGCGGCCACGACTGGCTCTACGCTGTGGGGGACGCGGCCGGCAAGGTGCTGCTGACCCACCAGGGCAAGTACGAGGCCCGTGCCACCGGTTCAGCCATCGTGGCTCGGGCCAACGGTTCGCTGGGCGGCACCGCGCAGCCGTGGAGCCGGTACACCCGCACCGCCGACGACTACGCCGTACCGAACGTGGTCTTCACCGATCCGGAAATAGCCATGGTGGGCCGGACGCCGGAGCAGGCGCGGAAGGCCGGGCTGAACATCTCCGAGGTCTCCCTGCCGATTTCCGTTGCCGGGTCCTCGCTGTACGCCGACGACTACCAGGGCTGGGCGCAACTGGTGGTCGACGAGGACAAGAAGGTGCTGGTCGGCGCCACCTTTACCGGCGCGGACGTGGCCGAGCTGCTGCACAGCGCCACTGTCGCGATCGTCGGGGAGGTCCCTTTGGACCGGCTCTGGCATGCGGTGCCCTCCTACCCCACCATCAGCGAGGTCTGGCTCCGGCTGCTGGAGAAGTACGGCCTTTAGTTCTTCTATTTGAACTGACTGGTCAGTTTAGCTAGACTGGATGCCGGGCAGCCCTTCCGGCTGCCGTACCACCAGCGGCGAAGGGACACAGCCTTGCTGTCAGCCACCAAACTCCACGTCAAGGGCCGGCACAGGGACCTTCTGCCGGCCACGACGCTGCAGGCGTCCCCGGGCACCCTGCTGCTGGCCCAGGCGGACGGCCAGGACACCCGGACCACTCTGGCCTTGACCCTGACGGGAAGGATGAAGCCCAGTTCCGGCACCGCCGGGTGGGGCCACGATCCGGACATTGCGCACCTGCGCCGGCATACCGCCCTGCTGGATGCCCCAAATGTCAATGAGCCGGAGCGGCACCTGAGCGTGAAGGATCTGGTAGCCGAAGATCTGGCACTGGTTCCGCGGAAATTCCGGGACCGCACCCGCCCTGCCGCCTGGTTGGCCAGGCACGGCTACTCAGACCTGGCGGGCAAGTGGGTAGAAGAGCTGGAACCGGGACAGCGGCTGGCCCTGCTGGTGGATCTTGCCTTGGCGGACTCGGACGTGGACGTGCTGGTGGTGGATTCCCCGGACCGGCACACGGAGGATGTGCAGGACTGGCTGCCCCTCTTGCAAGCCTTGGCCGAAGGGCCCGAAAAAGACGGACCTGACGACGACGACGGCGGCCGCCGCCTGGCCATCATCGCCACGGTGGGTTCCGTCCCCGGCTGCTGGGACGGCGCGGTCGCCCACGTCGGAGGCCAACCCGCCGCCGCCGCACCCGCCTTCGCACCCGCCGCCGCACCCGCCTTCGCACCCGCCGCCGCACCCGCCGCCGCCGCACCCGCCTTCGCACCCGCCGCCGTCGTCGGACCCGAAACCGCACACCGTGAACGCACCGAAGAACCGCAGGAAAACCAATGACCGTCCTCCGCCTGGCCCGCTCCGAGCTCAAGCGCATGACCGGCGGCCTGCTGCCGAAGCTGACCATCCTGGCGCTGGCCCTGGTCCCACTGCTCTATGGCGCCCTTTACCTCTACGCCAACTGGGACCCCTACAGCCACCTCGACCAGCTCAAGGCTGCCGTCGTCGTCCAGGACCAGGGCGCCACCACCAAAGACGGCAAGACGCTGCAGGTGGGCGACCAGGTGGCGCAGACCCTGATCGACGGCAGGAACTTCGACTGGGTCAAGGTGGACAGCATGCAGGCCGCGGACAGCGGGGTGGAATCCGGCCACTACGCGTTTGCGCTGGACATCCCCAAGGACTTTTCCGCCAACCTGGCCTCCCCGGAGAACTTCGACGCCGCCAAGCAGGCCATCATGAACGTCACCACCAACGATGCCAACAACTATCTGCTCACCTCGATCGTGGACAAGGTCACCACCCAGGTGCATGCGGCCGTGGCCAAACAGGTGGGAGAGTCGACGGCGGACACCCTCCTGACCGGCTACGGCACCATCCATGCCCAGCTGGTGCAGGCGGCCGACGGCGCTAAGACGCTTGCTGACGGAGCAGCCTCGCTGAAGGACGGCGCCTCCCAGTTGCACGGCGCAACCTCGGCCCTGGCCAGCGGCGCCAACCAACTGGTGGACGGACAGTCGCAACTGGTAGCCGGCGCCAACCGCGCCAGCAACGGCGCGGCGCAACTGAGCTCCGGACTGGGCCAGCTGCAGCAGCAGACCGCAACCTTGCCGGCCCAGACCCGGGCTCTCTCCGACGGCGCCGCCCAGGTGGCCGCGGGAAACGCCGTGATCAATAGCAAGGTACAGGGCCTGGCCGGCGGGTTGGACCAGCTGGACACCGCGGCACAAGCTGCGGTCAAGGAACAGGCCAAGTCCGCCCTGGACGGCTACGTGGCCGCCGGCACACTGAGCCAGGCCCAGGAAGACGCCGTGCTGGGCCAGCTCCAATCCGTCCCGGCTACACCGGCCGTAGCCGCTGCCAAATCCCAGCTGGCGGCCGACGCGGGCAGTGTCCAGCAGCTCGCCAGCGGGTCGGAGGCGGTGGCCAACGGTGCATCCCAGCTGGCCGCCGCCACGCCTACGCTGAGCGGCGCGATTTCGCAGGCCAACGACGGCGCGGCGCAATTGGCCACCGGCACCTCCAGCCTGGCAGCCGGACAGCAGAAGGCGCTGGACGGCAGCAGGTCCCTGGCCTCCGGCGCCGTGTCCGTGGACGATGGTGCGGGCAAGCTGGACGACGGGGCGGCCAAGCTCTCCGCGGGCGCGGGCGAACTTTCGACACAGCTGGCGAAGGGTGCCGGCCAGGTCCCCAACCCTACCGAGGCGCAAAAGGCCGTCGCCTCCCAGGTCATCTCAGACCCGGTCGGCGTGAATTCGCTCTCGCAGGCCAAGGCCTCCACCTACGGCGCCGGATTGGCGCCCTTCTTCCTGGTGCTGGCGCTTTGGATCGGCGCCTTCATGCTGGTCCAGGCGATGCGCCCCATCACCACCCGGGCGCTGGCCTCCAACGCTCCCAGCTGGAAGATCGCCGTCGGCGGCTGGTTGCCGTTCTTCACGGTCTCCACCATCCAGACCGCGGTGCTGTACCTGGTGGTGCACTTCGGCCTGGGCCTTGACCCCGCGCACCCAGTGCTGACCCTGGGACTGCTGCTGCTGGCGTCGATGGCATTCACCGCCATCATCCAGGGCACGGTGGCGCTGCTGGGCACGCCGGGCAAGTTTGTGGTCCTGATCCTGCTGGTGCTCCAGCTGGTCAGCTCCGGGGGTACCTTCCCGTGGCAGACCACGCCGGAGCCGCTGCACGCGATCCACCAGGTGCTGCCGATGGGATACGTGGTGGATGGGATGCGGCACCTGATTTACGGCGCGGACCTGGCCCCGCTGGGACCGATCGCGCTGGGGCTGGTGGGCTACACGCTGTTTGGCCTGCTGCTCTCCCTCCTGGCGGTGCGCAAGAATAAGTTCTGGACACTGAAAACCCTGCAACCGGAGATCGCGGTATGAACGCAACACCGTCCCACGACGCGGATTCCCGCCGTCCCGCGCGCACCAATGCGACACGGCAGAAGCTCTTCGACGCCTCCATGCTGCTCATCGGCGAGCGCGGTCCGGCCAGCGTCACAGTGGATGAGATCGCTGCAGCCGCCGGGGTGTCCAAGGGCACGGTGTACTACAACTTCGGCAGTAAGTCGGAAATGATCGGGCAGCTGCTGGAACACGGCGTGGAGATCCTCGAGGACCAGCTGGGTGGCGCGTCGGGTGGGGTGGACGACGACGGCGCGGCTGGCCGCGGTGGCATGGCCGCGTCCACGGATCCGGTGGCCGAGCTGGAGCGCCTCCTCGGCGCCATGCTGGACTTCTTTGCCGAATACCCGTCCTTTGCCCAGCTGCTCGTCAGCGAAATGTGGCGTACCCCCAGCGAGTGGCGGGAAACCCTTACGATGCTGCGCGAACGGCTCGTCAGCTTCGTCCGGACCGCCGTCGAACGCATCGGCGCCGAACGTGCCGTCGATCCCGAAGTCACGCCGGCCGGCGTTGCCGGTGCCGTTTTCGGCGCCACCTTCATCATCGGCCTGGACCGGCAGGTCTTCCACCCCGAACGCACCCGTGACCAGGCGCTGGCCGCGGTCATGACCGTCATTCGCGGCTATTTGAGGTAATCCCGCCTCCACCTCCCATCGAGTGAGCACTTGGTGCGGGATACAGGCCTGTATCGCGCACGGACCGCTCACTGGATGAAGGAGGATTGGCACGTGGGCCGGAACTCAGGCTGCGCGGGGGACGGCGAAGGCCGTAGCCCTGGCATCCTGGCCGTCCAGCTCAGCCCAGGCCTGGTCGAACTCAAAGACGGCCAGAGCACTGGTGGGGTAGTTTGTGGCCAGATTGGTGTATGCATCCTCGTCGGAATCGCGCGAGGCCAGGCGTAGGCCAAGGTCCTGAAGGCCCGGAAGGTGGCTGATTACCAGCAGGGTGCGCACGGTTTCCGGCACATGGTTGATCACGGAGAGCATTTCGGTGGCGGTGGCCGCATAGAGCCGGTCCTCGAGCTTCGGAGTGGGCGCCTTGTCCCCCAATTGCTGGCAGACCCACGTGCAGCTCTGCCGGGCGCGCAGGGCACTGGAGCAGAGGATGAAGTCCGGAACGACGCCGTTATCCAGCAGCCACTTGCCGGCCAGCGGCGCCTCGTCGTGGCCGCGCTGGGCCAGCGGACGGTCATGATCGGCCACGCCTTGCGGATAGGCGGCCTTGGAGTGCCGCATCAATACCATCCGCTTCACGTGGTGATCGCTCATACGGCAAGTCTAATTTGACGGTGCCGCTGGCTGGAATTCCCGTCAGGGACCCCTAAATGGAGTACTCCGGGGCGGCCCAGACGATGACCTCCGGGTGCTCGTAGAACCGGTAGCCTTCGCCCCGGACCGTGCGGACCGTGTTCGCCAGCCGGCCCAGTTTGGAGCGCAGCCGGCGGATGTGCACGTCTATGGTGCGCTCGTTGGGCACCTCGTCGGCGTTGCGCCACAGCCCGTCCAGCAGCTCGTCGCGGCCCACCGTGCGGGTGCCGTTCTCCACCAGGTAATTCAGCAGCTCGAATTCCTTGAACGTCAGGTTTAGGGTCTCACCGTCCAGATGCACCTCGCGCCTGGCCAGATCGATCAGCACACCGCTGGGCCGCGGCTCCTGCACGCTCTGGTGCCTCGGTGCCTCGTGGCGCTGCCGGGCAGCAACGGTGGGATCCCCGAAGGTGGACCGGACCACGTCCAGGGCCGTCCCAGAGGCGTCGGCCGGAGCGATGGCGACGGCGGCATAGCTTTGCGCCTGCGGGACCAGCGACTGGGCGTAGGCGCGGATATCCTGCGCGAGCTTGGCCAGCGACGTCCCGGCTGCTGCGGCGCTGTCCTCGTCCACGCCGACGTACAGCACGAAGCCGCGGGCCACGTTGTCCTGGCCAACGCCGCGCACCCCGGCACCGGAAATGACCGGGGTGGGAGCCGTCATGGGGCCATCGACGGCGGGTAGGACGGTGCGCGACTGGCCATAGCCGCCCGGGACGGCGGGTTCGTAGCCGTACCCCGGAGCTACCGGCTGTCCGTACGCCGGGTGGCCGGAGTAGCCGGGGCGCAGCCCCTGGACATTGGCCCCGGCAGTGTGGGCGCTGTTGGTGGCTGCGGCCTTGTTGGCGTTGCGGACGGAGATGTGGACGTATCCGGATGCTACTGACATGGGATTCCCTCAATGTGAATGGCCGTCATTGCGGCGCGAATGCTTTGGTGCCCGTGCGGAATGAAGTATCTTGCCCGTCATTGGGCTGGCCCGGAGGCCTTGGATGAGCCTGGAACTTTGGGGGTAGTAAGTCAGGCCTGCATTCGACAACAACACATGAACTCGCCAGCGGGTGAGCTGACGTGGTTCGCTGCGGCTGCAGATGCTGTTGAATTTGTGTTCACATTGAGAGTGTGCAACGTAACAAAGCGAACCCGCAAGTAACAAAGGGCGAAAATGTCCACATCGTGAGAATTTTGTCTGCTTTGTGACGGAGGTCACTTTTGGACGAACTCGTTCTCTGGCCGTAAATACCCGCCCGACGAGAGAAAACGTCTCTGAGATTCCTGAGCTGGGGGCTTTTCGTCCAGAGAAGGCGACAGGAGCTGCGGGAGAACGCTTCCGGCCCGTCCAATTCGTGGACGGGCCGGAGCCCGAGCCGGGAAATCACCACGAGAACAGCCTGCTGCTTACGGATTGGTGGTGCCCTGGGTAGGCTGACTGCCGCTCTGTCCCCCACCCTGGCCCGACCCGGGAATGTGCCGGCCGTAGCCGCCCGTCCCCAGCCGTGCCCGCTGGCTGAACTGATGGTGGGAGCCCGCAGCGTTGCCGACTGCATAGCCAATGGCTCCGCCACCTCCTCCGGCCAGAATCACGGCAATACCTGCCGCCACCAAGAGCCGGGGAAAACTCCACCACTTCTTCCTGCTTCCGGAAGCCGAGCCTCCGGTGACGGGCGCGGGCGAGGCGGCGTATGGGCCACCGTTGGCGCCGGCCGGAGGAACAGCGCCGTACTGGGGAACGCTTCCGTAGGGTGCGACGGGGCCTGGCGCCACGGCCGGTCGTGGAACCTGAACCGTGGGCGGGGGTGCCACGGCAGGCCGGGGAACCTGAGCCGTGGGCGCATCCGCTCCGCCCGCAGCCGGCCAGCCGCCCTGCTGCCAGCCATCCCGCTGCCGGCCGCCGTCGTCGTCGTTATCTACATTCTGCCCGGCCACTTAGTCTCCTCGATAAATCGCGCGCCTCTGATGAACCGTTCCACTCAACGCCTCCTGGCTGGACCAAGGCTGAAGGAAAGATTGAAGGCTGCTGTGTTCCATGCGGATGTGAGGGGCGCACCCAGATTGCTAGGCTTGGGTTCACAGCTCGAATACAGCTTGCGCCCAGCTTAGGCAAACGCGCCTGCCCGAAAGTTGAAGTATGGCTACTTCCCGCTCTTTCACCCAGAACCTCCCCCACCTGACGCACCAGGACGGATCCCCCATCCGGGCCCTGGTGGTCGACGACGAGCCCAGCTTGGCGGATCTGATGCGGATGGGCCTCCGGATGGCCGGCTGGGAAGTCGAGATTGCCTACGATGGCAACAAGGCCGTCAAGGTGGCGCGCGAGTTCCGGCCTGACGTGCTGGTCCTGGACGTGATGCTGCCCGGGTTCGACGGCGTCGAGCTGCTGGGCAAAATCCGCAACTTTGCGCCCGGCGTCCCTGCCCTGTTCCTGACCGCGAAGGATGCGGTGGAGGACAAGGTGACCGGGCTGGCTGCGGGCGGGGACGACTACGTCACCAAGCCGTTCAGCATGGAGGAAGTGCTGCTGCGCCTGCACCGCATTGTGCAGCGCTCGGGCGTGACGGCGGCCGACGCGGCCGAACTGGTGGTCGGGGACCTGACCCTCAACCAGGACACGCGCGAAGTCACCCGGGGAGGGGAAAGCATTCCGCTGACCGCCACACAGTTTGAGCTGCTGCGCTACCTGATGGAGAACCCGCGTCGGGTGATCAGCAAATCCCAGATCCTGGACCGCGTCTGGAACTATGACTTCGGCGGCCAGGCCAACATCGTTGAACTGTACATTTCCTACCTGCGCAAGAAGATCGAGGCCAACCACCCGCCCATGATCCATACCGTCCGGGGCGCAGGCTATGTCCTGAAGCCGGCGGGTTAGATGAGCACACTCTCTGGGGCAGTACGGCAGGCCGGCAGCGGCCGCTGGGCGCATCCGGGATCGTGGCATCTGCGCACCCGGCTGGTGCTGGTGACCATGGCGCTGCTGACCGCCATATGCTTCATTGTTGGGGTGGTCAGCTACACGGCCATGAGCGTGTCGCTGAACACGCAGCTGGACAATACGCTGGCGCAGGCTTCACACCGGGCCACCGAATTCAGCAGCGGGCCGCCGCCGCAGGGTTCCACCACCGGCCACCCGGACCCGCTGAATGCCCGCGGCACCGGAGTGGGGCAGCTGAATGCGAGGATCTCCGGCGGAACCATCACCAGCGCGGGAATGCTGGCCCCGGACCTGACCCGGACCCAGCTGACCCAGCACGATGCCCAGGTCCTGGCCGAGGTCCCGACCGACTCCCCCGCGGTGGACCGTACCCTGTCCACCGGCCAGTACCGGCTGATCGCTTCGGTGGCGCCGGACGACGACGTCATCATCACGGGCCTTCCGCTCGCGGCCAACAACAGGACGCTCGCCTCCTTGGTCCTGACCATAGTGCTGGTGTCCCTGGGCGGGCTGCTGGCGCTGGGGCTGGCCGGCGGGGTGATCATCCGGCGCACCATGAGACCGCTCGAAAAGCTATCCGACGTGGCCACCAAAGTTTCCGAACTGCCGCTCGACGCCGGTGAGGTCGCGCTGGCAGTCAGGGTGCCGCCGTCGGCAGCCGACTCCCGCACCGAGGTGGGGAACGTAGGTCACGCGCTGAACAAGATGCTGGACAACGTTTCCAGCGCCCTCCAGGCCCGCCAGCGCAGCGAAACCAAGGTCCGCCGCTTCGTCGCCGACGCCAGCCACGAACTGCGCACCCCGCTGACAGCCATCCGCGGGTACACCGAGATGCTGCGGATGACCGAATCCCTGAGCGAGGACGGCGAAAACTCGCTGGACCGGGTGGAATCCCAGTCCAAGCGGATGGGCGCGCTGGTGGAGGACCTGCTGCTGCTGGCCCGGCTGGACGAGGGCCGCGCGCTGGATCTCAAGGAGATGGACCTGACCCAGGTGGTGGTGGAGAGCGTCGGCGACATCCAAGTCATGGCCACTGACCACCGCTGGAAGCTGGAGGTGCCGTCCGCGATGCTGCTGATCCGTGGGGACGAAAACCAGCTGCGCCAGGTCATGATCAACCTGCTCACAAACGCCTACAAGCACACCGATCCCGGGACCTCAGTGGTGACAGGTATCCGGCGGGCGGCCGACGGCTCGGTGGTGGTGACCGTCACCGACGACGGGCCGGGCATTGCGCCGGAGTTCCAGCAGCAGATTTTCGACCGGTTCGCCCGCGCGGACGTCGCCCGGTCCGGGAACACCGGAACCACCGGGCTGGGGCTGTCGATAGTGGAGGCCATCGTGGAGGCGCACGGTGGACGGATCGAACTGGCCAGCCGGCCCGGCCGTACCGAATTTGCGATCATCCTGCCGGCGTCCCTGGTGGTGGCCTGAGGCTTACTGCGGCGCGCTCCCATCCACGGACCCCGTCGTCGTCGCCCCTACTGCCGCCGTCGTCGTCGCCCCTACTGCGGCGCAGGCCGCCGCAGCGGAAGGCGAGTGACGCGCTGCACCTGGTCGCGGAAGCGGACGTTGTTCCGCCGGTTGAGCAGGATCAGAGCACCCAGCCCCGCAAGCAGCGCGATCACTGCGCCGATCCCCAGCGACCACCGCGCGCCGAACACCGTGGCGACCCAGCCGATCAGCGGCGCACCGATGGGCGTTCCGCCCTGCAGCACCACCATGTAGACCGCCAGTACCCGGCCGCGCATCACCGGATCGGTGGACAGTTGGATGCTGGTGTTGCAGGCGTTCATGAATGTCAGCGAGGCCAGCCCCACCGGAACCAGCGCCACCGCATAAAGCAGGTAGGAGGGCATCAGCGCGGCAACGGCCGTGAACACCCCGAAGGCGAGCACCCCGCCCACCACGTACAGCATCCGGGTCCCCTTGCGCCGGGCAGCCAGCAGCGCCGCGGCGAGGGTCCCCACCGCCATTACCGAGCCCAGCAGCCCGTACTCGCCGGCACCCTTACCGAAGACCGCGCTGGCCATCAGGGCATTGGTGATCTGGAAGTTGAGGCCGAAGGTGGCCACCAGAGCCACCAGGACCATGATCATCATCAGGTCCGGCCGCTGCCGGATGTAGCGCAGGCCCTCGCGGATCTGGCCCTTCCCACGCGCGGCCCGGGCGGTGGGATGGAGCTCCTCGGGCCGCATCCGCAGCAGCGAAATCAGCACCGCGGCAAAGCTGGCGGCGTTGAGCAGGAACGCCGGTCCCGTCCCCATCCACGCGATCAGCAGACCTGCGACGCCGGGGCCGGCCAGGCGTGCCAGGTTGAAGGATGCGCTGTTAAGGGCGACGGCGTTCGGCACGTCTTTCTGTTCGACCACCTCGGAAACAAAGGCCTGCCGCGACGGCGCGTCGATGGAACTGGCGACGCCCAACAGCAGCGCCAGCAGGTACACCTCCCACAGCTGGACGGTATTCGTCACGACCAGCAGACCCAGCAACAGGGCGCACATTCCCATGGCCGACTGGGTGAACAGCAGGACCTTCCGCTTTGAAAGGCGGTCGCCCAACAAACCGGCGTACGGACCCAGGAACAGAATGGGGAGGAACTGCAGGCCCGTGGTGATGCCCACCGCGGTCCCGGAGTGATTAGTCAGCACCGTCAACACCAGCCAGTCCTGGGCCACCCGCTGCATCCAGGTCCCGATGTTGGACACCAGCGCACCGGTCACCCACAGCCTGTAGTTGTAGACGCTTAGCGCGCGGAACATGTTTTTCATGAGGCGCTCAATTCCTGCAGGATCCGGGCGGCCTGGCGCAGTACCGCCCGATCCCCGGGGTCCAAGGCGGCGACGCGCTGAGCCAGCCAGGCCGTACGACGCGTCCGGGCATCCGTGATCGCGGCCAGCCCGGCTTCGGTGATTTCCACCAGTACCTGCCGGCCGTCGGTCGGATGGTCCTTGCGGGCAACCAGTCCCATATCTTCCAGCGCGTTCACAATCCGCGTCATGGACGGCGCCTGCATATGCTCCCGGTCCGCCAACTGGCGGAGGGTCATGGAGCCCCGCTGGATGGCCGCCAGAACGGAATACTGCCCCGGAGAAACGGCGTCGCCGCTGGCCTCGGTGCGCAACCGGCGCGAGGTGCGCATGATGGCGATCCGGAGTTCCACGGCCAGCGGGCCGGGCGGGTTGCTCTTCGTTCCAGGTTTCTGGATCCTGGCCTTAGTGGCCAGCCCCGCCGTATCGTTCGTCGTCACTCGCATCCGCTCATCATCTGCCATCATCAGCTGGCCCCGACCGCCATGTACTTAGGTTAGGTCATTACCTTTGCTAAGTAAATTGATTTTGGCCAGATGAGGCCAAAACCACAGGCTCCTAGGGATGGGAATCCGCTGGAAGCTTCCTGTGGAAAACTTTGGACGGTTTTCCTGATCTGAGCT
>DASYGM010000141.1:0-7797 GCA_035999715.1 Micrococcaceae bacterium | reverse complement strand
CGCGGATGCCAACACCTCAGGCAACACCTACCCGGACCAGTCGCTGTACCCGGTCAACTCGGTGCCCACCGTGGTGCGCCGGATCAACAACGCGCTGCTGCGGGCGGACCAGATCGAATACTCGGAAGGTCTGCAGAGTGTGGAGGACTGGCTGGTGCCGATCGTCGCGGATGCCGAGGCCGGCTTCGGCGGTCCGCTGAACGCCTACGAGCTGATGAAGGCAATGATCGCCGCGGGCGCCGCGGGGGTGCACTGGGAGGACCAGCTGGCCAGCGAGAAGAAGTGCGGGCATCTGGGCGGCAAGGTGCTCATCCCCACGGCCCAGCACGTCCGTACCCTGAACGCGGCGCGCCTGGCGGCCGATGTCTCCGGCGTTCCGTCCGTGATCGTGGCCCGCACCGACGCGGAGGCCGCCACCCTGATCACCTCCGACGTCGACGAGCGGGACCAGCCCTTCCTCACCGGGGAACGCACCGCCGAGGGTTTCTACCACGTGAGGAACGGGCTGGAGCCCTGCATCGCCCGCGGCCTGGCCTATGCCCCGTATGCGGACCTGATCTGGATGGAGACCGGCAAGCCGGACCTGGAGCTGGCCAGAAAGTTTGCCGAGGGCATCCGCAGCCAGTTCCCGGACCAGATGCTCGCCTACAACTGCTCCCCGTCGTTCAACTGGAAAAAACACCTGGACGACGCCACCATCGCCCGGTTCCAGCGTGAACTGGGCGCGATGGGCTTCAAGTTCCAGTTCATCACCCTGGCCGGCTTCCACGCCCTGAACTATTCGATGTTCGACCTCGCCCACGGTTACGCCCGGGACGGCATGAGCGCCTACGTCGAACTGCAGGAGCGCGAATTCGGCTCCGAAGAACGCGGCTACACCGCTACCAAGCACCAGCGCGAAGTGGGCACCGGCTACTTCGACCTGGTCGCGACGGCGCTGAACCCCAACAGCGGCACGCTCGCCCTCGCTGGTTCCACCGAAGCCCAGCAGTTCCACTAAACCCCTCCCATACCTCCATCGAGTGAGCAGTTGGTGCGCGTTACAGCCCTGTATCGTGCGCCAACTGCCCACCGGATCCATTTCCCAGGAGAAGCTCCCATGAATTCGACGAACAGCCTGAACGGAATTACCTTCAACGGCATCACGCTGACCGCCGCGCCCATCCACCGCCAGGACGAGGTGCTGACCCCCGAGGCGCTGGACTTCCTTGCCGCCCTTCACAGGGCCGACGGCGGGGCGGCGCCAGGAGCTGCTGCAGGCGCGGCAGAGCCGGCGGCTGCAGATTTCCAACGGTGCCGACCCGCGCTTCCTGCGCGAAACCTCCGGCATCCGCGAGGACCCGCACTGGCGGGTGGCACCGCCGGCCCCGGGACTGGAGGACCGGCGGGTGGAAATCACCGGCCCGGTGGACCGCAAAATGACCATCAACGCCCTGAATTCCGGGGCCAAGGTCTGGCTGGCGGACATGGAGGACTCCTCCACACCCAGCTGGGGCAACGTGATCCGAGGCCAGCTCAACCTGACCGATGCGCTGGAGCGCCGGATCGACTTCATCTCCCCGGAAGGCAAGGCCTACAAACTGGGGCCGCGGGAATCGCTGCCCACCGTCGTCGTCCGTCCCCGCGGCTGGCACCTGCCCGAAAAACACATGCTCGTCCACGGTGAACCCATCGCCGGCGGCATCGTGGACTTCGGCCTGTACTTCTTCCACAACGCGCGCCGGCTGATAGCGCAGGGAAAGGGACCGTACTTCTACCTGCCCAAGATCGAGAACCACCTTGAGGCCCGGCTGTGGAACGACATCTTCATCCTGGCCCAGGACCTGCTGGGCATTCCGCAGGGCACCATCCGCGCCACCGTGCTGATCGAGACCATCACCGCGGCGTTCGAGATGGAGGAGATCCTGTACGAGCTGCGCGACCACGCCTCCGGCCTTAACGCCGGCCGCTGGGACTACCTGTTCTCGGTGATCAAGAATTTCCGCACCCGCGGCCCGCGCTTTGTGCTCCCGGACCGCAACCAGATCACCATGACCGCACCGTTCATGCGCTCCTATACCGAGCAGCTGGTCCGGGTCTGCCACCGCCGCGGTGCCATGGCCATCGGCGGAATGGCCGCCTTCATCCCCAACCGCCGCGATCCGGAGGCCAACGCCGCCGCCATCGAAAAGGTGCGCGCGGACAAGACCCGCGAGGCCGACGACGGCTTCGATGGTTCCTGGGTGGCCCATCCGGACCTGGTCCCGGTGGCCATGGAGGTCTTCGACGCCACCCTGGGGGACCGGCCCAACCAGCTGGACCGCCAGCGCACGGATGTCATCCCGGACGACAGGGCCCTGCTCAACATCGCCGCGACTCAGGGCACCATCACCGAGACGGGGCTGCGCAACAACATCGAGGTCGGCATCCGCTACATCGAGTCCTGGCTGCGCGGCAACGGTGCGGCCGCCATCAACAACCTGATGGAGGACGCGGCGACGGCGGAAATCGCGCGCTCGCAGATCTGGCAGTGGATCTACGCCGGCGCCATCACGGACCAGGGCGAGCTCATCACCGAGGCCTGGGTGGCGGAACTGGTCGATGAGGAATTCGCCAAGCTGGGCCGCAGTGCTCCTGCGGATCCTGTGCAGGACAGGTTCGACGACGCCCGCGAGATCTTCGCGGAGGTCGCCCTGGGCGACGATTTCCCGACGTTCCTGACCGTTCCGGCCTACGCCCGGTTCCTGCATGAGGCGCTGGACCGCGATCCGCTGGCCGAATCCGCCCGGATCACCGTCGCGGCCTGATGCCTGCGGCCTGGCGCCTGACGCCTGCCGCCTGACGACCGCCGATCGGGCTTGTCGGAATCACGCGGCTCGGCAAGCCCGATCGACCGCCCCAGATTTGGCTGGGCCGCCGGATGCCGTCGCCACAGCAGACCCGATCGTCGGGTCCCGGTGGCCCAGCCAATAACTTCAGGTGGCACTTGGCGCCCATGTTCCTCGCGGACATGGGCGCGAAGTGTCCCCTCAACGGGGTGCCTGTAGAATCATCCGTGGCCCCATACCTCCCCGTGACGGCAAACCCATGACCGGTGCGGGAGACGAACCGGTGCGGGAGGCGAACACGGCGGAACCGCTCGGAGCGACTACCGGCGGTGCTCCGGACCCCAAAGAACCACCGCCTCAAGAGAGACACATCAATGAGCCTTATCCGGCTGCAGGACGTCAACGTTCGGTTCGACAACACGCAGATCCTGCGCGAGGCATTTTTCCGCCTTGAACCGGGCGACCGGGTTGGCCTGATCGGCAAGAACGGATCCGGCAAGTCCACGATTCTCAAGCTCATTCTGGGCCAGGTGGCACCGGACTCCGGGACCGTCACCCTGGAGTTGGGGACCAAGGTGGGCTACTTCTCGCAGTTCTCCGAGCTGAACGGCGAAGCCACGATCACCCAGGTACTCGACGGCCTGTTCAGCAACATCAAGGCCATCGAATCCGAACTGGCGTCGATCGACGCCGCCATCGCTGCGGACCCGGGGGACGGAACCGAGCTGGACCGGCTGATCCGGCGCCAGTCCGAACTGTTTGAGGACATGGACCGGCTGGACGGCTGGGACTACCAGCGCCATATCGACACGGTGCTCACCACCCTGGGTTTCAGCCAAGCCCACCGGATCTGCGCGATCGATGAGTTGTCCGGTGGCTGGCGCAACCGCGCTGCGTTGGCCAAGATCCTGCTCGAGGGTCCGGACGTGCTGCTGCTGGATGAGCCGACCAATTATCTTGACGTGGCCGGCGTCGAATGGCTGGAAACGTGGTTCCGGGACTTCCGCGGCGCAGCGATCGTCGTCTCGCACGACCGGAGGTTCCTGGACGCCGTCGTAAGCCGGATCATCGAGGTGGAGAACTTCCACCTGCACGAGTACCCGGGCAACTTCGGCGAGTACGTGGTCCAGAAACAGTTCAGACTCAAGTCACTCGAGCAGCAGTTCGTGCACGAATCCGAGCTGCTGGCGTTCGAGGCCGAGGGGATCTCCGACCGCCGCGAGGCTGCGAAGGCCGCCGGCCGGGACCTGGGAAACCGGCTGGCAAAAATCAAGAAGGCCCGCACGCCCCGGCCCGTCGACCAGATCATCACCGAGATCTACGGCGCGCTGCATGTCAAGGATGTGCTGTGCCGGGTGGAGATGCTCAGCAAGTCCTATGGTGACAAGACGCTGTTCACCGACCTGAGCTTCGAGATCAGGAGGGGCAACCGGATTGTGGTCCTCGGATCCAACGGCAGCGGCAAAACCACGCTGCTTAAGGTGCTGACGGGGGAGGAGCCGGCCGATTCCGGTGAGGTGGTCTGGGCCAAGGGTCCCGGCATGGTGTCCTACAACCAGGTGCTTGACGGGCTCGACGACGACGACACGGTCACCCACGCGGTCAACTCAATGCCGGGCAGCCTGGCCTTCACCGCCACGAAAAAGTCGGTCAACAGATTCCTCGCGATGTTCCAGTTCTCCGAGGCCGATCTCAAGGCGCGGATCGGAAATCTGTCCGGCGGGCAACGGGCGCGCGTGGCGATGGCGCAATGCCTGCTCTCCGGCGCCTCGGTGCTGTTGCTCGACGAGCCGACGAACCATCTGGACATGTCCAGCACCCAGGTCATGGAACGGGCGCTGCTCCATTTCCCCGGGGCTGTGGTGGTGGTCAGCCACGACCGCTTCTTCAGCGAGAAGATCGCCAACCGGCACCTCGTTTTCGGCGGTGCGGCCGCGAAACCCGGCGAAATCGACGTGCGCGCAGCGTAGCCGGCCAGTCGGGGCCATCGGCCGACCCCTTGAAGACGCGCTCACTTAGGCGTAAAAGGGAACTGCCAGGATCGGCTCGCACACCCCCGGGAGAACCACATGGTCCAGACCGTCCAGTCCGCTGATGGAACAAAGATCGCCTACGAGCAGGCCGGCAGCGGGGCTCCGCTGATCGTCGTCGGCGGGGCGCTGAACAACCGCCAGTCCGCCGCGCCCCTGGTGCCGTTGTTGGCGGGAGCGTTCGCCGTCATGACCTACGACCGGCGCGGGCGTGGCGAGAGCACCGATACGCCGCCCTACGCCGTCGAACGTGAAATCGAAGACCTGCGGGCGCTCGCCGATGCAGCGGGCGGCCCCGTGCACGTGTACGGGCACTCCTCCGGCGCCATTCTCTCGCTCGAGGCGGCCGCGGCGGGCGTCCCGGTCGGCAAAATCGCCGCCTATGAGCCGCCGTATTTCACCGGCGGCGGCACCGATGAGCGCTGGCAGGATTTCGCGGACAAGGTACGGGCCTTGGCGGAAGGGGGCCGCGGGGACAGGGCCGTTGAGGAATTCATCCGGCACACGGGGGCCGACTTTGACCCCGGGATGACAAAAACCCCGTGGTGGCCGGCGCTGGTTGCCCTGGCGCCAACGCTGCCGTACGATCTGACGCTCACGGCGGACGCCGTGGTCCCGGCCGACAGGTTTTCGGGCATTTCCGCGCCGGTCCTGGCCATCTGCGGCGGGGCCAGTCCGGCGTGGGCCGGCGCCTCGGCCGCGGCGGTTGCCTCATCCGTCAGGGACGGCCGGCAACACATCATTGACGACCAGGATCACGGCGTGGCACCCGAGGCGCTCGCTCCGGTTCTGCTGGACTTTTTCCGCTGACGCACGTTCGCGGCGGCCGCGAAACCACAGCCCAAACCACTGGAAGCAGGTGCCGAATGCCGAAGCTGCGGGTCCACAATTTTGCCATCTCCCTGGACGGCTATGCGGCCGGTCCGCACCAGGACGCCGATCATCCCCTGGGGCTGGGAGGGGAACGACTGCATGAATGGGTGTTCGCCACGGCCGCGGGCCGGCGCATGATGGGCGACGACGGCGGCACGACCGGCGTCGACAACGACTTCCTGGAGCGCGGAGACCACGGCATCGGGGCCACCATTATGGGGCGCAATATGTTCGGGCCCATCCGCGGCGCCTGGGCGGGCGACTGGAAGGGATGGTGGGGGGACAATCCGCCGTACCATCATCCGGTTTTCGTCCTCACCCGGCATCCGCGGCCCGCCGTGACCATGCTGGGCGGCACGACGTTCAACTTCGTGACCGAAGGCATCGAATCCGCTCTTGAGCAGGCCTTTGATGCGGCGGCCGGGGCCGACGTCCGGCTCGGCGGCGGGGCGGCGACCGTCCAGGAGTACCTGCGGGCCGGCCTGGTCGATGAACTGCACGTGGCGGTGGTACCGATCCTGCTCGGCGGCGGCGAGAGACTCTTTGATAACCTCGGCGGCGCTCCGCTGGGATTGGAGCTGGTAGAGTTCACTGCTTCCGAAGGCGTGGCGCACGCCCGGTTTGCCCGGACCGGCGGCTGAAGCCCGGCACCCAGCCACTCTCCCGAAAACCATTGACATAGTGAAAATCTTCATTATAGTTATGTGAGTAAGCTCACCTAGCGAAGGAATGCGGATGACCGACGAGGACCAGGCAGCACCTTCAGCGGCGTCGCTGAGCACGCTCCTGGCGACCGTCGGCAACCAGGTCCGCACCCTGCGCAAGGAAAAAGGGCTGACGCTCGCTCAGCTGTCGGAGTTGACGGGGCTCAGTCCCGCCATCGTCAGCCAAATTGAGCGGGGGCTGGCGAACCCCTCTTTCACGACCCTGGCACAGCTGGCCCATGGTCTGGAAATCCCGGTCGGAAGATTCTTCCTGGGCCAGGATGAGACCAGGTCGCCCGTCGTCCGCAAGGACCAACGGCGCAATCTGAAGGGAGTTGCCCGCAAGGCAGTGGGCGAAGCGGTTTACGAGCTGCTGACCCCGGATCTGAACGGTGTCATTGAAGCCCACTGGATCGTCAGTCCTCCGGGCCACAACACCAGTGACACTCCGTTTCGGCACGGCGGGGAGGAATTCGGCATCATTCTCTCCGGACGTAAGGACGTTTACCTCGACGGCGAGTGCCACACCCTTGAGGCGGGGGATTCCATCACCTACTCCTCTAATATCCCGCACTGGTATATCAACCGCTACGAAGAGACCTGCGTAGCTATCTGGGTTAATTCGCCCCCCACCTGGTGAGGCTGTGCGGCCACCGGCCGGCCCAAAACATCTGATAGTTCCGTTAGCCATCGTTGCGCGTGCGCGTGACGGCGATGGTCTCTACCCTCATGCGCCCAACGGCGCTGGCGAAAGAAGCAATCATGACCGACATTGACGTCAAGACTGGTGTAAGGCCTTCTCGGAGTTTTTCCCCGGAGATCCGCAGAGGCCTGCTCGGCCTCGGGCTGGGGAACACGTTGGAATGGTATGACTGGATGGTTTTCGGTCTGCTCTCCACCTTCATCGGTCCCAAGTTCTTCCCCTCCGGAGACCCGCTCGCCGCGACCTTGAGCGCGCTGGCCGTCTTCGCCGTCGGCTTCGCGTTCCGGCCGCTGGGCGGGATCCTCCTTGGCACCCTGGCGGATCGGATTGGCCGGCGGCGGGTGATGCTGTGGTCCATCATGATGATGGCCGGCACCACGCTCGTCATCGCGCTGACCCCGACCTACCAGCAGATCGGCGGCTGGGCCGGCATCATCCTGCTGGTCTGCCGGATTGTGCAGGGCATTTCCACCGGCGTCGAGGCGCCGCTTTCAACCTCGCACGCCGTGGAACTTGTGCCGGTCGGACGCGAAGGATTCGTCGCCGGGATTATCTCCTTCTTTGTAAACAGCGGCATCCTGCTGGCATCGCTCGTCTGCTTCCTGTCCAGCCTGTTGCTGGGAGGAGCCGTCATGGCCGATTGGGGATGGCGGGCGCCGTTCATCATCGGCGCGCTCTTC
>DASYGM010000053.1:0-24661 GCA_035999715.1 Micrococcaceae bacterium | reverse complement strand
GAGATCGAGCCGCCAGCTGTAGCGCCCGGGGGCCAGCGGCAGCGGCTGGACGTTCACCGTGAAGCTGGAATCGATCGGCGTCCCGGGCGTCAAGCCGGGCGGACGGCCGACCTCGACCGTCGCGTGGAACTGCACCGCCTGGTCCAACGCACCGTCGGCACCGGTCAACAGCACCGGGCGGCCGTCGGCGTCCACCAGCTGCAGATGCAGCGGCAACTGCTCGTTGGCACGGTCCCACGGCACCTTGATCAACCCCACGACGGCTTGCGGCGCGCTCGGCGTTCCGGTGACCGACCAGCCCGCGCCGAGCATGCTGACCTTGCCACCGACCGCCTGCGCCGCGTCGGCGAGGATGAGCTGGGTTTCCATCTGCGATGCCACGCGATCATCCTGCCAGTTCGGCGGGTTCCTGATCGGAGCTCAGCCCGTCCGGACCGGCCTGGAACACGCTCAGCCGGACGATCGCCACGCAGAGCACGAGCAGCAGTACCAGCAGCCCCGTGCCCGAAAACGGCCCGTGCCGGATGTGCTCGTCGTAGACGGCGACGCCGATGGCGATGCTGAGCAACGGATCGACGGTCGAGATGGCGGGCAGGCTCGCGGTCAGCGGGCCGAGCCGGAAGGCCACCTGGTTGAGCATGAGGCCGAGTGCGCCGAGCACGATCACCGCCGGCAGCTGCCAGCTGAGCAGGACGGGCTCCCAACCGCCGGCGGCACGGTCGGTGAGCGCCTTGAGCAGCGCCGCGGTGCCGGCGTAGATCACGCCGACGGCCACCCCGGTACTGGCCGCACGGTAGGAGTGCGAGCCGCGTCGCAGCCCGAGCGACACCGCCCCGACCGCCAGCACCAGACCGGCGATCGCTGCGATGACCGCCGGTAGCCGGTCAGCCTTCTCCGCGACCACGTGACCTGCCGTGCCCGACAGGAGCAGAAAGCCGGCCAGCGCCGCACACAGCACCACCGCCCACGCCCACTGGCTCCGGGAGATGTGGCGCCGGGAGCGTCCGAGGACGAGCGCGAAGATCAGTCCGGTGACCAGCATCGGCTGGACCACCGCGAGCGCGCCGAGATGCAGGGCGAGCACCTGCAGCACCAGCCCGGCGACGTCGGCGCCGATTCCTGCCAGCCACAGCGGATGCGCCACCGTCGTGGCGACGAAACGGCCGATTGCCCCCGCAGCGGCGCTCACCGACGGCTGATCCGCCGTGGCCGCCGCTACGTCCGCCGTGTCACCCGGCCCTGGATGGGGAGCGCCGTGACCGGCCAGGTGCTCGGTGTCGTGCGCGCTGGCGTGCTTGAGCGCGCTGGAGGAGGCGAAGCACAGTGCGGCCGCCAGGCTCAGCAGCAGCACCCCGATGCTCATGTCACGCGGTGGTCCCGAGGCCACCGGATCGACACCACGGCTCCGCTCGGTCCGCTGCGCCCGGCCACTCCGACGGCGGCCATCGACCTGCCGGGACCGTGGGGCTCGCGACCGCACGGCTCGAACACCGTTGCCGGCGAGGGGAAATCAGCGAGGTTGCGCGCCGTCGCGGTGCCGCCGTGCGCCCGCAGGATGCCCGCCACGATGGCCAGGCCCAACCCGCTGCCGCCGGGATCACCACCGCTGTCGGGCTCGCGGGTACGCGCCGGGTCGCCCCGGCTGAAGCGTTCGAAGGCCACCGGCAGGAACGCCGGTGCGAAGCCTGGTCCCTGATCCCGGACCGTGATCTGGACGTCGTCACCGGGCAGCTCGACGCGGATGTCGATCCGGCCGCCGTCCGGGGAGAATCGCACCGCGTTGGACAGCAGGTTCTCCACCGCCTGGCGCATCCGATCGGCATCGGCGTCGACCATCAGTGCGGTGCCGTCGGCGGGCAGCCCGGTCAGCTCGAGCGACAGGCCGCGGGCCTGGATCCGGGGCGCCACGGTTGCCACCGCATCGTCCAGGGTCGCCGCGAGATCGATCCGCCGGATCCGCAGGGCCGCCTGGCTGTCATCGCGCGCCAGCACCAGCAGGTCCTCGGCGAGCCTGATCAACCGGTCGGTCTCGACCGCGGCGACCTCGATCGTCTCCGCGAGCTCGGTGTGGGTGCGGGGCGCGCGCTGGGCGAGTTCGAGCTCGCCCCGCAGGATCGTCAGCGGGGTGCGCAACTCGTGCCCCGCGTCGTCCATGAATTGATGCTGTTCCAGCGATCCCCGGTCCAAACGTTCCAGCATGGTGTTGAAGGTCCGGGCCAGATCCGTAACATCGTCGACGCAGCGGCCCACATCGACGCGCCGGGTCAGATCGTCGTGGCTGACGAACGCGGAGGCCTCGCGGAGCCTGCGGAGCGGGCGCAGCAGCCGTCCTGCGACCAGGCCTCCGACCAGGGCGGCTACCGCCAGTGTTGCGGCGGATATCACCGCGTAGGCGCGGATCGAGGCAAAGATCCGTTCGCGCTCGTCGCTGCTGTCCCGGCCCACCAGCAGATATGTCGTGTCCTGGCCGCTTTGCCGGACCGGTACCACCAGGACCCGGATGGGCTTCCCGGCGGAAATTGAGGCGAACACCGGCCCTGCGGGATCGGGCAGTGCAGTGGCCGAGGCGACCAGACCCTGTGGGAGCAGCACATCGCTGATACTTCCCTCCATTTTCCAGCGCATTTGTCCGCCGGCAAACGCGGCCATGATCTCGTGGTTGCGGGGATCGATCTCCTCCACTGCGTCCCGGAGCCGGTTGGGAAGCGAACCGCTTTGACCCGGAGTGCCGATCCTGGCGGTTTTCTCGATCTGCTGCACTTTGTCCTGCAGAGCCTGGTCCGTACGGCCCGCAAGTTCCTGGAATTCCAGGACATAGGTGATCACGCCGGCCAGGGCCAATCCGCCGAAGGTGAAGGCGAGCATCGTGGCCAGTACACGGAAGAGCACGGTGCGGATTCCGGTCCGCAGGCGCGCTCTGGCCGCGCTCCAGGACGAGGCGGGAAGGACGGGCGTATAGTCGGCCTCCGGTCCCGACCCCAAGGCTGAAGCCACAGGCCTCCGGGCCGGCCAGCGCTGCCCGCGCAGCATGGCATAGTTTCTTTGGAAGACCACGGCACATTCCCCTAAGGAGTACTCGAGGGCGACGGTACCGATCAGACAGGATTGTGGGTGATCTCTTCCGAAATGGGACGGGGGCCTGCGCCGCTGGGGGATCCAGCCTTCCGGGGCCGTGGCCGGGCTGGGGTGTTACAGCGTGAGGGAGCCGGATCTTCGCTCCGGCTGCCGAAACCGCGTCTTTTCCGTACGCTGCGCTGGGTGAGGTTCATGCCAGACATCTTCGTTCTCAAACATAGATTCTCGACGTCGACGGGCTCCCCCCGGGTCCACGTCCTTAATCCATGCGGCTACCGCTGCATAAATCCCCAATATAGCCCCATGCTGCAAGGACCGGAAGCATCAGGGGCCCCTCCCCGCCGACACGCAGATATTAGTGCGCCGCTCTCCTGGTCCCCTTATAGATCTGGAACAGAACCTATCCGGGCAAGGTGCGGATCAGTCTGAGGGGTGGTCATAACGCCCCGCTCTACCCTCCGGCGCCATCACGGCGGGCTCCCTGCGCAGTTTCGGAGGCCAGGGCGTCTTCCAGCCACTTCCGCAGGATTGGAGCGGGTGCGGCACCGGCCTGCCGCGCGGCAATCCTGCCGCCGGCCATGACCATCAGCGTGGGGATGGCCTGGATGGAGAAGCGGCGCGAGAGGCCTGGTGCATGGTCAACGTCCACCTTGACCAGCTTCACCTGGCCCGGCCGTTCGTGGGCCAACTGGTCCAGCACCGGGCTTACCTGCCGGCAGGGGCCGCACCAGACAGCCCAGAAGTCGATCAGGACGGGGACCGGTGACTGCTCGGCCACCTCGGCAAAGTCGCCGTCGCCGGCGTCGACAATCCACGGCAGGTCACGGTGGCAATGGCCGCAACGCGGCCGGCTGGCTGCTGCCGCAGGCACCCGGTTGGACCGCCCGCAGTGCGGGCACTTAATGATTGCACTTCCCATCCCGGTTTCACGCTACCACCGGTGCGAGTGACCCACTAGGGAGCGTCCGCCCAACCCCTTATCGTCAGGCTCCTTGTGTGGTAGAACGAAGGCGGATTGGAGACGCATAATGAGCACCAATACAAGTACTGGGCGCAGTCGAGGCCTCGAAGTCCGGTCCATCGACTATGTGCCACTGAACGAGCGCCACGGCAAGGTGTCCCACATCGGCCCGCTGTGGTTCATGAGTAACGCGCAGATCGCCACCCTGGCGGTCGGGCTGATCAGCATCACGACCGGCGGCAACCTGATCTGGTCCATGATTGCGATCGCCGCAGGCGTCCTGCTGGGCACGCTTTTCATGGCAGCGCACTCGTCACAGGGACCGCAACTGGGCCTGCCGCAGATGATCCAGTCGCGGCCCCAGTTCGGGTACGTCGGAGCCTTGCTGGTCTGGTTGTTCGCCTACCTGCAGTATGCCGGGTTCAATATTTTCAACACCATCCTGGCCGGCCAGTCGTTGTCCGAGTCCGTTAACGTCGGATCCCCGAACCTGTGGTTCTGGATCGTGACGATTGTCGCCGTGGTGGTGGCCCTCTTCGGCTACGACCTGATCCACGGTTTTGAGCGTTACCTGACCTACCTGACCATAGCCATGCTGGCCCTGCTGACCATCACCGCCATCCTCAAGCTCCAGGCTCCTGCTGGCGCGTTCAATTTGGCCGGCTTCCAGGCCGTACCATTCCTGGGCCAGTTGGGGGTCGCCGCCGGCTACCAGATCTCGTGGGCCATCTACGTCTCGGATTACTCCCGCTACCTGCCTCCTTCCTCCGGCCGCGGGACGTTCAAGTGGACGTTCTGGGGCAGCGCGCTGGGTGGGATCTGGGTGATGTTCCTGGGCGCATTCATTGCCTCCGCGGCCGGCAAAGACTTCGAAACCATCGGGTCCATCAAGGGAACGGCGGACAAACTGTTCCCGGGCTTCGGCTCCATAGCCCTGTTCATCGCCGCCCTTGGTCTGGTTTCGGTGACGGCGCTGAATATGTACGGGGGATCGCTGACATTGATTTCCTCTATCGACAGCCTCCGGCAGATCCGCCCCACCCTGCGGATGCGGATCATCACCATTGGCATTACGGCGGTGATCTCGCTGGTGCTGGCCAACCTGGCCTCGGCTGATTTCCTCGCCAATTTCAATGACTTCCTGCTGCTGGTGCTGTACTTCTTCATCCCGTGGACGGCGGTCAACCTCACCGACTACTTCATTGTCCGGCGCGGCCACTACGCCATCGCGGAGATCTTTAAGCCGGACGGGATCTATGGACGCTGGGGCTGGCCGGGGATCATTGCCTACGTGGTGGGCTTCGTGGTGATGGTTCCCTTCTTCTCCGCCGGAAAACTCTTCGTGGGCCCCGTGGCACAGGCCATGCAGGGCACGGACATCTCTCTGTTCATCGGTCTGCCGGTTTCTGCCCTGCTGTACTGGGTGATGACCCGGAAGATCGATGTCGCCGCGGAGGCTCAGCTGGCCAAAACCCAGGCCAACGAGCTCGAAGAGGCGGCGCACGAGCACATCCTGCCGTAGCGGCTGAGCCACATTCACGTGAGGAGAGAGACGGGATGAGGGAAGAGACGCTGTGGGAGGCGCAGAAGCGCGCCAATCCGGGACATTCGGCCTGGTACATCCAGCGCTTCGAAACGATGCGCCGGGAGGGCCAGGACCTGGCTGGGGAGGCCCGGTTGGTGGATGCGATGGCCACGCGTAGCAGCCGGATCCTGGACGCCGGCTGCGGTCCGGGCAGGGTGGGCGGCGAACTGGCCCGGCGCGGCCACGCCGTGGTGGGCGTCGACGTCGATCCAGAGCTGATCCAGGCCGCCAACGCTGATTACCCCGAGGTCACCTGGCTGGTCGGCGATCTGGCGGAGCTGGACCTGCCGCGCCAGGGCATCGCCGAACCTTTCGACCTGATTGTGAGCGCCGGGAACGTCCTGACCTTCCTGGCCCCCGGTTCGGCCCCAGCCGTGCTTGCCCACCTCCGCCGCCACCTGGCCCCGGGAGGGCGCCTTGTGACAGGCTTCGGCGCCGGACGCGGTTACGCCTTCGAGACGTTCCTGGACGACGCCGCGGCAGCGGGCTTGGTCTGCCAGCAGCGCTTCGCCACCTGGGACCTGCGGCCATTCACTGCGTCGTCGGACTTCCTGGTGGCAATCTTCGGGCGGGACTAACGCGGGACCTGAAGGCGGCTACTGCCCGTTGAGGACGTCGTCCAGCTTGAAGCTCACGGGCTCCTCCAACTGCGCGTACGTGCACGATTCCGGATCGCGGTCCGTACGCCAGCGCACAAACTGGGCGGTGTGCCGGAACCGGACGCCCTCCATATGGTCGTAGCGCACCTCCAGGACGCGCTCGGGCCGCAGCGGTGTGAAGCTCAGATCCTTGCCGGCGCTCCAGCGGCTGCCCTCCGAGTTGCGCGGGGTCCGGGAGCCTTCCTCCTGGCGGGCCCAGGCCCACGGGTGGTCGTCAAAGGTGGTGACCAGCGGCTGCAGCTCGGTGAACAGTTCCTTGCGGCGGCCCAGCGGGAAGGCGCCCACCACGCCCACGCTGGCCAGCTCGCCGTCGTCGTTGTACAGGCCCAGCAGCAGCGAGCCAATCACGCCGGGACCGCTCTTGTGCATCCGGTAGCCGGCAAGGACGCAGTCGGCGGTGCGCTCATGCTTGACCTTGAACATCACCCGCTTGTCCGGCTGGTAGGTCCCGTCCAGGGGCTTGGCGACGATGCCGTCCAGGCCTGCGCCCTCGAACTGGCTGAACCACTGCTGGGCCAGCCGCTGATCCCGCGTGGTGCGGGTCAAATGGATGGGATCGACGACGCTGGCGAGGGCCCGCTCCAGGGCGTCACGGCGCTCGGAATAAGGCAGGCCGGTGAGATCCTCCTCGCCCAGGGCCAGCAGGTCGAACGCCACGAAGCGGGCCGGGGTCTCCTTGGCCAGCCGGTTCACGCGGCTGGCCGCCGGATGGATACGCTGCTGCAGCGCCTCGAAGTCCAGCCTGTCCCCGGAGGCTCCGACGACGATGATCTCCCCGTCCACAACGCAGCGTTCCGGCAGGTTCGCCTTGACAGCCTCGACGATCTCCGGAAAGTAGCGGGTCATCGGCTTCTCATTGCGGCTGCCGATCTCCACCTCGTCGCCGTCGCGGAAGATGATGGAACGGAAGCCGTCCCACTTCGGTTCGAAGCCCATCTCGCCGTCCGGAAGCTGGGGGACCGCTTTGGCCAGCATGGGCGGGACCGGGGGCATCACGGGCAGTTGCATGCCGCCATTCTTACCTATCCGGACTGATCCGGCCACCCTGCACTTGTCCAAATGTACGGGTTTGAGCCGCCCGGATGAGGAAGCCATGGGTCACTGGGCTGCTATACCCCCCGGTCCGGTCCAGCCGGGCCATCGACCCTGATCCTGCGGATCTCTTGCGGCGTGAGTCCGGACGCGCCCGCCAGCTCCTCGGCCGTAACACCCGACGCCAGCGCTGCTAGCACCATGTCCCTCAGATCAGCGGCGGTGTTATCAAGCTGGAACTGTGCGGACTCCTTGTCGGCGGCTGCCACGGCGACCTTTTCAATCAACTCGTCCATGTCAGATCTTCCTTCCCGCATGAGGTCGGCCAGCAAATCGGGCTTGATTCAAACGCGCCTTACCTTGGCTCAAAAATACCGCCGGGGGATGGACATAACCATAAGCTCTCTTAGCTTCGGCCGTGGTGTACACACCGTCGGCACGCTGGCACACTGGATTTCATCATCGGCAACAGCTGGGGTTGGAGCAGATCATGGGAACCGAAGCCGAGGACCGCCAGAAACTTTCGGAGACAATCGAGGCGCACCGGCAGGCCATCCGGTCCTTCCTGCACACCGCGCGGCCCCGGCAGAACAGGCTGGTCAATCTCAGTGTCGTCGGCAGCGCGCTGGCCGCGGCCTTCACCGTGGGCCCGGCAGCCGGCGGCAGCAAGTTCACCGAAGCGGTCCAGGGCCTGCTCTCACTGCCCACGGATTCAGCTGTCTGGCGGGTGCTCTGCCTGGGGGCCGTGGTGCTTTCGATCGTGGCCGCCTTGGCCACTAACCTGGCCAATTCGCACGGAACCGCTGCCAAGGTCAGCGCCGCTGAGACATGCCGGGCCGAGCTTGAGGGGCTGCAGGTGGCGCTGAACTTTGGCCACATTCCCATTGACGATGCTGTGCAGCTCTACCAGCAGTACCTGGCCAAGGTCTCTTTCCTCGACGAGCTGGCGGCCGTGTGAGCGCGGCAGGCCCCGGGGCGGAGGGCCGCGCCGCTTCGGGGACGGACGGTCGACTTGCTGCGGCCGCTGCCCAGCTCTACGGCCTGCTGCCGGAGGAGTTCACGGCCGCCAGGAATGCCCGGGCCAAGGAGGCCCGCCAAGCTGGCGACGGCGAGCTGGCCGAGGCGCTGAAGGAGCTGCCGAAACCATCTACCGCAGCCTGGGTGGTCAACACGATGGTCACCCAGCGCCGCGATGAGCTGGACCAGTTCCTGGATTTGGGCGAGGCGCTGCGGGAAGCCCAAGATCAGCTGGACGCCGATCAGCTGCGGCAGCTTAACCGGCAGCGACACCAGCTGCTTGCGGCGCTGGTGCGCGAAAGCCGTGCTGTGGCGGCCAAGGCGGGTCACCGGGTCAGCGACGCCGTCGCCAACGAGGTGGAGCAGACGCTGCGCGCGGCAATGGCCGACACGGCGGCGGCGGCAGCGGTGCGCACCGGTCAACTGGTCCGCTCACTGCCCGCAGACGGGGCCGGCGACGGCGGACGGGCGGGAGGGCTGGCGGCGGCGGTTGCGGTCCCGGCGGCCCTTAACGAGAGTAACGGCGCCGATCGAGAGGCCGGACGGCAGGCGGCATCGAAAGCCAGGCGCGCCAGCGCTGCCTCGGACCGCGCGGTTTCGCAGGCCGAGCGGGAACAGCGGGAACGCCGTCGCGCAAAGGTACTGGCCGAAGCGCTGGATGAGGCCGCCGCCGCCGAGGCAGCGGCCACCAGCGCGCAAACTGCGCTGGATGGCATCGGCGCCCGGATCGTCGAAGTTCAGCAGCGGCGCGGAGAGCTGGAGCAGCGTGTGAAGGAGCTGCGCGACCGGCTGGCCGATGCGGAGCAGCAGGTGGCGGCAGCGCAATGGGAAGCGCGGGGTCTGGAACGCGATAAGGACAAGGCTTCCCGCGCTGCCGGTGAGGCCAGGCGCCGCGCCGAACGCGCCCGGGACCAGGCCGACAGGCTTCAGGAGGATGGCCGTGGCTGAAGGGGCCGCGGCCGAAGGGCGCGCTGAGTGGCGAGTTGGGCCGCCGTCGAACTGCCGCGGCCTAAGGCTTGAGGACAACCTTTATACAGCCGTCCTCCTTCTTCTGGAAGATCGAATAGCCCTCCGCCGCGCTCTCCAGCGGCAACGTGTGCGTGACCAGGTCCATCACACCCAGCGGATCGCCGTCGTCATCCGCCAGCGGCAGCACGTCGTCCATCCAGCGCTTCACATTGCACTGGCCCATCCGGATCTGGATCTGCTTGTCGAACAGGGTCAGCATGGGCAACGGATCCGCCTGCCCGCCGTACACGCCGGATAGCGAGAGCGTCCCGCCCCGGCGCACGGCGGCCACCGCCACCCGCAGAGCCGCGAGCCGGTCCACGCCCGCCTTTGCGATGGCTTTTTTGGCCACCGCGTCCGGAAGCAGCCCTACGGCCTGCTGGGCAAAGCTGGCCATGGGGGAGCCGTGCGCCTCCATTCCGACGGCGTCCAGCACCGCATCCGGCCCGCGGCCTTCGGTGCGGTCCGCCAGTTCCGCCACCACCTCGTCGCTGAGCTCCAGGGTCTCCACGCCGTGCCGCCCCGCCATGGCCCGGCGGTCGGCCTCCGGCTCGACCGCGATGACCCGGTAACCCAGATAGCGGCCGATGCGGGCCGCCAGCTGGCCCACGGGGCCCAGGCCCAGCACTGCCAGTGTGCCGCCGTCGGGCACGTTGGCATACTGGACTCCCTGCCAGGCGGTGGGAATGATGTCGGAGAGGAAGAGGTACCGCTCATCCGGATGGTCCACACCGACCTTGATGGGGCCGTAATCGGCGTGCGGGACGCGCAGGTATTCCGCCTGGCCACCCGGGACCCGGCCGTACAGTTCGGTGTAGCCGAACAGCGCCCCGCCCGTCCCTTTTTCCTTGACCTGCGTGGTTTCGCACTGTGACTGCAACCCGCGTCGGCACATGTAGCAGGTGCCGCAGGCGATATTGAAGGGAATGACCACGCGGTCTCCCACCGCCAGATTGGAAATCCCGCCGCCCACCTCCTGCACAATGCCCATCGCCTCGTGCCCCAGGATGTCGCCCTGGTGCATGAACGGCGTCAGCACGTCGTACAGGTGCAGGTCGGAGCCGCAGATCGCCGTGGAGGTCACCTGCACAATGGCATCCGTCGGTTCCTGGATCACCGGATCGGGGACCGTTTCGACGCTTACGGATTCGCGCCCCTGCCACGTCACTGCCCTCATGGTGCCTCCTCAAAGCGGTATGTCTGCGCTTGACGGCGCTGGCCCTTGTGCTCCCTTCGATCCAACTCCCGGCGGTGCTCCGCCGTCAAGGAACTAAGCAAGCTGACCTTTTATGGGTTGGCTATCGGGCCCCTTATGGGTTGGCTTTCGGCCCCTTATTGGTTGGCTTTCGGGCCACGACCCTTTCCGCATAGGATCGGTAAGGTCGCTTTTGCGGTGCCGGGAATAACCCCGGCTATTCCTGCGACCTGTTCCCCAACACCGGATAGACTTTTTTACAGTCCGCAGTTGACCTCTCAGATTGGATCGCCGGGTGGATCTCACCTTTATGGTCGTGCTTGTCATAGCGCTGGCTTTCTTCTTCGACTTCACGAACGGTTTCCATGACACCGCCAATGCCATGGCCACACCCATTGCCACGGGCGCCATCAAGCCAAAAACAGCGGTGGCCCTGTCAGCGGTACTGAACCTGGTAGGCGCATTCCTTTCCACTGAGGTGGCCAAGACCATATCCGGCGGGCTGATCCGGGAGGGCGACCCCGGCGTACATCTGACGCCGGCGCTGGTCTTCGCGGGATTGCTGGGTGCAGTGTTGTGGAACCTGATGACCTGGCTGTTTGGTCTGCCCTCGAGCTCCTCGCATGCCCTGTTCGGCGGGCTGATCGGCGCCGTGGTTGTCGGCATCAGCTTCAATGCCGTGGACCTGGGGGTGCTCTTGTCCAAGATCATTCTGCCCGCCGTGCTGGCGCCGCTGATCGCCGGCGGCGTTGCCTACCTTGCCACGCGCCTGGCCTACTGGATTACCCGGCGAACCGATCCGGATTCCGGTGACAAGCTGGTGCAGAAGCGCGGCGGCTTCCGCTACGGCCAGGTCTTCTCCTCCTCGATGGTGTCCCTGGCCCACGGCACCAATGATGCCCAGAAGACCATGGGCGTGATCACCCTGGTGCTGATCTCGGCCGGATGGCAGCAGCAGGGATCTGGCCCCGAATTCTGGGTCATCGCCTCGTGTGCGCTGGCCATCGCCCTGGGTACCTACACCGGCGGCTGGCGGATTATCCGCACGCTGGGCACCGGCCTGACTGACGTCAAGCCTGCGCAGGGTTTCGCAGCCGAATGCAGTACTGCCGCCGCCATCCTGGCCTCTTCGCACTTGGGTTTCGCCCTGTCCACCACGCACGTGGCCTCGGGCTCCGTCGTCGGCTCCGGCCTGGGCCGCACCGGCTCGACCGTGCGCTGGGGCGCGTTCGGCAAGATTGCCCTGGGCTGGCTGTTCACTCTGCCCGCGGCAGCCGTGGTTGGAGGTATCGCCGCTCTCCTCGCCAAGGCCGGCGTCGTGGGGCTGGCCATTGACGCCATCATCGGCCTCGCGGCCATTATCTACATCTTTATCCGCTCCCAGCGCCAGCGCGTGGATGCCAGCAACGCCATCAGCGAGGTCGGCGCCGTCGGCGGAACCGTGCACATCCCCTCCAAAAAGGAACGCAACCGGCTCGCTGCGCAGGCACGGGCTGCCGAAAAGGCCGCCGATAAGGCTGTGGCCAGGGCGGCCGAAAAGTCGGCCGCTTCGGCGCGCGCGGAGGCGGCTGCCCGCGGCTATGACGAGGCCCAGGTGCGGGGGAAGGGCCAGCCGCGTGGAAAGTCTCCGGCGTCTGGCAAGCCGTCCGCCGGCGGCCCGGTTAATTCCAGGCAGACCGGTCCTAAGTCCGCCGTCGGCAAAGCCGGCCCTAAGTCCGCCGTCGGCAAACCCGGCGGCCCTAAGTCCGCCGTCGGCAAACCCGCCGGCAGTAAGCATTCCGGCGCCAAACCGGCCGGGAACAAGTCGGGGTCCAAGCCGTCTGGCAGCGCCGCAGGCCAGCGCGCTGAACCGCCAGCCGGCCGTCCGTCTGGCCGGTCTGCGGAGCAGCCATCCGACCAGCCTTCGGGCCAGCAATCCGACCCAAGCCAGGGAACACCGGCCGACGAGGCCTCACAGCCGGCGGCCTCCGCGAAGCAGAAGGGCAAGTTGTGATTAATTGGGGAGCGTTCCTGGTTGTTGCCGCCGCGACGCTGGTTTCCGCCGTCGTGATCGTAGGACTGTACGCCACGGGCGTTCGCCTGTATGCGGTCAGCGTTGACGAGCAGGTCCCGAGCACCCGGATCGCCCGGCTCGCAGCCTATGTCTGTTTCACGCTCTGCGCCATCGGAGTGCTGTACGGCATCTATCTGATCGTCCCGGCGTTCCACCACAAGTAGGAACGCAGACCCACAGCACGCCTGCCCACAGCAGGAACGGCGCCGCCGTCGGGTCAGCTCCAGTAGTCTTGTGGCCATGACACGCACCCAATACTTTGTTGCCAGCTCCATCGACGGGTTCATCGCAGCACCGGACGGCGGCCTTGACTGGTTGCTGCAGTTCGATGGTTTTGAGGGCGGCCAGGAATCCTACGATGGCTTCCTGGCCGGCGTCGGCGCGATCATCATGGGGGCGGACACTTATCGCTTCCTGCTGGACCAGAAGCTGGAGGTCTGGCCGTACGCGGACACCCCCGTGTGGGTCTTCAGCCACACCGAATTGCCTGCCATCGACGGTGCCTCGTTGAGGTTTGTCTCCGGCGACGTGCTTCCGGTCCACCGCGAGGCCTCTGCGGCGGCGGCAGGAGCCAACGTCTGGCTGGTCGGTGGCGGGAACCTGGTGGCACAGTTCCAGCAGGCCGGGTTGCTGGACGATTTGCTGCTGAGCATCGTCCCCGTGCTGTTGGGCTCCGGCAGGCCGCTGCTGCCGGTCAGTACGACGACGGCGCCGCTGGCCTTGGAGCGCCAACGCACCCTGGGCAGCGGCGTCGTCGAGCTGGCCTACCGGATGCAGCCTGCACCGACGGACGCCTGACCAGAACTGCCCGGTCAGTCCTCGGCGCGCTCCGGCCCGATCCGGCGGATCATATTGGTGATCCGGGCGGTGGAGAGCCGCCGGCCGTCCTGGTCCGTCATGACGACTTCATGGGTAGCCAGGGTCCGGCCCAGATGAATGGCGGTGCAGGTGCCGGTTACCACCCCGGAGGAGATGGACCGGTGGTGGCTGGCGCTGACGTCGATGCCCAGCGCGCGGCCGTTGCGGCCGGCATGAAGGCCTGCGGCGAAGGACCCCAGCGTTTCGGCCAGCACAACGTGCGCACCGCCATGCAGGATTCCAGCCACCTGGGTGTTGCCCTCGACCGGCATGGTGGCCACAATGCGCTCCGGGCTCATCTGAAGGAAGACAATGCCCATCTTCTCCACCAGCGCGCCCACGCCGTGCCCGCGCAGCCACTCGTGCAGCTCCTCCGGAACGCCCGCCGCGGTCAGTTGCGCGCTGTGCGGGTTGGTCTCCGGTTCCGGTGTGAATTTGTCGTTCATGATGACTAGGCTGGCACCTGTGAGTGAAACTACCAAAACGGCCCCGGATCCAGCTGTGCAACTAGAAGCACCAGTACCAGCACAGGGGCCGCAGCGGTTGCTGGTCATCGATGGGCACTCGATGGCCTTCAGGGCCTTTTACGCCCTTCCGGTGGAGAACTTTTCCACCGACACCGGCCAGCACACCAACGCCGTCTACGGTTTCACCTCCATGCTGCTGGCCATGATCCGCGAGCAGAAGCCCACCCACGTCGCCGTCGCCTTCGACCTGGATACGCCCACCTTCCGGTCCACCGAATACACAGAATACAAGGCCGGGCGGAACAAGACCCCGCAGGAGTTCCACGGCCAGGTGGACCTGATCGTCAAGGTCATGGAAGCCATGCGGATTCCCACCATCACCCTGGACGGCTACGAGGCGGATGACATTATCGCCACCCTCGCGGCCCAGGGGGAGGGCGCCGGCTGGGATGTACTGGTGGTATCGGGGGACCGGGACGCCTTCCAGCTGATCACGGACAAGGTCTCGGTGCTGTACCCCAAGAAGGGCATCTCCGATATCCCGCCGATGGATGCCGCCTCCGTGCAGGCGAAGTACTTCGTCGGCCCGGAACGCTACTCAGACCTGGCGGCGCTGGTGGGTGAGACCGCGGACAACCTGCCGGGGGTGCCCGGCGTCGGACCCAAGACCGCGGCCAAGTGGATCAACCAGTTCGGCGGCCTGGACGGGATCCTTGAGAACCTTGACTCGATCGGCGGCAAGGTGGGGGCCGCGCTGCGCGAGCATGTGGACAGCGTCAAGCGGAACCGCCGGCTGAACCACCTGCTGAGGGATCTGGACCTGCCCGTGGTGCTGGAGGCCATGGTGCTGCAGGCCCCGGACAGGGACATGGTGGAGGAGTTGTTTGATTCGCTGCAGTTCAACACCTTGCGCAAGCGGCTCTTCGACCTGTTCGGGACGGACGAGACCGCCGTCGAGCACGACAGCCATACTGCACCCCTCCACAGCACCCCGGCTTCCGCCGCCGAGCTGGACGCCTGGTTCACCGCGACCAATCAGACCGCCGTCGGCCTGCAGCTGGTCAACGAGGCCACCACCGCCGGCCCGGACACCGTCGCACTGGCCCTGGCCACCCAGGACGCCGCCGCCTATGTGGAGCTGGGCAGCCTGGACGCTGCGGCCGAGGAAGTGCTGGGCGATTGGCTGCGCAGCCGCAACGCGCCGAAGGTGGTGCACGACTTCAAAGCCGCTTTCAAAGCCCTGCATGCCCGTGGCCTTGAGCTGGCCGGCGTGGTGGACGACACCGCCATCTCCGCCTACCTGATCCAGCCGGACCGGCGCAGCTATGAGCTGGCGGACCTGAGCCAGGTGCACCTGAAGATTTCGGTGGGAACGTCCGGCACCGGGTCCAGCGGCCAGCTGGACCTGGGTCTGGAGGAGGACACGACGGCAGCGGACGCGGTGATGAAGGCGTTCGTTGCGCTGCAGCTCAGTGAGCATTTTGTGGGCCAGTTGCTGGACCGCGGCGCCAACCGTCTGCTCGGCGAACTGGAACTGCCGCTTGCCCGCGTGCTGGCGTCCATGGAGCTCACCGGCATCGGGGTGGACGATGACCAACTGGACCGGCTGCTGGCGGACTTCACCGTCACCATCGACGCCGCGCAGTCCGAGGCGTTCGCGGCCATCGGGCATGAGGTCAACCTGGGCTCGCCCAAGCAGTTGCAGACCGTGCTCTTCGATGAGCTGGACATGCCCAAGACCAAGAAGATCAAAACCGGCTATTCCACCGATGCCGATGCGCTGGCGGACCTGACGGTGAAGACCGGACATCCGTTCCTGCTTCAGCTGCAGGCATACCGCGACGCCAGCAAGCTCCGGCAGACGGTGGAGGGGCTGAAGAAGTCGCTGGCGGAGGACGGCCGGATCCACACCACCTATGCGCAGAACGTTGCCGCGACCGGACGCCTGTCCTCCAACAACCCGAACCTGCAGAACATCCCCATCCGGTCCGACGCAGGCCGGCGGATCCGGGAGGTCTTCGTCGTCGGCGCGGGCTATGAAACCCTGCTGACCGCCGACTATTCGCAGATCGAGATGCGGATCATGGCGCATCTGTCCGGGGACCAGGCGCTGATCCAGGCGTTCCGGGACGGCGAGGACCTGCACCGCTTTGTGGGAGCGCACATTTTCAATGTTGCGCCGGAGGAGGTCACCAGCGCGATGCGGTCCAAGGTCAAGGCCATGTCCTACGGGCTGGTCTACGGGCTGAGCTCCTTTGGCCTGTCCAAGCAGCTGGGCATCGGCGTCGACGAGGCCCGGACCCTGATGAAGGACTATTTTGACCGCTTCGGCGCGGTGCGCGACTATCTGCGCGGCGTCGTCGACCAGGCACGGATTGACGGGTTCACGTCCACCATCGAGGGCCGCCGCCGGTACCTGCCGGACCTCTCCAGCGACAACCGGCAGTTGCGCGAAATGGCGGAACGGGCGGCGCTGAATGCCCCCATCCAAGGCTCCGCGGCGGACATCATCAAGAAGGCCATGCTGGGCGTGGACCTGGAGCTGAAGCGGCAGAAGCTGGCCTCGCGGATGCTGCTGCAGGTCCATGATGAATTGCTGCTGGAGGTGGCCCCGGGGGAGCGGGAAGCCGTGCAGGCGCTGGTGGTGGAGCAGATGGGCCAGGCCGGTGACCTGTCCGTCCCGCTGGATGTGCAGGTCGGCTCGGGCACCAGCTGGTACGAGGCCGGGCACTAGCTTTAGCCAGCTTGGCGTCACTTCCGCCGGCCCGACGACGGCGGCGGCGGCGGCGGTGCGCGCGCCGGGTGCGCCTTTGGCTCGCTGCCGCTAGCGGTGCCAGACGCCGTGGCTCCCCAACCGCATGGTGACCCAGGCCGCCGTCGTATTCACCGCCAGCAGGGAAATCAGCACCAGCAGCTGGATCAGGCCCGCATCCAACGGGGAGGCACCGCCCAGGATCAGCCCCACGAACGCCCCGGGCAGCGTGACGGTGCCGGCCGTGCGGGTCTGGTCCAGGCTGGGCAGCACCGCCTCGCCCGCGACCGGCCGGGCAACCATCAGGCGCGCGGCCGGCCACTGGAAGCCCAGGGCCACCGCCGCCTCAACCTCGCCGCGCCGGCCCGCCAGTTCGTCCTCCACCCGCCGTCCGGAGAGGGTGGTGGTGGCCATCGCGCCACCGATCTGCTGGCCCAGCACGGCAATGAGCGCCAGCGCGTTCCATGGCAGCACCCCGGTGACGA
The DNA here is from genome assembly GCA_035999715.1 of Micrococcaceae bacterium. Taxonomy (GTDB): domain Bacteria; phylum Actinomycetota; class Actinomycetes; order Actinomycetales; family Micrococcaceae; genus Arthrobacter_M. The sequence goes on along the minus strand of DASYGM010000053.1, from coordinate 7,514 downwards.
ACATCAGGGCGCCGATCGGGAAGGCGCCGGCGGCGATCGGCACGGCGGCCGCCCACCAGCGGCCGTGTGGGGCGATCCGGTGCCCCGAGGTCCAGGCGGCCACCGTGAACATCAGCAGCACGAACAGCAGCGCCAGCCCCGGGTGGCCCGCGAGCTGCGAAATCACCAGCGCGACGACGGCCAGCTGCACCAGGGCCCGCACGCCGGCGATGACCATGTCCCGGAAGCGGCGGTCCAGCGCGGTCCGCCAGATCGTTGCCGCGATGGCCAGCAGCCCGGCCAGCAGGACCCAGCTGGCCGGCCCGGTGTTCAGCAGGGTCGAATTATCCACAGTCTGCATTATCCCGGGCCCCCGCTGTTGAGCCGGCCGCGCCGTCGTCGCCCCCTCCGTTGAGTGTGGAGATCTGCCCCCAAAAGCGCCGATTTAGGGGCAGATCTCCACGCTCAACGGTAGGCTGGGTGACCGTGAGCGTGATCCCTGATCCCAGCGACGAATTCCCCTACGAAATCCGTTCCTTTCCGGTACGCCGGCTCTCTGGGGGATCCGCCGGGCGGCGGTCTGGCGGTCCCGACTTTGAGCCCGCCGGCGCACACGGAGGGGCCGATGCGGCCACGAAGAAGTGGGTCCAGGCGGTGCTGCTGGGCTTCCATACCGGCGTCGTCGATGACGCCACGATCGACAAATTCCTGGCCTCCGAGGAGCGGGATGGCCGCATCCTCTGGGGTGCCTACGCCACCGCAGCGCCGGAAGGGGCGTGGGATCCGGAATATCCTGTCGCCACCTATGCCACCCACCGCAAGACCCTGAACGTTGGCGGCGGCAAGCTGCTGCCTGCTCACCTGATCACCGCTGTCACGGTCCGCGGCACGCACCGGCGCCGCGGGCTGCTGCGCCGGATGATCAGTGCGGACCTGGCGCGGGCCAAGACGGACGGTATGGCCATCGCAGCCCTGACGGCCTCCGAGGCCACCATCTACGGCCGGTTCGGCTTCGGCCCGGCCGCCCACCACCGCAGCATTGAGCTGGATACCGGACCCAAATTCGCTTTGCACGGCGCGGATAGCGGGATGACGGGTGTGGTGGAAATCGCCGACCCCGTCGTGCTCCTGGACCTGGAGCCGGCGCTGTTCGACCGGCTGCATGCCGGTTCCTTCGGCTCGGTTGGCCGTCAGGACGCCTACCGGTACCTCGCCTCGGGGGCGTGGACCTATGAGCAGCCGGACCTGGACAAGGCCGTACGGGCTGCTGTGCACTATGGGTCGGACGGCAAACCGGACGGCTATGTCTCCTATAAGTTCACCGGCTGGGAGACTCCGGCCACCGTTGAGGTGCGGGACCTGCTGGCCTGCACGGATGAGGCCTACCTGGCACTGTGGCGTTACCTGGGCTCGATCGACCTGGTGCAGCGCGTCAGCTGGAAGCGCGCGCCGCTGCAGGATCCGCTGGAGTGGGCGCTGGCGGACAAGCGCGGCTATAGGGTCAATTCGGTGGAGGACAGCCTGTGGCTGCGGATCCTGGACACGCCGGCTGCGCTGGAAGGCCGGCATTACTGGCAGGACGGTTCCATTACTCTGCGGGTCGAGGATCCGCTGGGCTTCGCCGGCGGCGTTTTCAGGCTGGATGTGCGCGGTGGTCGGGGTACGACGACGGCGCTGGACGACGGCGGCCAGGCGGACCTTGCGCTTGGCGCGGCTGAGCTGGCCTCGCTGTATCTGGCCGGCGTCCCCGCCGGGACGTTGGTCGCGGCCGGAACCGTGCAGGAGGGCTCGGCCGGCGGCGCCGCCCGGTTTGACGCGCTGTTCGCCGCTCCGATGCTGCCGCACAGCAGGACAGATTTTTAGCGCCGAACCCGGCCATGCAGGGGCCGGGAGCCCTCGCGCGCCGCGGCCCGCCGCCGTCGTCGTCCTTTTGCCTTTCATTGCGTCGGACGACTAGACTGAACGGGCGCGTAGTGCGCGTATTCAATCATCTATCCACATCGGAGTCCCTACTACATGACCATCACGACCCCCGAGAAGACCGGTACCCCCCAGGTCGCTATTAACGACATTGGTACGGCTGAGGACTTCCTCGCAGCAATTGACGCCACCATCAAGTACTTCAACGACGGAGACCTCGTTGAAGGAACGGTTGTCAAGGTTGACCGCGACGAAGTTCTACTCGACATCGGTTACAAGACCGAAGGCGTCATCCCTTCCCGCGAACTCTCCATCAAGCACGATGTTGATCCCGGAGACGTCGTCTCCGTCGGCGACCAGGTTGAAGCCCTGGTGCTGACCAAGGAAGACAAAGAAGGCCGGCTGATCCTCTCCAAGAAGCGCGCGCAGTACGAGCGTGCCTGGGGCGACATCGAGAAGGTCAAGGAAGAGGACGGCGTCGTCACCGGTACCGTCATCGAGGTTGTCAAGGGTGGTCTTATCCTCGACATCGGCCTGCGCGGCTTCCTGCCCGCATCGCTGGTCGAGATGCGCCGCGTCCGCGATCTGGCTCCGTACATCGGCCAGCAGATCGAAGCCAAGATCATCGAGCTGGACAAGAACCGCAACAACGTGGTCCTGTCCCGCCGTGCCTGGTTGGAGCAGACCCAGTCCGAGGTGCGCTCCACGTTCCTCAACAAGCTGGAAAAGGGCCAGGTCCGTCCCGGCGTCGTTTCCTCCATCGTCAACTTCGGTGCCTTCGTGGACCTGGGCGGCGTCGACGGTCTGGTGCACGTCTCCGAGCTGTCCTGGAAGCACATCGACCACCCCTCCGAGGTTGTCGAGGTCGGCCAGGAAGTCACCGTCGAGGTGCTCGAGGTGGATCTGGACCGCGAGCGGGTTTCGCTCTCGCTCAAGGCCACGCAGGAAGACCCGTGGCAGACCTTCGCCCGCACGCACGCGCTGGGCCAGGTTGTCCCCGGTAAGGTCACCAAGCTGGTTCCGTTCGGCGCGTTCGTCCGCGTCGAGGACGGCATCGAGGGCCTGGTGCACATCTCCGAGCTGGCCGTGCGCCACGTGGAGCTGGCCGAGCAGGTCGTCTCCGTGGGCGATGAACTGTTCGTCAAGGTCATCGACATCGACCTGGAACGCCGCCGCATCTCGCTGTCCCTCAAGCAGGCCAACGAGGGCATCGACGCGGACAGCACCGAGTTCGACCCGGCGCTGTACGGCATGGCTGCCGAGTACGACGAAGAGGGCAACTACAAGTACCCGGAGGGCTTCGACCCGGAGTCCAACGAATGGCTGGAAGGCTACGAAGCACAGCGCACCGCTTGGGAGCAGCAGTACGCTGACGCCCAGGCCCGCTGGGAAGCCCACAAGAAGCAGGTTGTCCAGCACGCGGCCGACGACGCCGCGGCCACCGGTGGTGGCGACGGCGACTCCGGCACGACCAGCTACTCCTCGGAGCCGGCTGCAACCGAGTCGGGTTCCGGCACCCTGGCTTCCGACGAGGCCCTGGCTGCCCTGCGCGAGAAGCTCACGGGCAACTAGTACGCCCGCTGGCCGCGCCTGTCGAGAGCAGCTGCCGGGACCGGCCGTAGCTTACTGAAAGAGGACCTTCACCTTCGGGTGGGGGTCCTCTTTTTCGTATCCGGGCGCCGCACGGAAGCAACCTGCTCAGTGAGAAGGGGTGTTCACCGAGCAGGACCTGTTCCTGCTCACCGACCCGAGCCTGTCACTGAGCAGATTCGTCCCCGGGGCCGGCGCAAACGCGTCAGGAGGAGGGAATATCGATCCATTCGGTCCCGCCCGGTTCCAGTTCGGCGGCGCCGGCGGTCAGCGCCGCCAGCCGTGCCCGGGCGCCCGTAATAGCGGCGGGAGCATCCTCCACCGCCAGACCGAGCCGGGTGATGCGGGCCCCGTAGCGGTTTCCGGTCATGACGAACCCGGCCTGCCGCAGGTCGTTTTCCAGTCGGCCGGCCTCCGCATGCGGAATTTCCACCCGACACAGCCGAAGCCGGCGGCGCCGGACCAGCACCGCCTGGTCCAGCGCCTTGGAGACGGAGTCCGAGTAGGCCCGGACCAGGCCGCCGGCACCGAGCAGAATGCCGCCGAAATAGCGCACGACGACGGCGCACACGTCGCTGAGGTCGGCCCGCGGCGTCGCATCGTGCGCCGGGGCTGACGTGCTCCGCTTGACCAGTGCGTCCAGCATAGGCGCGCCTGCCGTGCCGGAGGGCTCGCCGTCGTCGTTGGAACGCTGGATGGAGCGGCCCGGACCCAATAGGTACGCCGAACAATGATGCCGCGCGTCGTGGAACTCGCGGCGCAGCTCAGCCACGAGGGAGCGGGCCGCGTCCTCGTCTTCAACCCGGCGCAGGACAGTGATGAAGCGGGAGCGCTTGACGGTGAGCTCATGCCGGACGTCCACGCCGGCGGCCAGCGTCGTGTATTCCGTGACCGTTTCTATTGCGGTGGCCCCAGAATCGGCTGGCGCATGAGAATCGGCTGGCGCATGAGAGGAGTCCGGAACCGCTGAGGGCGCACCGCTGCCGGAATCGGTCATCGCATCAGTTTAGTCTGGAGCCATGCTCAAAATAGGTCTCACCGGCGGCATCGCGGCCGGCAAATCCGTGGTGGCAAAGCGTTTGGCGGAACTCGGCGCCGTCCTGATCGATGCCGATCTGCTGGCGCGCCAGGTAGTGGAGCCAGGGACGCCCGGGCTCGCCAGGGTGGTGGAGGCCTTCGGCCCGGAACTGCTCCAGGCCGACGGAAGCCTGGATCGGGCCAAGCTGGCGGCCGTGGTCTTCGCCGACGAAACCCGGCGGCAGGAGCTGAACGGCATCATCCACCCGCTGGTCCGCGCCGAGGCGGCCAGGCTGATGGACAACGCCCGTCAGCAGGAAGCGGAGCGTTCCGCCGGCGGGGCGGGAACGGGCAGCGTGCTGGTCCAGGACATCCCGCTGCTGGTGGAGTCGGGCCAGGGAGCCGCTTTCCATCTGGTGCTGGTGGTGGAGGCGCCCCTGGAACAGCGGGTGGGCAGGATGCTGGCGCACCGCGCCATGACCGAGGAGCAGGCGCTGGCCCGGATCAAAGTGCAGGCCTCGCCCGAGGACCGGCTGGCGGCAGCGGATGTGGTGATCGACAACGCCCGAGGGATGGACCAAGTGCTGGCGCAGGTTGACCGGCTGTGGCGGGATCGGCTGGAGCCCTTCGCCCGGAACCTTGCCGCGGGGCGGGCTGTCCGTCCGGCGGGTCCAGCCGTGCTGGTCCCGCCGGACCCCAGTTGGCCTGCCCAGGCCGCCCGACTCGCTGCCCGCATCCAGGCCGCGGCCGGGGGATCGGAGGACGATACCTCCCGGCGCGCCATCGTCGCGGTGGACCACATCGGCTCCACCGCGGTACCCGGGCTTGAGGCGAAGGACGTGCTGGACCTGCAGATCCGGGTCCGGAGCCTGATGGCCGCGGACAGCCTGGCTCCGGCGCTGGCGGCAGCCGGTTTCCCGCCGCTCCCGGGCAGCTGGGCTGACACTCCCAAAGCCTCCGACCCGGATCCTGCCCATTGGGGCAAACGCCTGCACGGCACATCGGATCCCGGACGGCCGGCCAATGTTCATGTGCGCGTGGACGGCTCGCCGGGTGCCCGCTACGCCCTGGCCTTCCGTGATTGGCTCCGGGGGGATGCGTCCGCCCGCGAAGCATATTTGGTGCAGAAGCGGGGGATGGCCAGCCTGCACGCGGTCGACGACGGCACGGCCGGCTATGCGCTCGGTAAGGAACCGTGGTTCACAGAAGTTGCGGAGCCCGCCGTGGAGGCCTGGGCGCGGGAGAATGGTTGGAAGGCGCCCTGGGAGACCACCGCCAGCCCCGGAGCCTGACTATCGGGGCCTCGGATCGGAGGAGCCCGCCGTCGACCACCGGGTGGCGTCCGGAGGCGGTAGCGTTGTGGTATGAGTCTTGCGCAGGAAATCAACCGCGTCGTCGCACCCTTTGAAGTCATCAGCGACTACCAGCCCGCCGGCGACCAGCCGGCCGCAATCAAGGAACTCGCGGAACGCATCAACAACGGTGAGAAGGACGTGGTGCTCCTGGGCGCCACGGGTACGGGAAAGTCGGCGACGACGGCGTGGCTGATTGAGCGGATCCAGCGGCCGACGCTGGTGATGGTGCAGAACAAGACTCTGGCGGCGCAGCTGGCCAATGAATTCCGCGAACTGCTGCCGAACAACGCGGTGGAATACTTCGTCTCCTACTACGACTACTACCAGCCCGAAGCCTACGTTCCACAGACGGACACCTTCATCGAAAAGGATTCGTCCATCAATGAGGAGGTTGAGCGGCTGCGGCACTCGGCCACCAACGCGCTGCTCACCCGGCGGGACGTCGTCGTCGTCGCCACCGTCTCCTGCATCTATGGCCTGGGCACCCCGGAAGAGTACGTGGCCGGGATGGTGACGCTGCGCCAGGGCGGGCAGATGAACCGGGATGACCTGCTGCGCAAGTTTGTCGGGATGCAGTACACCCGCAACGACATCGATTTCCACCGCGGCACCTTCCGGGTCCGGGGCGACACCGTGGAGATTATCCCCATGTACGAGGAGCAGGCCCTGCGGATCGAATTCTTCGGCGACGAGATTGAAAAGATCTACACCCTGCACCCGCTCACCGGACAGATCCTGCGGGAGGAGACCGAGATGTACGTCTTCCCGGCCTCGCACTACGTGGCCGGTCCGGAGCGGATGAACCGCGCGGTCAAGCAGATCGAGGACGAGCTGGCCGTCCGGCTGAAGGACCTGGAAGGGCAGAATAAGCTGCTGGAGGCGCAGCGGCTGCGGATGCGGACCACCTACGACCTGGAAATGATGCAGGAAATGGGGTTCTGCAACGGCATCGAGAACTACTCGCGCCACATCGACGGCCGTGGACCCGGCACCGCCCCGCACTGCCTGCTGGACTATTTCCCCGATGACTTCCTGCTGGTGATTGACGAGTCGCACGTCACCGTCCCGCAGATCGGGGCCATGTACGAAGGGGACATGTCACGCAAGCGGACTCTGGTGGACCACGGCTTCCGGCTTCCGTCCGCGATGGACAACCGGCCGCTGAAATGGGACGAGTTCCTCGAGCGGATCGGCCAGACGGTCTACCTGTCCGCGACGCCGGGCAAGTACGAGCTGGGCAAGTCCGACGGCTACGTCCAGCAGATCATCCGCCCCACCGGCCTGATCGATCCGGAGGTTGTGGTGAAGCCTACGAAGGGCCAGATCGACGACCTGCTCGGCGAGATCCACACCCGGGTGGAGAAAAATGAGCGCGTCCTGGTCACGACCCTGACCAAGCGGATGGCGGAGGACCTGACCGACTACCTGCTGGGGCATGGGGTTAAGGTCCAGTACCTGCACTCGGACGTTGACACGCTGCGCCGGGTGGAACTGCTGCGCGAACTGCGGCTGGGTACGTTTGATGTGTTGGTGGGCATCAACCTGCTCCGCGAGGGGCTGGACCTCCCGGAAGTCTCACTGGTGAGCATCCTTGACGCGGACAAGGAGGGCTTCCTACGCTCGTCCACCTCGCTGATCCAGACCATCGGCCGG
>DASYGM010000036.1:0-2729 GCA_035999715.1 Micrococcaceae bacterium | reverse complement strand
AAGCGAAAGAGCCTTCATGGTTTACCCCACAAGCGAGGATGCGCTGGGCCCGTTTCCGGCCCTGGCCGCGAGGGGGCCGGCCGGACTGGGCCGCAGCAAGCGGTCCCGGAACCGGGCCCGCAGGACCGAGCCTAACGGCGGGAGGCCGCCCCGGCAAGGTTTTGTCCTCCGGTGCCGGGCCGCCTCCGGCCGCCTCCGGCCGCCTCCGGCCGTTGCATTGCAGCCGACGGCTTCCGGTCCGGGGCAACAGACCGCAGGTCCCTCCCTGCTCAGTCACAGCAAACTTCAAGGATTCCTGTCGCCCGCGCATAGCTGCGGCTCCTAGGTTAAAGGCATGGACGCAAAACAGGACATGGAAACCAACGGCGACGGCGGTCAGTCTGGCGCGGCCTCCACGGGGGAGCGGCGCAGGGGGCCGGTGCAGCTGAGCCGCCGCCGTTTCCTGCATGGAGCGGGCCTGGTGGGCGTCGGAGCGCTGGCGACCGCCGGGTTCGCGGAGACCGGCCTGCTGCCCGGCCTGGCCACTCGGACTGCGGCCGTGTCCTCCTCCACTGCCACCGCCACCTCCTCAGCCTCGCCGTCGTCGTCGGCCACCCAGCCGCCGGACCGCACGTTCATGACCACCAAGCTGACCACCCCTCATGTGACCAGCTGGTCCACCGCTGCCACGGCGTCCGGCCTCTTGTTTGCCGGACCGATGGGGCATGGATCCAACGGGCTGATCATGAACGATGCGGGCGAGCCGGTGTGGATGGAGCCGACCGGTGCCGGCGTCATGGACCTGCGGGTACAGACCTTCGAGGGCCAGCCCGTGCTCACGTACTGGACGGGAAACGGGATCGGAGGTCACGGCCTCGGCAAGGGGGTCATCATGGACTCCAGCTACCGGACGATTGCCGAGGTCAATACCGGCAACGGGATGCAGGCAGACCTGCACGAGTTCACGCTGACGTCCGCCGGAACCGCGCTGCTGACGTCCTATCCCACCATCCAGCATGACCTGAGCTCGGTGGGAGGCTCGGCGATGGGGTACATGTACAACTGCCACGTCCAGGAAGTGAACGTGCGCACCGGCGAGGTGCTGCTGGACTGGAATGCGCTGGACCACATCCCGCTGACCGATTCTTACATACGCCCGAACGACCCCTCCACGGGCGATCCCTCCGCGGGGGACGGCTCGACGGCGGCGAAGGGGTACGACCCGTATCACATCAATTCCGTGGACGAGAGCGGCGCGGACGCACTGCTGATCTCCTCGCGGCACACGCACACGCTTTACCTGGTGGACCGGAAGACCGGGTCTGTCCGCTGGCGCATGGGCGGGAAGCAGAGCGACTTCACGCTTGGCCCCAACGCCGTCTTTGCCTGGCAACACGACGCCCGACGGCAGCCCAACGGCCTGATCAGCATGTTCGACAACCACTACGACTCCGGCACCACAGGAACCTCGCGGGGCCTGGTGCTGGCGGTGGATGAGGTAGCCAAGACGGCGGTGGTGAAGCAGGAATTCAACCACGCCGGGCACCGCGGAAATGCCATGGGCAGCGTGCAGTTCCTGGACAACGGGCATGTGCTGGTGGGCTGGGGGTCGGATCCGGCCAGCACTGAGTTCACCGCCGACGGCACGGCCATCTACGAGGCCACCCGGATCGGCACCGGGTCCTACCGGGCCTACCGCTCGGCCTGGGTTGGCAAGCCGGACACGGTCCCGGTCGTGGCCGGGGTGCCCGGAAACGGCTCCACCATGCAGGTCTATGCAAGCTGGAACGGTGCCACCGAGGTGGCAAAATGGCGCTTCCTCGCCGGGTCCAGCGCCGATTCCCTGGCCGAGGCCGGCACCTTCCCGAAGCGCGGTTTTGAGACCTCGACGGCGATCGCGGCAGCCCCGCATCTGGCCGTGCAGGCGCTGGACAAGAGTGGCGCGGTGCTGGGGACCTCGGTGACCATCGTCACCTGAGAGCTGGCCGCCTTCTGTCCGTTGGTAAGCTTGGGACTAGTGTTACCAAAGTTACTGCTGTACCGTTTTGAACTGAACGGCGCCGCGTACTGGACCGACGCCGGATGTTGATGGCCTTTTTTGGGGGATCTGTCGCTCAGCGGCGCCAGCGGTTCCTGCAAACAGAAGCTGGGAGACCGCATGGCACGCTTGAGTCGACTGTTGGGACTGACCGTGACGTTGCTGTCCCTGCTTTTAGCGGGCGCCGGCGTGTCCGCGGCGAACGCAGACAACTCCCCAGGCCAGGATGCGTACGTCAAGGCCGTCCTTCAGTACACCAACCAATACCGGGCCGCCAACGGATTGCCGCCCCTGGTCTGGAACCCCACTATTGCCGGGATGTCCCAGTCGTGGGCCGGTACCATCAATTCGCGGATCAATGACGGCAGCTACGACCTGAACACCATCCACCGCCAGGACGGCGGAGTCACGCTCCTGCCGGCCAACCCCGACTGGTACGGGGAGATCATTTCCATCAACTATGACGCCAAAGCCGTGGTGGACTGGTGGATGAGCTCGCCGCCGCACCGTGCGGCGCTGCTGAACCCGCAGGCCACCGACGTCGGAATCGGCTATGTGCCCATCACCAAGGCCGGCTGGTCGGGCCTGAACGTGGTGGTGGAAAACCTGGCGGGCTACCCGGCCACTAGGGCGACCCTGCCTCCCGTGCCGCCCGTCAAGGCCGGTGACATCGCCGTCGTCGATCCTTACGGGAACCTCTTTGCCTATCCGT
>DASYGM010000007.1:0-9278 GCA_035999715.1 Micrococcaceae bacterium | reverse complement strand
GACCAGCAGCCCGGTCCGGCGGATCAGCTCAGGCAGCTGGTTTTCCCGGAAGGACGGGTTGGTCAGCCGCTCCGGGGAGACCAGCAGCACGTCTACCTCGTCGGCGGCCAGGGCCTCCCGGACCACGTCCCACTCGGTGGCGTTGGCGGAGTTGATGGCCATGGCCCGCACCCCCGCCCGCTCGGCGGCGGCAACCTGGTCCCGCATCAGCGCCAGCAGCGGGGAGACAATCAGCGTCGGCCCGGCGCCGCGGGCGCGCAGCAGCAGCGAGGAAACGAAATACACCGCCGACTTCCCCCAGCCGGTGCGCTGCACCACCAGCGCCCGCCGTCCGCCGTCGACCAGCGCCTCGATGGCCTCAAACTGGCCCGGATGGAACGCGGCATCCGCCGCCCCCACCAGCCGGCGCAGCACCGCCAGCGCCTGCTCGCGGGTGGACGGCCCGTCCACGGGGACGGTAGGACTGGTGGCCCGACGGGAGGTGTCAGTCTGCTGGCTCATCCGTCCAGTATTCCAGCCGGACCTGAAAGCCGGCGCAGGAATCTGCCCGATGTGGATAACCGGCCGTTACCATGGGGGAGTGACTAGCGCAGATGAAACGACCACAGACCTTTCCGCTTCCTTTAAGGCCTACGACGTCCGCGGCCTGGTGGGCGAAACCATCACGGCCGAGATAGTCGAAGCCGTCGGCGCCGCCTTCGTTGACGTGATGGAACTTGCCGGGAAAACCGTGCTGGTGGGCGGGGACATGCGCCCCTCCTCCCCCGAATTCAGCCAGGCCTTTGCCCGGGGCGCGACCACGCGCGGCGCCAACGTGAAACTGCTGGACCTGATCTCCACGGACGAGCTCTACTTTGCCTGCGGCTCCCTCAACGCCGCCGGCGCCGTGTTCACCGCCAGCCACAACCCGTCGCAGTACAACGGCATCAAGATGGCCAAGGCCGGCGCCGTCCCGGTCTCCTCGGAGACCGGCCTGGCGGAAATCCGCCAGCGGGCCGAGCAGTACCTGGCCGGCGGCATCCCGGCCGCGGCGAAGCAGGGCAGCACCGGCGTCCAGGATGTGCTCAAGGACTACGCCCAGTATTTGCGCCAGCTGGTTGACCTGAGCGGTTCCCGGCCGCTGAAGGTTGTGGTCGACGCCGGCAACGGCATGGCCGGAATGACCACCCCGGCGGTACTCGGCGACCAGCTGCTGCCGGCGCTGCCGCTGGAGATTGTGCCGCTGTACTTTGAGCTGGACGGGTCCTTCCCGAACCACCCGGCCAACCCGCTGGAGCCGGAAAACCTGCGCGACCTCAAGGCCGCGGTCGTGGAGCACGGCGCGGACATTGGCCTGGCGTTCGACGGCGACGCGGACCGCTGCTTTGTGATCGACGAAAAGGGCCAGCCGGTTTCCCCCTCGGCCGTCACCGCGCTGGTGGCACGGCGCGAGATTGGCCGGGCCAAGCGGGGCGGTGAGGAGACGCCGGTGATCATCCACAACCTGATCACCTCCCGAGCGGTGCCCGAGCTGGTGCGCAAGGATGGCGGCCGGCCGGTGCGCACCCGCGTGGGCCACTCCTTCATCAAAGCGTTCATGGCAGCCGAGGGTGCCGTTTTTGGCGGCGAGCACTCCGCGCACTACTACTTCCGCGACTTCTTCAACGCAGACACCGGCATGCTGGCAGCGATGCACGTGCTGGCCGCTCTGGGCGAGCAGGACGGTCCGCTGTCCGAGCTGGGCCGCGAATACGAGCCGTACGTCGCCTCCGGGGAGATCAATTCCAAGCTCGACGACGTTGCTGCGGCGGTGGCGCGGGTCCGCACCGCATATGAGCGCGACGGCGTCACGGTCGATGAGCTGGACGGGCTGACCTTCACTGCGGACAACGGCGACTGGTGGTTCAACCTGCGGGCCTCCAACACGGAGCCGTTCCTGCGCCTCAACGCCGAAGCGCTGGACACGGCCACCATGGAACGGGTGCGCGACGACGTGCTGGCCCTGGTGCGGCAGTAGGTGCGGCAGTGATGGTCGAGGAAGAGGTCAAGGCGGACCTGAATTCACTGATCGGCACCGGGCTGGGTGTGGCGCAGGAGCAGCTGGAGGCCCATGGCGGTTTCCTCCCGGTGGCGCTGGTGCTGGGCGACGACGGCGGGATGCGGATGGTGGCCGTCTCGCCGGAGGAAGCCGCCCACCAGGCCGGCCGGGACCAGGGTGCCGAAGAACCGGATGCTGATGCGATGATCGACGACCTCTACCAGCTGCTGGCTGCGCAAAAGGATGCCAACCGGGCCGCCGCCGTCGTCTGCGATATCCATCTGCCCGACGATGCAACGGACGCTGTCCATGTGGTGGCCGAGCACCGCGCCGGCGTGGTGATTTCCGCCGTCGCCCCTTATACCGAAACCGGCGGGAACTGGACCTTCAGCGAGCCGATCTGGGAGACCGAGGAACCGCGGATCTGGCCCTGACCCACCGGTTTAGGCCGAGGCGAGCCAGAGGTCGGGGCCGAAGACCTCGTAGTGGATCCGCTCGGCCGGGATTCCGGTGGCCAGGGCCTGGGAGCGGATGGATTTCATGAACGGCAGCGGCCCGCAGAGGTAGACAGAGGCGTCGGACGGAATGTCCAGGCCCTCCAGGGTCATGAATCCCTTGTTGATACCCTCCGGAACGCCGCCTTCAGCCGGACGTTCCAGCCAGAGCTGCAGCTGCGCCGAATCGAGCTTCTGGACATCCGAGCTCATCTGCTCCTTCAGCGCCCAGCTTTCCAGCTGCTGGTCCGCATGCAGCACCAGCACCTCCCGCTCGGAGTCCTGCTCGGCGAGTGAGCGCAGGATCGACGCGGTCGGAGTGCAGCCGATACCGGCCGAGGCAAGCACCAGCGGATGGTCCCCCTCGCCCAGGGTGACGTCGCCGTAGGGGTTGGACAGCTCCAGCACATCGCCCACCTTGACGCTACCGTGCAGCACAGGTGAGACCTCGCCGTCGTTGTCGATTTTGGTGGTGAAGACCCGCTGTGCGGCGTGCGTGTCTGAGTGCAACGAGTACTGCCGCACCTGCTTGATGCCGTCCGGCATGACGACCCGGACGCTGACAAACTGGCCGGGTCGGGCCGGGCTGACCGGGGTCTCATCCGCCGGCTCGAAGATGAAGGTCATAGAGCCAATGCCCGCATTCTGCTTGGCCACCAGGACCCAGGGGGACCACGGCTTGTCGTTGGCCGTCTGGGCGTAGAGGCCCTTTTCGATCTTGACCAGCGCGTGGGCCATCAGCCAGTAGACTTCGCTCCAGGCGTTGGCGATCTCCTCGGTGATCACGTCGGAGAGCTCCTCGGCAATCGCTTCGAAGAGGTACTTGTAGACAATCGGGTACTGCTCCTCCACGATGCCCAGCGACGCGTGCTTGTGCGCAATCCGGGACAGTACCGATTCGGGCACGGTTCCGGGGTTGTTGACCAGGTGCGTGGCGAAAGCGGCGATGCTTCCGGCCAGGGCCTGCTGCTGCTTGGCGTTCTTCTGGTTGGAGCGGCTGAACAACCCGTCCAGCAGTTCCGGGTGGGCCGCAAAAAGCCGTGCGTAGAAATTGGGCGTGATCCGCGGAAGACGCTCGCCGACAAGCGGCAGGGTGGCTTCGATGATGGGGCGGGCCTGGTCCGAAAGCATTTGTTTCTCCTGTGTTGGTTGCTACCGACAGGACAAAACTAGCATTTCAAATACGACATTTAACCTCGTTTTCTACGTTTCGTAGAACTTTTTTCTACCTGCGGTAGAAGCGGCCCGGAATGGCGCGGTCAAGCGGGTCTGCGGGTGCCCAAGGTCACAAGCACGGGACCCATCTGGCTCTGGTGCGGAAGAGCGGAAATGACGACGGCGTCCAGCTCGGCATAGAAGGCCTCCCGGGCGCGGGCCAGCGCCCCCTGCAGTCCGCAGTCCAGGCTCATGGGACAGTCGCCGTTGGGCGTGTGGCAGTCCGCGACCGTGGTGCGGGTGTCAAGGCTGCGCAGCAGGGCGCCGACGGTGGCCTGCTCTCCTGCGGCGCTGATTGTGGCCCCGCCCGAGCGGCCTCGGGTCACATCCACCAGGCCCAGCTCGCGCAGCCGGATGACGGCCTTGCTCACGTGGCTATACGGGACGCCGACGCCGTCGGCAATCTGCTGGGAGGTCAGCAGCCCGTTCCTGCGTGCGGAGGCCAGGAGCATGACGACGCGAAGGCAGAGGTCGGAGAAGGCATTGATGCGCACCCATCAACCGTAACCCGCGGCAGTCGTCGAACAATCCGGCGGCTATGGTGACCTTGACGAGGTGAAGGTCACCACAGCTGTCGGATCGATCCGCGCGGAGCTGACAGTTAGGCGAGGCGGGACTTGAGGCCTTCCAGCTCCGCGAGCAGCTCGGTGGGCAGCGAACCGCCGAACTGCCGGTACCACTCCTCAATACTGGCAACCTCGGTGGCCCATTCCTCAGGATCGACCCGGACGGCTTCTTCGACGTCGGCCGGGGTCATGTCCATGCCTGTCAGGTCCAGTCCGTCGGGCGTCGGCACAAAGCCGATCGGCGTCTCCACCGCATCCGCCTTGCCCTCGATGCGCTCGATAGCCCACTTGAGCACCCGGGAGTTGTCGCCGAAGCCGGGCCAGGCGAATCCGCCATCGGCCTTGCGGCGGAACCAGTTGACCAGGAAGATCTTTGGCAGCTTCTCCTGGTTGCCGGTCTTGCTCAGCGTGACCCAGTGCTTGAGGTAGTCCCCCGCGTCATAGCCGATGAACGGAAGCATGGCCATCGGGTCGCGCCGGACCACGCCCACCTGGCCCGAGGCAGCCGCCGTCGTCTCCGAGGACAGCGTCGAGCCCATGAAGATGCCGTTGGACCAGTCCCGCGCCTCGGTGACCAGCGGGATGGTGGTTTTGCGGCGTCCGCCGAAGAGGATGGCGGACACCGGCACGCCATTGGGCTCGTGGTACTCGGGGGCCAGCATGTCGATCTGGTCGATAGGCGTGCAGAAGCGGGAGTTGGGATGGGCGGCCGGGTGGCCGGACTCGGGCGTCCAGGAGTTGCCGAGCCAGTCCGTAAGGTGCGCAGGCACCTCCTCGGTCATACCCTCCCACCAGACGCCGCCGTCGTCCGTTAAGGCCACGTTGGTGAAGATGGAATTGCCCTTGGCGATGGCGCGCATGGCATTGGGGTTGGTGCCCCAGCCGGTGCCCGGGGCGACGCCAAACAGGCCGGCCTCCGGGTTGACCGCCCGAAGCTGGCCGTCGGCGCCGAAGCGCAGCCAGGTGATGTCGTCCCCGAGGGTCTCCACCTTCCAACCGTCCACGGTGGGGTCCAGCAGGGCCAGGTTGGTCTTGCCGCAGGCGGAAGGAAAGGCCGCCGAGACGTAGTAGGTCTTCTGCTCCGGCGAGGTCAGCTTCAGGATCAGCATGTGCTCTGCGAGCCAGCCTTCATCATGGGCCATGGCCGAGGCGATGCGCAGCGCGTAGCACTTCTTGCCCAACAGCGCGTTACCGCCGTAGCCGGAGCCGTAGGACCAGATTGAACGCTCCTGCGGGAAATGCACAATCCACTTCTCCTCATTGCAGGGCCAGGCGACGTCGGCCTGGCCCGGCTCCAGCGGTGCGCCGACAGAGTGCAGGGCGGGGACGAAGAAGGCGTCCAGATCCTCGATCTTGCGCAGAACGTCGGTGCCAATGCGGGCCATAATCCGCATCGAGGCGACGACGTACGCGCTGTCCGTGATCTCCACCCCGAACTTCGGGTCATCGGCATCCAGGTGTCCCATCACGAAGGGAATGACGTACATGGTCCGCCCCCGCATGGAACCGGCAAACAGCCCGCGCAGCTTCTCCTTCATCAGATCCGGTTCCATCCAGTTATTGGTGAAACCGGCGTCGCGCTCGTTCTCGGAGCAGATGAAGGTCTGCCCCTCGACCCGTGCCACGTCCTTGGGGTCGGAGAAGGCGGCGAAGGAATTGGGGAACTTCTCCTCGTCGAGGCGGACCAGCGTGCCGGCCTCAACCAGGGCACCGGTGAGGTCGGCATACTCCTGCGCTGAGCCATCCACCCAGTGGATGCTGTCCGGCTGCGTCAGGGATGCCACCTCGGAAACCCAGTCGAGCAGGCGTTGGTTTGTAGTGGGGGTATGCTCGACAACCTGCTGGGGCAAAGTGTGGCCCATGACTCTTCCCTTCGTTGGGTCAGTGGTGTGCCTAAATGTTATGGGCTGGCGAATGGACTAAATCGGCGATGGAGATGGGACGTCCGGGTGGTCGGCAGAACGATAATCGCGGAAATCCGGGGTTTTCCTTTCTCGACGCGGCGTAGAAGAGTGATATATATCACATAGACCGGTCTAGTCGATATTATCGCAACATGGGCAATTTGTGGGCCGGGCACTATTCAGGCTAGAGTTATTTACGGCCCGAGGGCCGAAAGAGAATGCGTGCGTAGCTCAACGGATAGAGCATCTGACTACGGATCAGAAGGTTGGGGGTTCGAATCCCTTCGCGCGCACAGCTAAAAAACCCGCTGCACCAGAGTGCAGCGGGTTTTTCTTTGCCCGCCCCGGTTTGAGATGCCAGTTGGCGCCCATGTTTTCGTTAAACGTGGGCGCCAACTGTGCAGTCAACGGATGGGGGTCCGGAGTCAGGCGGCAACCACCTCGGAAATGCGCTGCCGGATGCCGTCGAAGTGCCGGTTCAGCAGCTCGGAAGCCAGGGTCTTGTCCTTGGCTTCCACTGCCTTGTAGATCTCGCGGTGGATGGCTGCCGTGGCCATCAGGTCATTGGATTCGGCGCCTATTTCGACATGGATCTTGCGGTACACCTTCCAGAACACATCCATCAGGTTGGACAGCAGGTCATTGGCCAGCGGTTCGAACAGCCGGGAATGGAATTCCGCATCAGCCTCGGTGAAGTTCTCGCCCTGCGCGGCCAGCGTCTCCATCCGGATTACGGCCTCCTCGATGCCGGCCAGCTGTTCGGAGCTCATCGCGTCGACGGAGCTGCCAATCAGTCCCGACTCCAGGGCCTGCCGGACATCCACCAGCTGCAGCGCCTCCACGCCCTGGTGGCGCAGCGAGAGCCGTCCGCGGAAGGTCAATCCATCCGCCAGTGCATCAAAGTTGCTGGGCGCCACAAACATCCCGAAGCCGTGGCGGATCTCGATCACGCCAAGCGCCTGCAGCACCTTCAGGGATTCCCGCAGCGTATTGCGCCCCACACCCAACGCAACCGAAAGCTCATTCTCCGTCGGCAGCGGGTCACCGGCCTCCAGCTCACGCTCCAGGATCAGTTCCATAATGTCCGCCTGCAGTGCCCGCAGGCGGGCCTGCGCACTGAATCTGGCCTGCGGTACTACCGTCGATGCCGCCATGTTGACTCCTTGTAAATGTGCCGCCGGTGCGGAAAGAGAAAGATTCCCGGGCCCAGGCGGTAGCCGCAATATAAAGCGCAGTGTAGGGTAACAGGCCGCTAAAATGGTTTTACGCCACCATCACGGGCCCCGTGATCTACGACATATGATATCCCACCTCCGGCCGAAACCCTCTACCTTAGGTGATGAAACGTCTTTTGGCTCGCAGAAGGTAGCCGGACAACCAGGGACCGTAGAGGCATGTTGCAGATTCGTGATCATCTTCCCGCTTGACCAAAGCGTGTGACCCCTCTTACAGTTTTCTATAAGCATCGGACATCCTACGTCCGATAACTATTTTCGAATGGTGAGGCCCCATATGAGCAACACTCTTGAGAAGCTGCCGCTGGTTAAGGACGCATCCCGCCGCAACTTCCTGAAGCTGGCCGGTGTCATCGGCACCGCTACAGCCTTCGCCGGCACCCTGGCCGCGTGCGGAGGGCCGTCGTCGTCGACGAAATCCGCCTCGGCCAACACGGCAGCAATAAACAAGGACCTGACCATCGAGGCGGGCATTTCCTACTCGCTGTCCACCGGGTTCGACCCAATGACCTCCTCCGGGGCAACCCCATTCGCAGCCAACCTGCACATCTTCGAAGGCCTGACCGAACTGCACCCGGCCACCCGCGAGGTCTACAACGCACTGGCCGCCTCCGACCCCAAAAAGGTCAACGACACCACTTACCAGGTGACCATCCGCGACGGCGCCACCTTCCACAACGGGTCCCCGGTCACCACCGATGACGTCGTCTACTCCTTCACCCGCGTACTGGATCCAGCCAACAAGGCCCTCTTTGCGCAGTTCATCCCCTTCATCAAGGACGTCAAGGCACTGGACGCGAAGACCGTCGAGTTCACCCTGAACGCACCCTTCGCCGGCTTTGGCCCGCGCATCTCCGTGGTCAAGATTGTCCCGAAGGCAGTGGCTTCGGCCGACCAGAAGGCGTTCGATGCCAAGCCCGTGGGCACCGGACCGTACAAGTTTGTTTCCGCCGCCGCCAATGACAAGATCGTCTTCGAGCGCTTCGATGCCTACAACGGTCCCAAGCCAGCCCTGGCCAAGGGCATGACCTGGTTCCTGCTCTCCGACGCCGCAGCCCGGGTGACCGCCGTCCAGTCCGGCCGCGTGCAGGCCATCGAGGACGTCCCGTACCTGGACGTGGACAGCTTGAAATCCAAGGTGCAGGTTGAATCCGTGCAGTCCTTCGGCCTGCTGTTCCTGATGTTCAACTGTTCCAAGGCCCCGTTCAGCAAGAAGGAAGTCCGCCAGGCCCTGCATTACGCCCTGGACAAGGATTCCATCATCAAGACGGCGCTGCTGGGAAACGCCACGGCTGCATCGTCCTACTTCCAGCCGACGCATCCGGACTACCAGAAGGCGGCCACCGTCTATGGCTTCGACGCCGACAAGGCCAAGAAGATGCTCGCCGATGCCGGCGTGAGCGGCCTGTCCCTGACGCTGACCACCACGGACACCGCCTGGGTCAAGGATGTGGCCCCGCTGATCAAGAAGAACTGGGATGCCATCGGTGTCAAGACCACGCTGGAGACCATGGCCTCCTCGGCCGTCTACGGCCCGGACAAGGTCGGCGGTCTGAAGTACGACGTCGTCGCCGCTCCGGGGGATCCCTCCGTCTTCGGCAACGACGCGGACATCCTGCTCAGCTGGTTCTACCGCGGTCCAGTCTGGGCCAAGAACCGTTTCGCCTGGGACACCACCCCCGCCTACGCAAAGGTCCAAACAGACCTTGACAAGGCCACCCAGACCACCGGTGACGCGTCCAAGAAGATCTACAAGGAGATCATCGACACCATCGCCGATGAGGTCCCGCTGTACCCGATCTTCCACCGCAAGCTGCCCACCGCGTGGGATGCCAAGAAGCTCTCGG
>DASYGM010000145.1:0-26970 GCA_035999715.1 Micrococcaceae bacterium | reverse complement strand
GCCACCGAGTGGGACGTGGTCCGGGAGGCCCTGGCCGCCGACGAGGTAGACGTGCTGCTGGTCTCCCCGGAGCGGCTGACCAACCCGTCCTTCCGGGAAAACCAGCTGCCTGAGCTGATCCGCCGGACCGGGCTGCTGGTCGTTGACGAAGCGCACTGCATCTCCGACTGGGGCCATGATTTCCGGCCGGACTACCGCCGCATCGCGGACCTGATAGCCCAGCTGCCGCCATCGGTTCCGGTGCTGGCGACGACGGCGACCGCCAACTCCCGCGTGGTGGCGGACATCGAGGAGCAGCTGGGCACGGGTGTGCTCACCATCCGGGGCGCACTGGCCCGGGACTCGCTGCGCCTGGGCGTGCTCCGGCTGCCGGACTCACGGGACCGGCTTGGGTGGCTGCTGACGCACCTGGCCGATCTGCCCGGAAGCGGCATCATCTACACGCTGACTGTCTCCGCCGCGGAGGACACCGCCCGGCTGCTGGCCGGGGCCGGGCACAAGGTGCTGGCCTACACCGGCCGCACCGACCCGGCGGACCGGGAAACGGCGGAGCAGCTGCTCAAGGACAACCAGGTCAAGGCGCTCGTGGCCACCAGCGCGCTGGGCATGGGCTTCGACAAGCCGGACCTGGGCTTCGTCATCCACCTTGGCGCGCCATCTTCCCCGGTGGCGTATTACCAGCAGGTGGGCCGCGCCGGCCGTGGTTCAGCCAATGCCGATGTGCTGCTGCTGCCCGGGCGGGAGGACAAGGACATCTGGCAGTACTTTGCCACCGCCTCGATGCCGTCGGAGCAGAAGGCCGCGGCGGTGCTGACGGTGCTGGCCGAGGCCGGCGGGGCGGTATCCACGGTGGCGCTGGAGGCCCGCGTGGACCTGCGGCGCACGCCGCTGGAGCTGCTGCTGAAGGTGCTGGCGGTCGACGGCGCCGTGGAGCGGGTGGGTGGGGGCTGGCGCGCCACCGGCCGGCCCTGGGAATACGACCGGGACCGCTACCAGAGGATCGCTGACGCCCGGATCAACGAGCAGGATTCGATGATTGTCTACGAGCAGACCTCAGGCTGCCGGATGGAATACCTGACGTCCTCACTCGACGACGAGACGGCGGCACCGTGCGGGCGGTGCGACAACTGCGCCGGCCGCTGGTTTTCTGCTGAGGTGGACGCTTCCGCCACTGCTGCGGCCGGCGAAACCCTGGGCCGCGCAGGGGTGCCCCTGGAGCCCCGGCTGCAGTGGCCCAGCGGGATGGACCGGCTGGGCGTGCCGGTCAAGGGAAAACTGGGCCCCGCTCAGCGGTCCGCCGAGGGCCGGGCGCTGGCCCGGTTGACGGACCTGGGCTGGGGAGGCACGCTGCGCGAACTCTTCGGTACCGGTGCCGCCGACGCGGACGTGCAACCCGGGCTGCTCCAGGCCTGCGTGGGCGTACTGCGCGACTGGGGCCAGGCGGGCTGGGGCGGCGACGGCCGTCCGGCCGCCGTTGTCTCCATTGCCTCGCGCAGTCGGCCACAGCTGGTCGGCTCGCTGGCGCGGGGCATCGCCGGTATTGGCCGGATGCCCTACCTGGGTGAACTCTCGCTGGAACATGGCGGTCCCACCGGTGGCCGCGGCGGCAACAGTGCATACCGGCTGGCGGGCGTCTGGGACCGGCTGGTGGTGGGCCCGGAACTGGAAGCCGCTCTGGCTGCGGTGGCCGGTCAGCCGGTTCTGCTGATCGACGATCTGGTGGACAGCCGCTGGACGCTGACGGTGGCCGGCCGCGCGCTGCGCCAGGCCGGGACCGGACAGGTGCTGCCGCTGGTGCTGGCGCAGGCCGGGTAGCCCCGAGTTGTGAGGTAAAGACGCAAAAGGCCCCCTCGAAAGAGGGGGCCTGGCGCGGAGACGGGGGGATTTGAACCCCCGGTGGAGTTGTGCCCCACACTTCATTAGCAGTGAAGCCCATTCGGCCGCTCTGGCACGTCTCCAAGCGCTATTGCTAGCCCACCAAGGTTACCCAGAACAGGGGGTGGTTAGCAAAACGTCCCCGCCCTTCGATTCGGAATCCGGGTGCGGGGTGCCTGGGCCCGGAGGTCAGGGTGTTGAGGTCAGGGTGTTCCAGAGGAAGGCGTGCGAGGCGGTGTGCAGGCGGGCGGCCTGCCGGTTGTCCGCTGCGCCCGCGTGGCCGCCCTCCAGCGACTCGTAGAACCAGACGTCAGGGATCCCCGCGGCCTCCATCCGGGCTGCCATCTTCCGGGCCTGGGCCGGCCCCACACGATCGTCCGAGGTGGCGGTCCAGATGAACGTCGGGGGATAGTCTGCGCCGGAGCGGAGCAGGTGGTAGGGCGAGAAGGTCCGCACAAAATCCCACTGCTCGGGCACATCCGGGTCACCGTATTCGGCAATCCAGGAGTAGCCCGCGGATAGTTTGGTGTAGCGGCGCATGTCCAGCAGTGGCACCCCACAGGACACGGCGCCAAACAGCTCCGGATAACCCGTGAGCATGTTGCCCACCAGCAGGCCGCCGTTGCTGCGCCCTTCACAACCCAGGCGTTCGCGGGAGGTGACGCCGCGGCGGATCAGGTCGGCGGCGACAGCGGCGAAATCCTCGTAGGCCCGATGCCGCTTTTCCTGCAGGGCTGCCCGGTGCCAGCCCGGTCCGTATTCGCCGCCGCCGCGGATGTTCGCCACCACGTACACTCCGGCTCGCTCCCTCCCGCCGACCATGGCCCGGCGTTCCAGCCAGGTCCGACCGACGGCGCCGCTGTAGGCGGGGGTGCGGGACACCTCGAACCCGCCGTATCCGCTGAGCAGGGTGGGGTTGCCGCCGTCCAGCACCAGGTCCCGCGTGGCAACCTGGAAGTAGGGAACCCGGGTGCCGTCCTTCGACACGGCGAAGTGCTGCTGGACTTCGTAGCGGGACTCATCGAAGAACGACGGCGACGCCTTGACTTTTCGGGCTGTGCCGACCTGCCCTTCGCCACCCGCCAGGCCACCACGCTCCAGGGTCGACGGCGTCAGGAATCCGCTGGCGACCAGCCAGTAATCGTCACTGTCCTCGTCGTCGACGGCGTACGCATCCACCGAGTGCAGCGGCGGGCACGCGTCCAGGACCCGGTCGGTCCAGGACGACGGGTCCACCACCCGAATCTGGGAGGAAACGTCGTGCAGCAGGTTCAGCAGCAGGAAGTTTTTGGTCCAGCTCCAGGACTGCAGCGAGGTGTGCGCATCCGGGATGAACACCGTCCGCACCTTGCGGTCGCCGGCCAGGAAGTTATCCAGCTCCGCAGCCAGCAGCGAACCGGCCGGGTGCGTCCCGCCGTCGGACTCCCAATCGCGCTGTGGCCGGAACAGCACCCACTGCCGGTGCAGTGAAACGTTGACGTCGTCGGGCACATCGATGTGCACCCAGTCGGAGCCGACCCGCAGATAGCTGCGGCTGCTGAAGAAGTCGATGACGTCGTACGCCACATCCCTCTCGAAACCGGGCGTCGAATCGTGCCGCACCCCGCCGCTTATGTGGTCCGACGGGACCTCGAACAGCGCCGGCGCCTCGGCCAGCTGCCGGCCGCGCCGCACAATGCGTGAACTGCGCGGGTAGGACGAGCTGGTCAGCGAGCCGGGGCCGAAGTCCGTGCCGACGTACAGAGTGTCCGCGTCCAGCCAGCTCAGCCTGGTCTTGGCCGTGGGCAGCTCGAACCCGCCCGGCACAAAGCCGCGCTCCTCGACGTCGAACTCGCGGAACGTGACAGCGTCCCCGCCGTCCGGGGACAGCGCGACCATCGCCTTGCGGTACGGATCGCCGTTGACGGCGGGCCGCAGCAGGCTGGCGCCGGCGAACACCCACTGGACCCCCTCCGCGGCACTGAGCGCATCCACATCCAGCAGGATCTGCCAGTCCGGCTGCTCGGTGAGGTAGCTCTCCCAGCCGGTGCGCCGCCAGAGGCCGCGGGGGTTCCGCTCGTCGCGCCAGAAGTTGTAGTACCAGTCGCCACGCTTGGTAACCATCGGGATACGGTCCGTCGAATCCAGCACCTCCAGCACGCTGGCCTCCAGGCCCTCATACTCCGGCGTCACCAGCATCCTGTCGGTCCGGGCATTGCGCTCGCGGACCCAGGCCAGCGGCGCCTCGCCGTAGATGTCCTCCAGCCAGAGGAACTCGTCCGCCGGTTCTGCGGCTTTGGCGGGCAGAGGCGGGTGGCCGGAATCCGTGGTGGTCATCTGTTCATCCTAGGCATCGTTGCCGGCGCAGCCTTCCCGGCGGTCGCATTCCCGGCTGGCGCATTCCCGGCGATCGGGGACGCGGCGGCGGTCCATTAAGCTCTGACTATGGCTGATGCGCGCAGGGTTCGGGTGGCAATTGTGGGCGCCGGACCCCGCGGTACCTCCGTGCTGGAGCGTCTGCTGGCCCGGTTCGCGGCCCTTCCGGAGCCGCGGATCGTGCTGGAAATCCATCTGGTCGATCCCTTCCCGGCCGGGCCCGGGCACGTCTGGCGCACCGACCAGTCCCGTCTTTACCTGATGAACACGCAGTCCTTCTACCCGACGCTGGTCCCGGACGGGGAGTTGGCGGCCGCTTCGCCGACCGGGTTGAGCTTTGATCAGTGGCGGGCCAGCCAGCGGACGGATCCGGATGCATCGCTCAGCGAGGAGGATGCGGCGGAGCTGGCAGGCCTGCGAACGGCTGGCTTTCCCAGCCGGGCGCTCTACGGCCGCTACCTGCGCTGGACGTTCGAGCGGCTGGCGGCGCGGCTGCCCGCCGGCGTTGCGCTGCACGAACACCGGACCGAGGCGGTGTCGGCACGGCCAGCGCCGGCCGCATCAGGCTTTGCCCCCGGTCTTTACCGCGGTGAAGGCGGGCCGACGACGGCGGTGCCCGGGTACGTCGTCGACCTTGCCGACGGCACGCGGCTGGCCGTGGACCGCCTCGTCCTGGCGCTGGGGCATCTGGCGTCCCGGCTGGGTCCGGAGCAGGAGCTGCTGGCTGCCGGTGCGCAGCAGGCGGGACTGCGGTACTGGCCTCCTGCCGTCCCCAATGACGTGGTTTGGGACGCTTTGCCCGCCGCGCAGCCGGTTCTGGTGAGGGGGATGGGGCTGAATTTTTTTGACGTGCTGGGCCAGCTGACCGAGGGCCGCGGCGGGCAGTTTGTCCCGACGGGCCTGCCCGCAGGGGAGGCCCTGCGCTACCTGCCATCCGGCCGGGAACCGCTGATTGCCGCCGCATCCCGACGTGGCACTCCGTATCGGGCCAAGGCCGAGTTGCAGAGCTACTACCCGCGTTCCGTCCGGCTGCGGTTCCTGAGCGCGGAGGCGATCGCCGGGCTGGCTGAGGGGCTGGACAAGCCCGGTTTTGACCACGACCTGTGGCCGCTGCTGCACCGGGACGCCCTGTGGGCCTACTACTCAACGCTGGCGCGGGTCCGTCCGGACGCGGTATGCCCGGTGGCGGTATGCCCGCAGACGGTCCAAGCCGAGGCGGTCCGACAGCAGGCGGTCCAAGCCGGCGCCGGTCCCACCGGGGCCACCGGAACCGGCCCCGGAGCCCCGGTGTTCCTGGACCAATTGGCCGCCGCACTGAGCGAGACCACCCCGGAATGGTCCAGCAGCCTGGAAGATGTCCTCGCCGTCCATGTGGCCCGGCAGGACCGGCTCAATCTGGAGGCCCTGGCGCGGCCGTTCGCTGCCCGGCACTTCGCCGGACACCAGGCGTTCGCCGACGCGGTGCACGCCTATCTGCAGGCCGATGCCCGCGGATCCGCGGCTGGCGAGGACGATCCGCTGAAGATGGCGATAGGTGCGCTGAATGCGGGCCGGGCCGTGCTCAAGAGTGTGGTGTGCGACGGCGGTATCACCGATGAGTCCTGGCTGGGCGAGCTGCGGGGCTGGTTCGAGTCGTTCGTCGAGGGCCTGGCCAGCGGCCCGCCTGCCCTGCGCGTGGAGCAGCTTGCCGCCCTGGTGCGAGAGGGCATTGTCCGCTTTGTGGGCCCGGATCCCGTTTTCGGGCTGGACCCGGAGCAGCGGGTTTTCACCGCCAGCTCGCCCTGGGTGGACGCTCCGCCCTGGCGTTCCAAAGACCTCATTGAGGCCCTTGCCCCGGCCAACCGGGTGCTGCAGAACAGTTCGCCTCTGCTGGAGCAGTTGCTGGCGGACGGCCTGGTCCGGCCGCGCATCATGCTGGCGGCGGATGGGCAGCCGGTGGCGACCAGTGGATTGGACCTGAGCCACCCGCCGTACCGGGCCCTGGATTCGTCCGGCCGGATCGTCCAGAACCTGTACGTGATCGGGCTGCAGCTCTCCTCGGTGCAGTGGGGCACCGCGATCGCCGCGCAGGCCGGATCCGAATACCCGAGCGGCTACCGGACCCTGCAGGACGCGGACCTGATCGCCGGGCACATCCTGGCGGCTGGAGAGTAGCCGGAGGATAGACGTGGCCCCCGCCGGAACTTGAGCGGGGGCCACCAGAAGCGGAAGGTAAGAGATTCGAACTCTTGGTACGGGGTTACCGCACACTGGTTTTCAAGACCAGCTCCATCGGCCGCTCGGACAACCTTCCTCGCCTTGTAGTCTTTCATATGGTGTTGCCTGCCACAAAAGGCCCAGGACCGCGGCGCAGGCCACAGCGGACCGGGCCGGCAGCAACGCCAGCAACGCCAGCAACAGCCAAGGAACGTCTAAACGGTGGAGGATCAATGAAGGCAATTGTGGCCAAGGCTCCCGGCGGGCCCGAGGTGCTGGAACTGCAGGACGTTCCTGCCCCGGTGCCCGGCCCCGGCGAGGTGCTGATCGACGTCGTCGCCGCCGGCATCAACCGCGCCGACGTCCAGCAGCGGCAGGGCCACTACCCGCCTCCGCACGGGGCTTCGGAAATCCTGGGACTCGAGGTGTCCGGCCGCATCGCCGGCTTTGGCCCGGATGTGGCCAAGGCCTTCTCCAAGGGGGAAAAGGTGGTGGCGCTGCTCTCCGGCGGAGGCTATGCCCAGCAGGTGGCCGTCCCGGCGGAACAGGTGCTGCGCATCCCCGAGGGCATTGACCTGGTCACCGCCGCGGGCCTGCCCGAGGTGGCGGCGACCGTCTATTCCAACCTGTTCATGACTGCGCAGCTGCAGGCCGGCGAGACCGTGCTGATCCACGGCGGCACCGGCGGCATCGGCGCCATGGCGGTGCAGCTGGCCAAGGCCTTCGGCGCCACGGTGGCCGCCACCAGCGGCAACACGGAGAAGGTGAGCACACTCTCCGCCTTCCTCGGCGCGGACATCGCCATCAACTACGCCGAGCAGGACTTCGTGGAGGTTCTGCGCAAACGCACCGGCGGCCACGGGGCGGACGTCATCCTGGACGTGGTCGGCGCCAAATACCTCCAGCGCAACGTTGAGGCGCTGGCAATGTATGGACGGCTGGTGGTGATCGGCATGCAGGGAGGGACGACGGCGGAACTGAACCTGGGTGCCCTGGTGGCCAAGAGGGCGGCCATCATCGGCACCACGCTCCGGGCCCGGCCGGTGGCCGAGAAGGGCGCGATCATGGAGGCGGTCCGTGAGCATGTCTGGCCGCAGCTGACCTCCGGCACGGTCAAGACCCTGGTGGACAAAACCTTTCCGCTGGCCCAGGCCGCGCAGGCCCATACGTACTTCAATTCCGGCGAGCACATGGGCAAGGTCCTGCTGCTGGTCTAGTGGCATGATGAAAGCATGACTGATGACGCTCAGACTCCTGTTGAAGGCAAGACGATCGATGCCGAATCCGCCCAGCCGAAGGCCGAGGACCTGGAGGATCGGGACGGGGAGTCAAAGGGCAAGCGCACAGAACTAGCAGATCTGGTGGACGAACCGGCCAAGGTGATGCGGATCGGGACAATGGTCCGCCAGCTGCTCGAAGAGGTCAAGAGCGCGCCGCTGGACGATGCCGCCCGCACCCGGCTGGCGGAAATCCACGAGCGGTCCATCAAAGAGCTGGAGGACGGGCTGTCCCCGGAGCTGGTGGAGGAACTGCACCGGATCAACCTGCCGTTTTCGGACAACGGCACGCCCTCCGATGCCGAGCTGCGGATAGCCCAGGCCCAGCTGGTCGGCTGGCTGGAGGGCCTGTTCCACGGCATCCAGACTGCGCTCGCCGCACAGCAGCTGGCCAACCAGCACAATGCCGCCCGGATGCAGCTGCGCCAGCTTCCTCCCGGGACAATCATTGCCCCGGGAGTGGTCATCGGGGAAAACGGTGAGCCTCAGCGCGCGCCTGCCGACGGGTTGCGCCAGGCTGCCGGTCCGAATGAAACCACCCACGGCCCCGGCCAATACCTCTGACGGCCGGACTTGGCCTTCTTTGCCGCGGCCCGTCAGGGCCGCAGGGACGACGCCGAGCTGGGCAAGGGGGTGTGGCGGCGGGCCCATGACCGTTTCCAGCGCGGCCTGGACCGCTTTCACCAGATGCTCGAAGGCGTGGAGGACACCGGACTCTATGACCAACTGGTACCCGTCGCCAACGGGCTCGCGGACCTGTTGCCCCGGGTGCGGGCGGTGTGCGTGGCCGCACAGACCGTCGCACCGAGCTCAGGCATGGACATCCCGGCCAGCCGGGAAGCCTACCTGAACGACTTCCACCGCTCCCTCTCCAGGGCAGGCAACGCGCTGGCGACGGCGGCGGAGGCAGTGGCGATGGTGCGGCTCGGTGCTGCGTCGTTGGACGCGGTACGCCGCCATGCGCTCACGGTGCATCGGTACGTACGCGAGGCGGAACAGCTGCTGGGGCGGGCGGCCGAGTAGGAGTTTGGCGTCGAATCCGGCGGAAATGGCTCAAAAACCGCGCATCGTCCTACGCCTGGCTACACAAAAGCCCCGCATCCTGGCAGGACGCGGGGCTGAGGTGAGCCTCCTAACAGAATCGAACTGTTGACCTTTTCATTACGAGTGAAACGCTCTACCGACTGAGCTAAGGAGGCCTGCGGGCGGGGCGGAAACTCCGCACCGACGCAAGAAACAACTCTAATGGAGCCCTAGGCGCTGGTCAAAACGGCCGCGCGAACGCCGGGCGTCGATGCCCGGGCGGGGCGGTCCCGGGCGGCGCGGCCCGTCCGGGAATCCGCTAGCAGGTGGTCCCGGCCGCCGGAACCTTGCCATCCACGAAGTATCCGTCCACCGTGTTGGTCAGGCACTGGTTGGCCCGACCGTACGCGGTGTGTCCGTCGCCGTTCCAGGTGACCAGCACGCCGGAGCTGAGCTGGTGGCTTAGCGAGACCGCCCAGGCGTAAGGGGTGGCCGGATCCCGGGTGGTGCCGACCACCAGGATGGGACCGGTGCCGGGTGCGGTGATCTTATGCGGCTGGTCCACCGGTTTGTATGGCCAGTCCTTGCAGGTCAGGCCCGAGTAGCCCAGTGTCTTGCCGAAGGTCGGCGAGGCCTGTTCGAGCTGCTGGGATTCCGTCCGCATGGCGGCGGTATCCGTCGTCATCGGGTAGTCCAGGCAGTTGATGGCGTTGAAGGCGAAG
The DNA here is from genome assembly GCA_035999715.1 of Micrococcaceae bacterium. GTDB lineage: Bacteria > Actinomycetota > Actinomycetes > Actinomycetales > Micrococcaceae > Arthrobacter_M. The sequence goes on along the minus strand of DASYGM010000145.1, from coordinate 17,522 downwards.
GCCGTGTTGGAGGTGTATTTGCCGTCCGGACCGCGTTCGGCAGCGTAGTCGGCCAGCGCCATCATGGCGGTCGAGTCCCCCTTGAAGGCATCGGTCAGGGCGGCGGCCAGCAGGTCCCACAGGTCGGTGGAATACATGGCAAAGGCGACGGCGTTGGTGAACTCCGTGGCCGTGAGCACGCGTCCGTCCTTGGTTTTCTGTGGGTTGTTGGCGTAGCTGGCGTTGAGGTTGCGGATCTGCTGGACGGCCTCCTCGGGGGAGCCGCTGACCGGACACTTAGGCTGCTTGACGCAGTCCTGGGCCCAGGAATGGATCTCCGCCTCAAACGCCTTCGCCTGGCCCAGGGTGATGTCCTCGACGCTCAGGGAAGGGTCAAGCGCGCCGTCCAGGGAGAACTTGCCGACATTGTGCGGGAAGAGCCCGGCGTAGGTGGCGCCCAGCTTGGTCCCGTAGGAGAAGCCCATGTAGTTGAGCTTCTTTTCATTCAGGGCGGCCCGCAGGATGTCCATGTCCTTGGCCGAACTGGTGGTGTCAATGAAGGCCAGCACCGGGCCGGTGTTCTTCTCGCAGGCGGCAATGTCCGACTTGGTCTGCGCCTCGTCGGTGGCCAGATCCGCGTCCTTGTCCAGGTCCAGGGACTCCTGGCGTTCGGCGTCCCGCGCCGAATCGCCGATGCAGGTCACCGGGGCGGAACGCTGCACCCCGCGCGGGTCAAAGCCGACAACGTCGTAGGCGCTGCGCATCTTGGCCGAGAAGTAGCTTTTGCCGCCGTCGCGGACCATGTCGTAGCCGGAGGCTCCCGGACCGCCGGGGTTGACCAGCAGCGAGCCGGTCCGTTGTCCGGTGGCCGGCAGCTTGATCACAGCCAACTCGATCGAGGCTCCGGCCGGATGGGCATAGTCCATCGGTACCTTGACCTTGCTGCACAGGAACGTCTTCTCACAGCTGGTCCAGGTCACGGTCTGCGAATAGAAGGACGCCAGGTCCGCGGGGACGCCCTGGATCACCGCCGGGTCCGCGGTGGAGGCGGACGCTGCGGGCGTCGCTGGTGCGGCGGTTGTGGTGCAGGCGGAGAGCACCAGGGCCGCGACGACGGCGGCGGCTGCTGCGGCAAGAGCCCGGGGACGCCAGGGGCTGCGCTGATGCCGGCGGCCGCGCGGCGGACGGGTGCTGGGGCTCATGATCTGTTCCTCAAACTCGGCTTCTCCTCGGATTACAGCAGGCTGACGGCCATGGCCTCGATGGCCAGCAGCGGGGCAACATTGGTGGTGGTGATCCGGCGCCGGACGCTGTTGATGGCATCCATCCGCTCCAGCGTCGTCTCCGGGGTGCTTGCCCGGGCAAAGGCGAGCAGTTCCGGCCGCAGCGCTGCGTTGACGAGGTCGACGGCGTTCGGCTCACCTGCTGCTGCGGAGAGCTGGAGCACCAGCGCGTCCCGGTAGAAGGAGAGCAGGTCCGTCAGCGCGCGGTCCAGGGTATCCGTGATGGATCGCTTGGACCGGCGCTTCTGGTCCTCCTCCAGCTGTCGGACCTGGGAACGGATCGACGGCGGCAGGGTGCCGGTCTCCGGCGCGCCGAGCGAGTGCAGCAGCGCAGCCTTCTCCGCCGCGTCCCGCTCATCGTTCGAGGAGTTGGCCTCCGCCGTCGCCAATTCCACCAGGGATCCGGCCGCGCGCACCGCGTCGGTGACATCGCGCAGCTTCAGCGGCAGCCGGACAATGGCGTCGCGCCGCTCGCGCGCCCCGGCATCCTGGGCCAGACGGCGGGCAATGCCCACATGGCTCTGCGCTGCGCGGGCGGCCAATCCGGCCATCTGCGGATCGATGCCGTCCCGGCGCACCAGCAGCGCCGCTACGTCCTCCACGGGCGGCACCCGCAGCGACACCGCACGGCAGCGTGAACGGATGGTGACCAGCACATCGGCCGGACTCGGGGCGCAGAGGATCCAGATGGTCCGCGGCGGCGGTTCCTCGATCGCCTTGAGCAGGACATTGGTGGTTCGCTCGGCCATCCGGTCCGCATCGCCCACGATCATCACGCGCCAGCGGGCGGACGAGGGCCGGTCCTGGGCCTTGGTGACCAGTTCGCGTGCCTCTTCAATGGTGATGGTGGTCTTCTCCGTCGCCACGAAGGTCACGTCGGCGTTGGTTCCGGCCATCACGGTGTGGCAGGCATGGCATTCACCGCAGCCGCGCGCGTTCAGTTCCTGCTGCTCGCACACCAGTGCGGCGGCGAACGCCCGCGCGGCGTTGGATCGGCCGGAACCGGGCGGGCCGGTCACCAGCCAGGCATGCGTCGGCCGGGGCGAGCTGGCGGCCTGGCTCAGCTGGGCGACGACGGGTTCCTGTCCCTGCAGGTCATCCCAGACACTCATGGAAGCAGCTGCTTTACCCGGTCCAGGATCTGCCCGGCCAGCACCTGGATCGGATCCCGGGCAGGCAGCACCAGGTAATGTTCGGGTGCCGCGGCCGCCAGTTCCAGGAAGGCATGCCGGATCCGGCGGTGGAAGTCGTCCGGCTCGGATTCCAGCCGGTCCTCCACGACGCCAGCTGCGTCAGGAGCCACCCGCCCGGTCCGGCGGGTGCGTCCGTCGGCTGGATCAACATCCAACAGCACTGTCAGATCCGGGCGGAGGCCGCCTGTGGCCCATTCGTTGAGGGACCGGACATGCTCGGCGCCCAGTTCCCGTCCGGCGCCCTGGTAGGCCACCGAAGAGTCAATGTAGCGGTCGGTGAGCACCACCTGCCCGCCGGCCAGCGCGGGGCGGATCACCTGGGCCGCATGTGCGGCGCGGGAGGCGGCAAAGATCAGCGCTTCGCAGCGGGCATCAATCTCGCCGTTGCCATGCTCCAGGACCAAAGAGCGCAGCTGCTCACCCACCGGGGTGCCGCCGGGCTCCCGGGTCCGCAGGACAGTGTGTCCCAGGCTCCGCAGCGCGTCGGCCAGCAGCGCGGTCTGGGTCGATTTCCCGGCTCCGTCGCCGCCTTCAAAAGCGACGAAAAGGCCGCTGCCGCTGCCGTCGTCGGCAGGTCCGACGGCGGTGTCCGGGCTTTCGGGCAGGGACGCCGGATGCTGGGGGAGGGTCACAGAACTAGGGTACCGATAAAGGCTGACAGTCTGGGCAGGGGAATCCGCCGCAGCCACCAGGATCTCTGTGCACGACGGCGGCCCCGGTGCCAAGGAGCTCTGTTACAGCCATCCCTGCCGGCGCACTAATCTGGAGGTATGACCCTGTCTTCCTCCGCGCACTCCATCAACCTGGCCCCGGACACCCTGGTGGTGGCTGCAGGACGCCCTGAGCGCGCGCACGACGCACCGGTGAATCCACCGATCGTCCTCTCCTCCACCTACGTGGGCACGGGGACGGTGGTGGATGGGGACCGCGCCTACGGCCGCTATTCCAATCCGACCTGGGACCCGTTCGAGGACGCCCTGGCAAAGCTGGAGGGCGCCGAGCTGCCCGCGCTGGTGTACGGTTCCGGACTGGCCGCCGTTTCCTCGGCCCTGTCCCTGATCCCGGCAGGCGGCGTGCTGGTGATGCCGCTGCATTCCTACCAGGGCGCGCTGGTGATGGCTGCCGAGCTGGCAGCGAAGGGACTGTTCACCCTGCGGAAGGTGGACGTCGCGGACACCGAGTCAGTCATCACCGCCCTCAACGGTGGTGCCGGGGCCGCTCCGGCCAGCATGCTCTGGCTGGAAAGCCCCACCAACCCCATGCTGGAAGTGGCAGACCTGCCCGTCCTGGCTGGCGCCGCCAATGCCGTGGGCGCCGTCGTCGTGACGGACAATACGTTCTCCACCCCGCTGGTGCAGAAGCCGCTGGAACTGGGCAGCGACGTCGTCCTGCACTCGGTGACCAAATACCTGGCCGGGCATTCCGACGTCGTCCTCGGGGCGCTGGTGACCTCCGATCCCGGACTGCGGGCACAGCTGCTGCATCACCGGTCCATCCACGGTGCGATTGCCGGACCGTTCGAGGTCTGGCTGGCGCTGCGCGGACTGCGTACCCTGGCGCTGCGGGTGGAGCGTTCGCAGGCCTCGGCCGCGGAACTTGCCGCCCGGCTGCTGGTCCATCCGCAGGTGGACGCGGTCCGCTTTCCCGGGCTGGGACAGGACCCAGGCCACCAGCGCGCCAAGGCACAGATGACCGGCTTCGGCTCCATCCTGGCCATCGAAATCAGTGGCGGCGCTACCGCTGCGGACGCTGTGGTGGCGGCGCTCGAGCTCTGGACCCCGGCCACCTCGCTGGGCGGCGTGGAGTCCCTGATTGAGCGGCGGCGCCGGCACGCGAACGAGCCCGTATCCGTCCCGGAGAATCTGCTGCGGCTCAGCGTGGGGATAGAGAACGTTGAAGATCTGTGGTCGGATTTGGCGCAGGCGCTTGATCGGGCCGCAAAACAGTTAGGCTGAAGGCGTGCTTACCTACCTGATCACCAACCTGCTGCTGCTGGTGCTGGCCCTTTTCGCATTCGGGCTGCAGCTGTGGGCTATGGTCGACTGCCTGCGGGCCAAGGCGGCCAATTTTGAGCGCGCCTACAAGAAGACCAAGGGCTTCTGGACCGGCATGACCGTGGGCGCCTCCGTGGTGGGCGCCATCTACATTCTGACCTCCGGGGGCATTGGCTTCTTCCTGCTGCTGGAACTGGCGGCGGTAACGGCGGCCAGCGTCTACCTTGCCGATGTCCGCCCCGCCGTCAGCGACGCCCGGCGCGGCGGCAACCGCAAGCAGGGTCCTTACGGTTCCTGGTAGGTCCTGCTAGGCCCTGGTAGGTTCCTCAGGGTTCGACGGCGGCCCAGGCGACGGTCAGCTCGCCCAGCCGCCAGCGGCGGGGCCCGTCCAGGACAGGCCAGCCCCAATCCCTGAGGCGGCCGCAACTGGCCAGCCAGCGCTGGCGGCTACCGAAGGCGGCCAGCGGGGCCGATTCCAGCCAGGCCCGGTCCAGCGCCTGAAGGAAGATGTGGACCCGCTCGCCGCGGACGTTGTGGTGGATGAGCGCTTTGGGCAGGCGCTCGGCCACATCGGAGGGCAGGTCAAAGCCATCCCAACGCATCGAGAGGGTCAGCGACAGCGGGCCGCCGCCGTCGAGCGCTATCCAGCTGGCGCGCCGGCCGATCTCATCGCACGTACCATCAACCAGGATCCCGGCCGGGGCCAGCCTTGAACAGATGCCGGCCCAGATGGCCGGGACGTCGGCCTCCTCATACTGGCGCAGCACGTTGAAGGCGCGCACCACCGCCGGACGGCCATCCACCGGGAGCTCGAAACCGCCCAGCCGGAAGGCCAGCCCGGGGCGTTCCAGCGGTTTGGCCGCCAGGACCCGTCCGGGCTCAATCTCGATGCCGGCCACCTGCACGTCCGGGCGGACCGCGCGGAGCCGCTCAAACAGTTCGACTGTGGTGGTGGGGGCGGCGCCGTAGCCCAGGTCCACCACCAGCGGCCGGTCCGTGCTGGTCAGCCGCCAGGCCTGCGGGCCGGCCAGCCAGCGGTCGACCCGCCGGAGCCGGTTCGGATTGGTGGTGCCGCGGGTGATGTTGCCAACGGGTTTGCCCCGGGCAGTGCCCACCCGCCGCGCTCGCTCAACCACCCTCCCACCCTATCCATGTGGGGGAATCCATGTGGGGGTAGGGGCGGAAGCGTCGTAACGGCCGGAAGCGGCAGCGGCCTCCACGCTAGGATGAAATCATGACTTTCAAGCTGATCCTGCTGCGCCACGGCCACAGCGAATGGAATGCGAAAAACCTGTTCACCGGCTGGGTGGACGTTGACCTGAACGATCAGGGCCGGGCGGAGGCTGTCCGCGCCGGCGAACTGCTGGTGGAGCATGATCTGCTGCCGGAAATCCTGTACACCTCACGGCAAAAGCGTGCCATCAACACCGCCAACCTGACCCTCGCCGAAGCGGACCGGGGCTGGATCGACGTCAAGCGCAGCTGGCGGCTGAACGAGCGGCATTACGGGGCGCTGCAGGGCAAGGACAAGGCCCAGACACTGGCGGAATTCGGCGAAGAGCAGTTCATGACCTGGCGCCGCAGCTACGACACCCCGCCGCCGCCCCTGCCGGACGACAGCGAATTCTCCCAGGTGGGGGACCCCCGGTATGCAGACCTGGGCGATGCCATCCCGCGCACCGAGTGCCTCAAGGACGTGCTGGAGCGCCTGCTGCCGTACTGGGAGTCGGAGATCACCGCGGACCTGAAGGCAGGCAAGACCGTGCTGATCACCGCGCACGGCAACTCCCTGCGCGCCCTGGTCAAGCACCTGGACGGGATCTCCGACGCGGACATTGCCGCACTGAACATCCCCACCGGCATCCCGCTGCTGTACGAGCTGGACGAAAATTTCCAGCCGCTGACCCCAGGCGGGACCTACCTGGACCCGGAGGCCGCCGCGGAGTCCATCAAGGCCGTCGCCAACCAGGGCAAAAAGTAAACCCCACCCCATCCGTTGAGTGTGGATGTGTGCCCCTTAAACCTCCAGTGTCAGGGGCACACGTCCACACTCAACGCGGCTACTGGGCAAAGCTCTCCGGCTGCCAGGCGCCGGTCACCAGGTAGGAGACCTTGCGGGCCACAGAAACGCCGTGGTCACCGAAGCGTTCTAAGTAGCGGCTGGCCAGCGTGACATCGACTGTCGTGGCAGCCGTTTCCTGCCAGACCGGTCCGGCGATGGCGCCAAAGACACTGCGGTGCAGCTCGTTGATGCGGGCCTTGGTGGCTTGGATGTCCGTGACCAGCGTCAGGTCCCGGGTTTCCAAAAGGCTCGTGACCTGGCGGGAAATCCGGATGTCCAGGGACGCCAGCTCATCAAAGGTCGGCCTCAGCAGTTCCGGAATCGTCAGCACCGGGTAGCGCAGCCGTGCCAGCTGGGCCACGTGCCGGGCCAGGTCGCCCATCCGCTCCAGTGAGGCGCTCATCCGCAGCGATCCCACAATCATCCGCAGGTCGCTGGCCACCGGCCCCTGCAGCGCCAGGATGTCGATGGCCCTTTCATCCAGGTCGTTCTGCAGGAAGTCGATCCGGGCATCGGCGGCAATCACATCCTGTGCCAGTTCCACATCCGCATTCTGGAAGGCGCGGACGGACTTTTCGATGGCGTCCGCGACCAGAACCGAAATTTCCGTCAGCCCGTCACCGATCTGGTCGAGCTCGGCCTGGAAAACTTTACGCACTGGGCGTCCTTTCGCTGGTAATTCTTTTTCCTGCACTGCGGGCGCCGGTCTGCCGCGGCGGGTGCACTGCAGCTTTACGGACCAGCTTTCCAGTTCGGGATGAACGGCATGGCACGGGTAAATGAACGTTAGCTGAACGGCTCATCCGGCAGTCAACGACGGCGATTCCGGCACCAAACTTGCGCATAAGCTTGTTGCGTGGACCCCCTGCTCATCGGAGTGATCTCCGGACTGATCGGCCTGGCGCTGGGTGTCTGCGGCCTGCTCGCCTTCAATCTGAGTGATCGCCAGCGCCGCGAGCTGGTCGACGTGGCCGAGCCGACGCTGCCGGAGGGCGCCGCAGAGGTGCTCTCCGTCGTCGGACGGGCCTTCGTCGTGGTGGACACGGTCGACGGCGTGGTCCGCGCCAGTCCCGGAGCCTACGCCTTCGGCCTGGTCAGGGGCCACACCCTGGTGCACCGGGAGCTGCTCGAAATGACCGGCAGGGTCCGGCGGGACGGCGTGATCGATGAGCGCGATCTGGAACTGCCGCGCGGCCCGCTGGGGCAGGGGACCATCGTCGTCCAGGTCAGGGTGGCGCCGCTGACGGAGGAATACATTCTGCTGCTGGCCGATGACCGCACCGAAATAACCCGCACCGAGGCGGTCCGGAACGACTTCGTCGCCAACGTCTCGCACGAGCTCAAGACCCCCGTGGGCGCCATTTCATTGCTGGCCGAGGCCCTGGCAGATTCCCCGGATGACGAGGAAGCGGTCCGCCGCTTTGCCGGCCGCATGCAGAAGGAATCCGTCCGGCTGGCCGCCCTGGTGCAGGACATCATTGAACTTTCCCGGCTGCAGGGCACGGACGTGGTTCAGCAGGGCAGACCGGTGGACCTCAATACCGTCATCGCGGATGCCGTGGACCGCTCGCGGCTGCCGGCCGAAAGCAAGAACATCAGCGTTGTCGTCGGCGGCCGTGCCCAGCGGCAGGTCTTCGGCGATGCGGACCTGCTGGTGACAGCCTTCCGCAACCTGATCGACAATGCCATCCGCTACTCACCGGAAAACACCCAGGTGGGCATCGGGGTGCGCACGGTGGACGGCCTGGCCTCCGTCTCAGTTTCGGACCAGGGCGACGGAATGAGCTCCGAGGACCAGGAGCGCGTCTTCGAGCGTTTCTACCGGGTGGATGCGGCCCGCTCCCGGCACACGGGCGGAACGGGCCTGGGCCTGAGCATCGTCAAACACGTTGTATCCAACCACGGCGGCGAGGTCACGATCTGGTCCCAGCTGGGCAAGGGGTCCACCTTCACGGTGCGACTTCCGGAGCTGGAAGCGGACGACGACGCCGGCACAACGCCGCGCGGCAACCGCGCCTCAGCCGCTTCCACCACCACCGTCGGCACTACAACAACGGACGGCAGCGTCCGTGGGCAAGGAGCCCCTTCGTGACCAGGATCCTGATTGTCGAGGACGAAGAGTCCTTCAGCGACCCGCTGTCCTATCTGCTGGGCAAGGAGGGCTTTGAGGTCCAGGTGGTGGACAACGGACTCGACGCCATCACCGAGTTCGACCGCGCCGGGGCGGACCTGGTGCTGCTGGATCTCCAATTGCCGGGCCAGTCGGGCACCGAAGTCTGCCGCCAGCTTCGCCAGCGCTCCAGCGTCCCGGTCATCATGCTGACCGCCAAGGACGCCGAGATCGACAAGGTGGTCGGCCTGGAGCTGGGCGCGGATGACTATGTGACCAAGCCGTATTCCTCCCGGGAACTGGTGGCGCGCATCAGGGCCGTGCTCCGCCGGCAGCAGGAACCGGAGGACCTGATCACCGCGACGGTCCAGGCCGGTCCGGTGCGGATGGACGTGGAACGTCACGTGGTCAGCGTCCACGGCGAACAGGTGGCCCTTCCGCTGAAGGAGTTCGAGCTGCTGGAGCTGCTGCTGCGCAACGCCGGTCGCGTCCTGACCCGGGGCCAGCTGATCGACCGGGTCTGGGGCTCCGACTATGTGGGCGACACCAAGACCCTGGACGTGCACGTCAAGCGGCTGCGCAGCAAGATCGAGCAGGACCCTTCCAACCCCCGATACCTGGTCACCGTCCGGGGCCTGGGCTACAAGCTGGAGCCCTGAGGGTTACTTGGAGGGCGTGGCCGAGGGGATCGCGGACTCCAGCGTGGTGGACGTGGCACTGGCGCTGGATCCGGACGTGGAGGCCGACGACGACGTCGGGCTGGAGCTGGGGGACGGCGTCGGGACGTACTGCTGGTACTCCTTGAGCGCCCCGTTCAGGACCGGGACGGAGAAGTCCTGGGTCTGCGGACCCTTGGTACCGTCCTGGCTCAGGGTCAGCTTCTCCATGGCTCCGGGGGCGGCCCCGACCGAATCCAGCAGGGCCGGGCTCTCGCTGCTGTTCAGCAGGTACTGGCCGTTGGCCTTGACGGAGATGTCTGCAGAGGAGCCGCCGGAGTCCGTGATGGTCAGCCGGATGTCGCTGCCGGAGGTGTTGTAGACGGCGCCCAGAACGCGTCCTGGCTTGTCCGTGCCGTTGGAAACGATGAAGATGTTGCGGAGTTGCAGGGAGCCCAGATCCGTCTGGACGCCGTCCGCGACGGAGGATATCTGGTCCGTGCTCTGCGGATTAATGTAGCTGCAGCCGGTGGCCGAAAGCAGGCCGACACCGATGGCGGCAATCAGGCTAAAGCGCTGCGCACGACTGAGTACCCGATTGCTCCCAGCGAATCTCACGTCTAGAACTCCTCATAGAAAGGGCTAACAATATCCGGACCTAGCCTAGCCCGAAAATGATTCCTGCCGCTCGCCGGGCCTGCCGGACTGGCGCAACAATCGGCGCAGCAGTCCACGCGCACGGCGTCTCTGCCTGCACCTTTTTGCCGTTTCGTCAACCCCTCCCGGAGGGCGCCATAGCACCTGCAGCTTTCGGCCAGCTGGCCCTGACCTGCGAAAACGCAACGGAAGGGTGCCTAAATCGTGATAAACTAGAGGCTGGGAAAGGGAGAATCCACATGCTTTTTGAGGTCGGCGAGACAGTAGTTTACCCCCACCACGGTGCAGCAAAGATCGAGGAGATCAAAATGCGCACCATCAAGGGCGAAGAGAAGATGTATCTCAAGCTCAAAGTGGCCCAGGGTGACCTAACCATTGAAGTACCGGCAGAGAACGTGGACCTCGTAGGGGTCCGCGATGTTGTTGGCAAAGAGGGCCTGGAGCACGTCTTTGATGTACTCCGTGCCGAATTCACCGAAGAACCGACCAACTGGTCCCGGCGTTACAAGGCAAACCTTGAGAAACTCGCCTCCGGCGACGTCATCAAGGTGGCCGAAGTTGTCCGTGACCTGTGGCGCCGCGACCACGACCGCGGCCTGTCCGCAGGGGAAAAGCGGATGCTGGCCAAGGCCCGCCAGATCCTGATCTCGGAGCTTGCCCTGGCCGAGAAGACGGACGAGGAGAAGGCTGCCACCGTCCTGGACGAGGTCCTTGCTTCCTAACGGATCCTGATTCCGCGGAATCTGCTCCAGAAAGCCCCGGCGCAAACAGCGCCGGGGCTTTTCTGCATCCTGGGACCGATACGCTAGGCCCATGAAAGCAGACGAAGGCAGCAAGGTTGCCGTCATTGTCGTGGCCGCAGGCTCGGGGGAGCGGCTGGGCTACGGGATGCCCAAGGCGAAGGTACCGCTCGGCGGGGAACCGATGCTGGTCCATACCCTGCGTGGCGTTTTGGCGGCGGGGGTAGCCCGGCAGATCTGTGTGGCCATTCCGCGGGGCGAGGACAGCTTGCGGGAATTGTGCCAGGCCATGACGGCGGAAACGGCCGCTGACGCCAGTCCGAGCATTACCGTGGTCGACGGCGGGCCCACCCGTGCCGAGTCGGTCCGCGCCGGGATTGCAGCACTTGAACCCGGCATCTTGGCCGTGATGGTCCATGACGCGGCGCGCGCCCTGACACCCACGGAGGTCTTCCACCGGGTCGCGCACTCCCTGGCCGAGGGCGCGCTGGCCGTGATCCCGGCGCTGGCCGTCGTGGACACCATCAAGACCGTTGCACCCAGCGGCTCCGGAGAGGAGTCGCGCGCCCCGGAAAAGGTGCGCGCCACTCCGGCCCGCGGCCAGCTGCGGGCTGTGCAGACGCCGCAGGGCTTTGACCTGGCCACCCTGCGCCGTGCACACCAGGACGCCGAAGCATTCTCCGGTGCCCAGGCAGCAGAGGTCACCGACGATGCAATGCTGGTGGAGGCCATGGGGGTGGACGTTTATGTGGTCCAGGGATCCGCGCGCAGCCTGAAAATCACCACGCCTACGGACCTGCTGCTGGCCGAGGCGCTGCTGGCCGGGCCGCTGGCCCCGCGCTGGGTGGAGGGCTAGGGCCGTGGATGCACTGCCTGCCGCGCAGCCCTACCCGCTGCCGCGCACCGGCGTCGGGATCGACGTGCACGCCTTCGCCGCCGGCGATACGCCACGCCCGCTGTGGCTGGCCGGACTGTTCTGGGAGGGTGAGCAGGGCCTCGCCGGCCATTCCGACGGCGATGCGGTGGCCCATGCCGCCGCCGACGCTCTGTTTTCGGCCTCCGGACTGGGGGACCTGGGCACGCACTTCGGCACCGACCGCGCCGAGTTTAAGGACGCCAGCGGCCTGACCCTGCTGTCGGCGGCCGCCAGGATCGTCCGGGAGGCCGGCTTCGAGATCGGCAACATCGCCGTGCAACTGGTGGCCAACCGGCCCAAGTTCGCCCCGCGCCGCACGGAAGCGGCCGCCGTGCTCAGCGACGCCGCGGGCGCACCGGTCAGCGTGAGCGCCACGACCAGCGATGCGCTCGGCTTCACCGGCCGGGGCGAAGGCATCGCCGCGGTCGCCACCGCCCTGGTGGTGGCACGCCCGGCCCCGCCGGTGGTGCTGGGCAGCGAGCCGCTGCCCCCGGCACCCGGTCCGCTGCCGCCGTCGTCCGTCCGCTAATCTGGAGCTGTGACCCTGCGCTTTTACGATTCCGCCTCCGCCGAAGTCCGCGATTTCGTCCCGCTCGTGGCGGGCGAGGCCTCGCTGTATTACTGCGGCGCCACCGTGCAGGGCGAGCCGCACATCGGCCACGTCCGGTCGGCCATCGCCTTCGACCAGCTGACCCGCTGGCTGCGCTACCGGGGACTTCAGGTCACCGTGGTCCGCAACGTCACGGACATCGATGACAAGATCCTGGCCAAAAGCGCCGAATCCGGGGAACAATGGTGGGCGCTGGCCTACCGGTTCGAGCAGGCATTCGAGGATGCCTATGACGCGCTGGGCGTGGAGAAGCCCACCTACGAACCCCGCGCCACGGGGCACATCCCGGAAATGCACCAGCTGATCCAGGAACTGATGGACCGTGGGCACGCCTACCCGGCCCCGGACGGTTCAGGCGACGTCTACTTCGACGTGCGCTCCTGGAGCAAGTACGGATCGCTGACCCGGCAGAACATTGACGACATGCAGGCCGCCCCGGACGTGGAGCCGGAGTTCAGCGCCCGGAAGAAGGACCCGCGCGACTTTGCGCTCTGGAAGGGGCATAAGGCCGGGGAACCGGCGACGGCGGCCTGGGCCAGTCCGTGGGGTCCCGGCCGCCCCGGCTGGCATCTGGAGTGCTCGGCCATGGTGGGCAAATACCTGGGCGACGCGTTCGACATCCACGGCGGCGGACTGGACCTGCGTTTCCCGCACCATGAAAACGAGATGGCCCAGTCGCAGGCCGCCGGTCGCAGCTTTGCCACTTTCTGGATGCACAACGGCCTGGTCACCTACCGCGGCGAGAAGATGAGCAAGTCCGTCGGCAACACCGTGGGTCCGGCCGAGTTGCTGGCACAGGCACGGCCCCTGGTGGTCCGCTACTACCTGGGCCAGGCGAACTACCGCTCGGTGCTGGACTACCGTCCGGATTCGCTGACCGAGGCCGCGGCCGCCGTCGAGCGCATCGAAGGTTTCATGGCCAACGCCATGAAGGTGCTCGCCGGGCCCGGCCCGGGCGGCGGCAGGGCCCCGGAAGCGTTTGAGGCCGCAATGGATGACGATCTCAACGTCCCGGCCGCCCTGGCCGTGGTGCATGAGACCGTCCGCCACGGCAATACGGCGCTGGCCGCCGGTGCCGCGGAACGGGAGGCCCTGGGCACGGCACTGCAGCAAGTCTGGGCCATGACGTCCGCACTGGGCATCAACCCGATGGACCCGCAGTGGAAGGGCGACGTAGGCGACGACGGCGCGCACAAGGCCCTGGGTGCGCTGGTGGAGGCCCAGTTGGAGGCCCGCGCCCGGGCCCGTACCGAAAAGGACTGGGCGGCCTCGGACGCCATCCGGGATTCGCTGGCCGCAGCCGGAATCGAGATCGCTGACTCGGCCGATGGCGCCAGTTGGTCCCTTCGCAAGGCCTGACGGGACACTCCGGGGATGATGCTGCTCACCGAACGGGCGCTCTCGGTGAGCAGGAACGTGTCCTGCTCACCGACCGGGCGTCCTCGCTGAGCAGAACCGTTCCACGGGGCAGTCCCGCCGGGCAGAACGGTGGCGCGGTTGGCGTAGTACGTTGGCGCAGCGCCCGGTTTGGTTGCTCTCGGTAAACTGGTAGCAGCCGGGCTGATTCCTGCCCGCTGATCGAAGACTTTCGGAGCCACAGCAAACGGCCCGACCAGCAACCGTTAGGGTTTTGACAATGGCCAGTAATTCACGCGCCGGCGCTATGCGCAAGCTCAAGAAGGGGCCCACCGTCGGCACCGGAGGACACGGGCGGAAGGCTCTGGAGGGCAAGGGACCCACGCCCAAGGCGGAGGACCGCCCGTACCACAAGGCGCACAAGAGCAAGCAGCTTGCCGAGCGTTCGGCCGCCAAGCATGGACAATCTGCCGGATCACGACCCGGCCGAGGCGGCCGTAGCGGTCCCAAGGGCCGCGCCACCGAGGAAATGGTGACCGGACGCAATTCCGTGGTGGAGGCACTGCGGGCCGGCGTGCCGGCAAAAACGTTGTACGTGGCCGTCCGGGTGGAGATGGACGACCGAGTCCGTGAATCGCTGAAACTGGCGGCGGACCGCGGCATCCCGCTGATGGAGGTTCACAAGCCGGAGCTGGACCGGATGACCGAGGACGCCGTGCACCAGGGCCTGGCCCTGCAGATTCCGCCCTACGAGTACCAGGACGCGGTGGATCTGGCGCAGGAGACGGTCAACAAGTGGAAGAAGGGCTACATCAAGAACGCGCCCCTCTTCGTCGCCTTGGATGGCATCACGGATCCGCGCAACCTGGGTGCCATCATCCGCAGCGTTTCCGCGTTCAGCGGGCACGCCGTCGTCGTGCCGGAGCGCCGCAGCGTCGGCGTGACGGCCTCGGCCTGGAAGACCAGTGCCGGCGCCGCTGTCCGCGTACCCGTGGCCAAGGCGCCCAATCTGAACCGGACCCTGGAGGCCTTCAAGGGGATGGGTATCTACGTGCTCGGGCTCGACGGCGGCGGGGACGTTTCGCTTCCCGGGCTGGAGCTGGCCACCGAGCCGGTGTGCATCGTGGTCGGGTCGGAGGGCAAGGGCCTGTCCCGGCTGGTGCGCGAAAACTGCGACCAGATCGTCTCGATTCCGATTGACTCGGCCATGGAATCGCTTAACGCTTCGATGGCCGTTGGCATCTCCCTGTACGAGATCTCCAAGCAGCGCGCGGCGCGCGCCTAGACAGCGGGCAGTCAATAACGTGACTGACCCGATCACTTTTACCGCGCTTGGTGCGGCCTCCTCCCGGTCGTTTCCGCTGGGTGTCAGCCCGGCCCGTCCGGGCGCCGGCACCTCCGCTGGCACTTCCGCCGAGGCCGGCGGACCCGGCGAAGCGGTCGTCGACGACGCCGGCGAGGACACTGTCAATGTCGCCGTCTACGCCCCCGACCTGGACGATGTGCTGCTCTACTTCCAGCCCCCGGGCGGCGGATGGCGCTCCGTGCTGCTGCCGGATTTCACCGACGGCGTCTACCACGGCGTGGTCCACGGCATGCCGGTAGGCAGCCGTTACGGGTTCATCTCGGCAACGGCCGCCACCACGCCGGAGACGGCAGATCCCGACGGGCTAGCTCCCGGCGGAATAGATCCGGACGCCGTGCCGCTGCTGCTGGATCCCTACGGCCGGGCCATCGAGTGCCGCAAGAGCACCAAGGCCGGCACCAACGGCAACGGCAACGCCCATGGCAGCGGCACCAACGGCAACGGCAACCGGTACACCTCCATCCGGATGGACAGCAGCTTCGACTGGGATGGCGATGCCCACCCGCACACGCCCTGGCGGAACACCGTCCTCTATGAGGCACACGTCAAGGGCCAGACCATGCTGCACCCGCAGATCCCGGAGGGGATCCGGGGCAGCTATGCAGGCCTGGCCCACCCCGCCATGATTGACTACCTCACCGCCCTGGGCATCACCGCGGTGGAACTGCTGCCCATCCATTTCCACATCGATGAGCCGCACCTCCAGGAGCTGGGCCTGACCAACTACTGGGGCTACAACACCCTGGGTTTCTTCGCCCCGCATGCCCCGTACGCCAGTGCCGCGGCCCGGGCTGCCGGACCCCAGGCGGTCCAGGACGAGCTCAAGTCCATGGTCAAGGCGCTGCACGCCGCCGGGATTGAGGTGATCCTGGACGTCGTCTTCAACCACACGGCGGAGGGTGAGCAGGGACGGCCCGCACTCAGCTGGCGGGGCCTGGCCGAGGGGCAGTACTACCGGCACGACGGCGGCCGCTATGTTGATACCACCGGCTGCGGCAACACGCTGGACTTCAGCCAGCGCCGGGTGGTCCAGCTGGCGCTGGATTCGCTGCGCCACTGGGTGGAGGAATTCCACGTGGATGGCTTCCGCTTCGACCTGGCGGTATCGCTGGGCCGCAACGCGGACAACGACTTCCGGGCCTGGCACCCGTTCCTGATAGCCGCGGCCACGGACCGGGCGCTGGCCGGCATCAAGCTGATTGCCGAACCGTGGGATCTGGGCAACGACGGCTGGCAGACCGGACGTTTCCCCAGCGGCTGGGCGGACTGGAACGACCGTTTCCGCGATTCCGTACGGGATCTCTGGCTTACCGACCAGGCAGCCATCACGGCCGGCGGAACGCGGGGCACCCTGGCCCCGCTGGGCGATGCACTGGCCGGGTCCGCCGATCTCTTCGCCGCCTCGGGCCGCAGCCAGCTGGCCTCGGTCAACCTGGTCACCGCCCATGACGGCTTCACCCTGCGGGACCTGGTCTCCTATAACCGCAAGCACAATGAGGACAACGGGGAACAGGACCGGGACGGCGCCAGCCACAACCGCAGCTGGAACCACGGCGTCGAGGGTCCCACCGAGGACGAGGGCATTCTGGCCGCCCGCGCGCAGACCAGCCGCAACATCATGGCCACCCTGCTGCTGTCGCTGGGGGTGCCGATGATCACGGCCGGGGACGAGTTGGGCCGCAGCCAGCGGGGCAACAACAACGCCTACTGCCAGGACAATGCGCTGGCCTGGCTGGATTGGTCCATGGAGCAGCCGGCCCGCGAGATGCTGGCTGCCACCAAGCGGCTGATCCGCGTCCGCAGGGACTTCCTGGCCCACCAGCCCAGCAGCTACCCCGCCCGCGGCGGCGAGAGTTCCTACCTGCACTGGTTCGATGCCGACGGCCGGCCGATGAGCCCGGAGCGGTGGCGGGATCCGGGCAACCGCATACTGGTGCTGCTGATCGGTTCGCCGGACGGGCTGCTGGACGGGCTGGTGGTCTTCAACGCCTCGCCCCGGCAGGTGGACGTCACGCTTCCTGTCCTGGCCGACGACGGCGGTGGCCGGCGCCGCTTCGAGCTGCGGATGAGCACGGCGCAGGACCATCCGGCACGCCGGGGTGCGCAGGTGTCTGCCGGGATGCGGGACAAGATAGCGGCAAACTCCATCAACATCTACCGTTCCTGAGCCAGCCAGCCACGCAGTCAGTCAGCCAGCCACGCGGACAGCCAGCCCGGCCGGGGCCGGTCAGGCGTTAACGATCAGCCCCAGCTCCGCCTTGCTGGCCAGTCCGGGATGGCTGGGCAGCACGCGGACGGTGTAGCCGAAGCTGCCGGAACGGTCGATCACCACGTCACCGGTAAACAGGTAGCGGCCGTTGTCCAACTCCTCCGCTCCGTCCAGAACGGTGATCTGGGTGTCGGTCAGCTCATCGGATTCCAGCGCCCGGCCAAAAGCCACCTCCACGCTGACATCCTGCGGCGAGAGCCCGCCCAGGGCCACGTAGGCCTGGACAGTCAGTACATCGCCGATCTGAGGCTCCTCCAGCACACCCAGCGAGTCAACATGCTCCACCGCCACCTTGGGCCAGGCGGAGCGGACCTTTCCGGTCCACGCGGCC
>DASYGM010000226.1:0-32315 GCA_035999715.1 Micrococcaceae bacterium | reverse complement strand
GGCTGGCATCTGCGCTGGCGTCCGCGTGGCTGCCGGCGGTCAGCCAGTACATCCCGACCGCGACGGTGCAGAACGGCGCGGTGGTCGGCGGAAGCCGGAACTGCTTGAGCGCCGGCAGGCCGAACAGCCGGCGTACGAGGGCGGTCAGCGGAGCGCAGGCGGCCCCGCCTACGATGGCTAACAGAAAGGCAAGGGGCCCGGCCGCCAGGACCGAGAAAGCCGCCGCGCCCACCAGCGCCCCGCAGAACCCCTGCTGGCCCTCGCGCATCAAGGCTTCCGGAACCCGCAGCAGCGCCGAGGCCAGCATCGAACTTGCGGCCCCCAGCAGCGCCAGCACGGCCATCCGCCAGTCGGCGACCGCCATCGCAGACAGGGTAAGGACGCCAGTCGGCACGCCTGTCTGGAACAAGATCTGTGCCAGCCCGCGCCCCAGCAAGGTACCCCAGCGGGTCACGCCGTATCCGCGCCGGTTCCCGCCGGTAAAGGTTCCGCCACGCGGATTCAGCCTGCTAAGCACCTTACAAGAATAGGGTCCCGTTCGGCCCCGGACCGGCAGAAATGCTGTTGACTACACCATGGATGCGGGTAATGCTGGAGGAACGTAGCCCCGAACACAACCCGGACGCAGCATTTGTCCGCAGGCTGGGCAGGCCGTTGGCCCGTCCGGTAGCCGAAGTGACGGAAAAGGGAGTGCCGATGTCGCCAGCCGGAAAGCCGCACGTTCTGATCTTGGGCGGTGGATATGTGGGCCTATACACAGCGTGGGGCCTCAGGAAGGCGTTGCCCGCCGGGTCGGTCCGGATTACCGTCGTCGAGCCCAACGCCTATATGACCTACCAGCCGCTGTTGCCGGAGGTTGCCGGCGGTGAACTGGGACCCGCCAACGTCGCCGTCGAGCTGCGCCGGGCACTGAAGGGCCTGGAGCTGTTCCGGGGCAGGATGACCGGGCTGGACGTCCATGCCAAGACGGCCACGCTGGAATCGATCACCGGCGAAACATCCACGCTCAGCTATGACCATGTGGTCATAGCGATGGGCGCTGTGACGCGCACCTTCCCCACCCCGGGACTGGCGGAGAACGCCGTCGGCTTCAAAACCCTCGAAGAGGCCGTGTATGTGCGCAACCAGGTGCTGGAGAACATCGCCGTCGCCGCCGCCAGTACGGATCCTGCCGAGCGGGCCAAGGCGCTGACGTTTGTCTTCATCGGCGCCGGTTACACCGGGGTGGAGGCACTCTCCGAGCTGAGCGATCTGTCCAAGATCGCCGTCGACCAGTACAGCGGGCTCAACCGCGGCGACCTGAAGTGGGTCCTGGTCGAGGCTCTGGACAGGGTGGCGCCGGAGGTTGGGCCTGCGCTGTCCGTGTGGACTCTCGATCAGCTGCGCCAGCGCGGAGTGGACGTGCGGCTAAAGACGACCATGAAATCCTGCACGGACGGGCAGGTGGTGCTCAGCGACGGGGACACAATCGCGGCCGGGACCATCGTCTGGACTGCCGGGGTGAAACCAAATCCGGTGCTCGGCGCCACCAACGTTCCGCGCGGCCCGAAAGGGCATGCCAAGGCCAACGCCTACCTGCAGGTGCTCGACGACGACGACGTCCCTGTTCCGGGGACCTGGGCGGCCGGGGACGTTGCCCAGGTGCCGGACCTGACTGCCGCCAAGCAGCCGGCGTACTACCCGCCGAACGCGCAGAATGCCGTCCGGCAGGCCAAGCTGCTGGCCCGGAACATCGCCGCGGAGATCCTGGGCGGCGAGCCCACTGAGTACCGGCACAAGAATCTGGGCGCCCTGGCCAGCTACGGGGTGGGCCGCGGCGCCGCCGCGTTCTTTGGCCTGGAGCTGAAGAACCGCCCTGCCTGGTTCGCGGACCGGGCCTACCATGGGCTGGCCATGCCCACCTTCGCCGGCAAGTTCCGGATTTTCTCCCGCTGGATTACGGGCGCATTTATTCCGCGGGACATCACCCCGATGACCACGGTGCAACACCCGCGGGAGGCCTTCCTGAGCAGCGTCAACTCGGACCAGAAGCACTAAAGCAGAAAAACTGGCCGGAAGTCCTAAACAGTCCAATCCAACCGGCAGCAATGGCGACCTTCCATTCCTGAAGGTCGCCATCGCTGCCGGATCGGTGGCGGGGCCGTCCAGAAAGGGCGGCCCCGGCCGGCGGGTTGGGTCAGATCGGCACTTCGCCGCCGCCAAGCTGAAGCTGTCCGTCGGACTGGAGCCACCGCACCGCCTCGGCCACGGCCTGCAGTGAGGTGTACCGCGGCGCGTAGCCCAACAGCCGGCGGGCCTTGGCAATGCTCATCGACGGGCTGCGCGAGATATGGTCCCAGGTTGCAGCGGCGTGCTCCGGAGGCGTCTGGTGGCGGAATTGCTCAAAGGGCACGAAGCGCAGATCCGCCGTCCGGCCGAACCAGCCAGCGACGGCTTCGGCGAATCCGCGCAGGGTCAGGGCGCGTTCGGAGACGACATGGAAGCTTTCCCCGGCCGTGGCTGACGGCGAGCGCAGGGCCAGCTCAAAGGCCTGCGCGACGTCGTCGGGATGGACGTGATGGACCGTTTCGAGGCCAAAGTTAGGCAGTGTCAGAGGCTTTCCGGCTGCCAGCCGCTCCCACACCTCCAAGCTGAAATTGCCGGCCGGATTCACCACTGCCCAGCCGGGGCCGCTGATGTGGCCCGGATGCAGGACGGCCGAGCGGAACCCGGTTTCGCGGAATTCGCGCGCCAGCAGTTCCTCAACAGCGGCCTTGCCGGTGCCGTAGTCCCCGAACGGGTGGCGCACGGCATCCTCCGTGACAGGGACCTCCACGGCCGTCCCATGCACCCAGATGGTGCCGCAGTGCAGCAGCATCCCGGCCCCTCCGCGAATCCCGTCCACCAGTTGCCGGGCGGAATCGGGCGCGAAGCAGACCATGTCAACCACTGCATCGGGACGCAGGTCCGCGATCCGTCCGGCAAAGGTGCCCGCGGCGTCTTCGGACTGACGGTCCGCAGTTATCCGCCGGACGTGCTGCCAGGCTGGGTGCGCACGGTACGGACTGCGCAGTCCACGGCTGATGGCCACCACCTCATGTCCGGCGGCAACCAGCCGCGGGACCAGGTATCCGCCCACGTGTCCGGTGGCTCCGATGACAACTACACGCATTTGCACCTCCTCTAGGGTGGGTCGCTTTAGGGTGGGTCCGTATTGTTATCCAGCACTCTAGACCCCAAAACACCAACCCGAGCCGGTCCATGGGCCACCGGCGGCAGCACCGACCGCGGCTCGCCCCGAACGTCCGGGCACCGGGGTTGTGTACCAACAGGGCCCGGAGTAGGTTACGAAGAAGTTCCCGCAGCAGCCGGGGAGCACAACCACCATGGCCTTCCGCGCGCAGAATGCCAACCCGCTGCCGCGGAGGCGTCCCAGTCGAGGAATCGCCTATCCCATCCGGAGGTGCCCGCAGATGGAAGCCGACGTTACCCTGACGGTCGACGGAACAGAACGGTCGCTGACCGTTGACACCCGCACAACCCTGCTGGACCTGCTGCGCGACCGGCTCGGTGCCACCTCTCCGAAGAAGGGCTGCGACCACGGGCAATGCGGGGCCTGCACGGTGCTGCTCAACGGCCGGCGCGTCAACAGCTGCCTGGCGTTCGCGGTGGCGCACGACGGCGCTGAGGTCACCACCGCCGACGGCCTGGCCGGCGGCGGCCCGCTGCACCCGGTGCAGCAGGCCTTCCTGGACCAGGACGCCTTCCAGTGCGGGTACTGCACCCCCGGACAGATCTGTTCCGCGGTCGGAATGCTCCAGGAAGCCGAGGCCGGCCATCCCAGCCATGTCACCGCGGACCTCTCCCCACGTGCGGACGGCAGTCCCGGCATCCTCCTGGACGACGCGGAAATCCGGGAACGGATGATCGGCAATCTGTGCCGCTGCGGGGCCTATGTCAACATTGTGGCGGCCCTCCGGCAGGCCGCAGGGGCGGTCCACGGCACGCCCGGGTCGCCCTCATGATCCCCTTCGACTATCGGCGCGCGCAGGACGTGGAGGACGCGGTGGCCTCCGTTGCCGGCCATCCGAATGCCGCCTACCTGGCGGGCGGGACCAACCTGGTGGACCACATGAAGCTGGGCATTACCGCTCCGGATCTGCTGGTCGATGTGGCGCGCCTGCCGCTGGACCGGATTGAGGATATGCCCGACGGCGGGGTCCGGATCGGTGCCACGGTAGCCAACAGTGATCTTGCCGCCGATCCGCTCATCCGCAGGCGCTATCCTCTGCTTTCCCAAGCCCTGTTGGCTGGCGCGTCCGGGCAGCTGCGTAATCTGGCCACCACGGGCGGAAACCTGCTCCAACGCACCCGCTGCGTGTATTTCCAGAACGTCACCACGCCGTGCAACAAACGGGATCCCGGCTCCGGCTGCTCGGCGCTGGAGGGCTACACCCGGTACCACGCCATCCTGGGTGCTTCAGCGGACTGCGTCGCCGTCCATCCCTCCGATATGGCGGTGGCCATAGCGGCCCTTGACGCCACTGTCGTGGTCCAGGGCCGCGGCGGCGTCCGGCGCATCCCGCTGGCGGACTTCCACCGGCTGCCGGGAACCGAGCCCCAGCGCGACACGGTGCTGGAACACGGCGAGCTGATCACCGCCGTCGAACTCCCCCCGCCCCTTTCCGGCCAACCGGAGGAACAACGCTCGGCGTACCGCAAGGTCCGCGACCGCGCCTCGTACGCCTTCGCGCTGGTTTCGGTCGCCGTGACGCTGACCCTCGACGACGGCGCCTCCCCGGTGATCCGCGACCTCCGGATGGCCCTGGGCGGGGTGGCCCATAAACCCTGGCGCGCCACCCGCGCGGAGGACCTGCTGCGCGGCGCCGCGGCCACCGAAGATAATTTCCGGGCCGCCGCGGATGCCGAACTGGAGGTGGCCCGGCCGCTGCCCGGGAACGGCTTTAAGATCCCAATGGCGCACAACACGATCGTTGCGGTGTTGGGCGATCTGACGTACGGCCAGGAGCAGGAACCATGAGCAATCTGTTGCCCGCCCACGCGATCGGCACCGGTCTGCAGCGGCTGGAGGGAGCCGAGAAGGTCCGCGGCACGGCACCCTACGCGTACGAACAGCCCGTCGAGGACCCGCTCTACCTCCATCCAGTCCAGGCCACCATTGCCCGCGGCCGGATCATCTCCGTGGACGCGTCCGCCGCCCTGGCTGTGGACGGCGTGGTGGCGGTGCTCACCCACCTCAATGCACCCAAGCTCGCCAGCACCGAGGACGCCGAACTGGCGGTGCTGCAGTCCGCCGAAGTGGGATTCCGCGGCCAGCTCATCGGCGCCGTGCTGGCCGGAACCCCGGAGGCCGCCAGACAGGCGGCAAGCCAAGTCCGGATCGGCTACGACCAGGATTCCCACGATGCTGCCTTCGGCGCTGACCATCGGGACCTCTACGCTCCGGAAAAGGTGAACGCCGGCTACCCGACGGACACCCGCCAGGGGAACGTCGAGGCCACGCTGGGCACGGCAGCGGTGGTCCTGGACCAGACCTATTCCACCCCGACCGAGCACAACAACCCGATGGAGCCGCACACCACGGTGGCCAGCTGGGACGGGACCTCCCTCACCCTCTACGACTCGACGCAGGGCGCCCACACGGTGCGGGAGACCGTGGCACCGCTGCTGGGACTCAAGCCGGAAAACGTCAGGGTGATCTCCCCCCACGTCGGCGGCGGCTTCGGCTCCAAGGGCGTCCCGCACGCGCACGTGGTGCTGGCCGCGCTGGCCGCCCAGTGCAGCGGAGGCCGGCCGGTCAAGTTCGCCCTAACGAGGCAGCAGATGTTCTCACTGGCCGGCTACCGGACGCCCACCATCGCGCGGGTCAGGCTGGGCGCCGACGGCGACGGCAGGCTCACCGCCATCGCCGTCGACGTGGTGGAGCAGACCTCCCGGATCAAGGAATTCGTCGAACAAACGGCCGTGCCGGCGCGGATGATGTACGCCGGAGCCAACCGGCTCACCACTCACCGGGTCGCCGCCTTGGATGTGCCGGTGCCGTCCTGGATGCGGGCACCCGGGGAATGCCCGGGCATGTTCGGCCCGGAAGTGGCCATGGACGAGCTCGCCGAGGCCTGCGGACTGGATCCGATTGAACTGCGCATCCGCAATGAGCCGGACGTCGATCCCGAGTCCGGGAATCCATTCGGCAGCCGGCATCTGCTGGACTGCCTGCGCGAGGGTGCACGCCGGTTCGGCTGGGAGCAGCGGCCGGTCCAGCCGCGCTCCCGCCTGGAGAACGGCTGGTTCATTGGAATGGGGGTAGCCAGCTCCACCTACCCGTTCCGGCGCCAGCCCAGCAACGCCGCACGCGTGCGCTACGGTGAGGACGGGATCTACACGGTGCAGATCGGGGCCGCCGACATCGGCACCGGAACCTGGACCACGCAGACCCAGATCGCTGCGGATGCACTGGACGTCCCGGTCGAAAAAATCAGGCTGCAGATCGGCGACTCGGCCCTGCCCAAGGCCTCGGTGGCCGGCGGATCCACCGGAACCGTCAGCTGGGGCGCCGCCATCCTGGCCGCGTCCGGTGCATTCCGTGCCCAGCACGGCCGCGAGCCCGCGCCCGGTGCCGAAGCACAGGCGCAGGGATCGGCGAACCCGGATGCAACCCGGTTCGCCCTGCACTCCTTCGGTGCCCAGTTCGCCCAGGTCCGCGTCCATGCCGCCACCGGGGAGATCCGGCTCTCCCGGATGCTCGGCGTCTTTTCCGCCGGACGCATCATCAATCCGCGCACCGCCCGTTCACAGTTTATTGGCGGCATGACCATGGGCGTGGGCATGGCCCTGCACGAGAACAGCGTGATGGATCCGCGCTTTGGCATCATTGTCAACCACGACTTCGCCGAATACCACATCCCGACCAATGCGGACATTGAGGAGATGGACGCCGCCTGGCTTGAGGACGACGATCCACATGCCGGTCCGCTCGGTGCCCGCGGGATCGGTGAAATCGGCATCGTCGGAGCAGCGGCCGCCATCGCCAACGCGGCCTACCACGCCACGGGAATCCGGGTCCGCGACCTGCCCCTGACCGCGGATAAGTTCCTGCCAAACCACTACAAGGAGGATCCTCATGGTTCCCACAGATCAGCCCCAGGATAACCGCATCGACAGGGATGTCAGCAAGGGTCCCAACCCGACTCCGGGAGGCGGCATCGACACGGGAGACAGCGCGGTTCCGCCCTATGAGGGCCGGACCACCACAGGCGCCGGCCAGGGTGAAGGCACGGCCCGGGCGATGGGAAGCGAGCCGCCGGCCGCAGAGCCCACGGCCCCCGGTTCCGACCAGCTCCAGGACAGCGCTGACATGGCGCCGGAGGGTGTGGGCGAAAGCATCGGTCCGCGCGGTGAGGACATGGCCGACGACGACGGCAAGGAAGCCGGCCGCGCGAATGAAGGCGACGCGGACCATCCGACGGGCCGACGCGCCGGGGTGTCCGACCCCCGTGATCAGAGCGGCGTCGATCCGCAGCAGGGCAATACCGGACGGACAACTTGAGGAGGACCATGCAGTACCGCACACTTGGCTACAGCGGCACATCCGTTTCGAATTATGCGCTGGGCACCATGACCTTCGGCGCGGAGGCGACCGAAGAGGTATCCCACGCCATTCTCGATGACTATCTGGCCGCGGGCGGGAACTTCATTGACACCGCGGACGTCTACAGCGCCGGGGTGTCGGAGGAAATCATCGGCCACTGGCTGGCCAAACGACCGGAGGCCAGGGATCAGGTGGTCATTGCCAGCAAGGGCCGGTTTCCCATGGGCCCGGGCAGCAACGACCTGGGAACCTCACGCCGGCACCTGACCCGGGCACTGGATGCCTCCCTGCGCCGCCTCGGCGTGGAGCAGATCGACCTGTACCAGATGCATGCCTGGGACCCGGTGACCCCCATCGAGGAAACCCTGCGCTTTCTCCAGGACGCCGTGACGCGCGGAAAGATTGGCTACTACGGCTTCTCCAATTTCCTTGGTTGGCAGCTGACCAAAGCCGTGCACCTGGCCCGCGCGCACCACTGGAATCCTCCGGTGACCCTGCAGCCGCAGTACAGCCTGCTGGTGCGCGGGATCGAATCGGAAATTGTTCCGGCCGCGCTCGACGCCGACATCGGGCTGCTGCCCTGGTCCCCGCTGGGCGGCGGCTGGCTCTCCGGCAAATACCAACGCGACCAGCCGCCGACCGGGGCAACCCGGCTGGGCGAGAACCCGGAGCGCGGGATGGAGGCGTGGAAGGCGCGAAATGCGGACGAGCACACCTGGCAGGTCATCGGCGCTGTGCAGGAAATCGCGCAAGCCCACGGGGCCAGCGCGTCCCAAGTCGCGCTGGCCTGGCTGGCCGACCGGCCAGCGGTGACATCGGTGATCCTGGGGGCACGGACCACCGGGCAACTGGCGGACAACCTGGCCGCAGCGGACCTGCGGCTGGGCGCGGAAGACACGGACCGGCTGACCGCGGTCAGCGAACCCCAGCTGGCCCCCTACCCCTACGGCCGTCCGGCCCAGGAGCAGCGCAGCCGCAGGATCGAGGGCGGCCGCTAGCCGTCGTCGTCGTCGTCGGAACCTTCCGCAGGATCCTGCGGATGGTTCCGTGGCGCATCCGAATAGTCCTCGTCGTCGCCCTCGGCCGGGGCCTCGCTGTGCTGGCGGTCCTCGTCCTGGCCGTCCTGGATACTTCCCATGGCATTCCTCTCCTATTCCGCCCGTACCTGGGCGGGTTCCTTGTCCGGCCGCCAGCCGCGCCATACCGGATGGCGCAGCCGGCCGTCACCAGTGCGCTCGGTGTAGGTCACCTCGCCCACCAGCTTGGGTGTGATCCAGTGCGCGTCCCGGGCGTCGGGGCGCGGCACCTCCTGCAGCGGACTGCTGGCCCGGCCCATCTTGGCGAAGCGTTTGGACATCTCTGCAAGGTCCTGATCGGAAAATCCGCTGCCCACCCGGCCCACATACTCCAGGTGTCCGTCCACCGGAACCCCCAGCAGCAGCGATCCGATGGTGGCCGCCCGGTGTCCGTTCCCGGGCCGCCAGCCGGCCACCACCACCTCCTGCATCTGCTGGTTCTTGATTTTGATCCAGGACCGTCCGCGGCGGCCGGAACTGTAGCTGCTTTCCCGTTGCTTGGCCATAACCCCTTCCAGGCCCAGCTCCCGGCTGGTGGCCACAGCCTGGTGCACGTCGCCCTCAAACAGCGGTGAGAGCGCTACGGTGTCGCCGGTATGCCCGGAAAGCAGTGCCTCCAGCGCCAGCCGACGGTGCGCCAGCGCGCGGTGTACCAGCTCCTCGCCGTTGAGCTCCAGCAGGTCAAAGACCATATACACCACCGGGACGGACCTGCGGGCGGCGGCGACCTGCGCCGGTTTGGTCAGCTTCATCCGCTGCTGCATCAGCCGGAAGTCCGGGCGCCCCTTCTTATCCAGCGCCACGATCTCGCCGTCGAGCACCGCGCTGGCCGCGCCGCCGGCCTTCACCGCCTCCGCGATCGCCGCCAGTTCCGGATAGCCTGCGGACACGTCATTTCCGTTGCGGCTGAACAGCTGCACGCTGCCGCCAGCGACGACCGCCACGGCGCGCATGCCGTCCCATTTCATTTCGAAGTCCCAGTCGGATTCCGCGCCAATGTCCTTGACGCTGCCGGCGGTGGCCATCATCGGTTCGATGAAGCCAGGTCTGCGGGCCGGCTCCGCCGGGGACGCCGGGGCCGCCGCTACTGGGCCGCCAGGCTGCTGGCCAGGCTGCTCCTTCATCAGGTGCATCAGCCAGTTACGTTCGGCCTTGGGCGAGTCACCGCCGGTATGGATCAGGGCCACCCTCCGGGGGACGCCGTGCAGCCCGCCGTCCTCCTTCCCGTGCATCGTCACGATGACTTCCTTGCTGTCGCGCCATTTTTCCAGCTCGTAGGTTCCCGAGTCCCAGATCAGCACCTGCCCGCCGCCGTATTCGCCCTTGGGGATGGTGCCCTCGAAACTGCCGTATTCCAGCGGATGGTCCTCGGTCTGGACCGCCAGGTGGTTCTTCTTCACTTCCGTCGGCACGCCCTTGGGTACCGCCCAGGAGACCAGCACCCCATCGCGCTCCAGCCGGAAGTCATAGTGCAGCCGCCGGGCGTGGTGTTCCTGAATGACAAAACTGTTTCCCCGGGCATCCTCGGGAGGCCCCGGCGGCACCGGTTCGGGCGTCTTGGCCGGATCACGCATGGACCGGTACTGGTGCAGGGGGTCAGGACGGGTGGCGCTGTCAGGCGACGACGGCGGCGCGGACCGTGGCGGTTCGGACGACGGCGGCGCGGATGCCGTTTTCGGGCGGTCCGTACCCCCGCGCGTAGCGGCATCAGCGTCCGCCCCGGCTCCTACCTCGGCATGGGGATCAATACCCCGGCGCACGCGTTCCATCACAGCGGTGAAGTCCAGCTGCCCCAGTTCCGGGTCGGCCAGCTCCGCCCAGCTGCGGGGGGCGGCGACGGTGGGATGGGGCCGGCCGCGCAGTGAGTACGGGCAGATGGTGGTCTTGGCGCGGTTGTTCTGGCTCCAGTCAACCAGTACCTTCCCGCCGCGGAGGGTCTTTTTCATGTCGCTGACAATCAGGTCCGGATGGTCGGCTTCCAGCGCCCTGGCAAGTTCGTGGGCGAATGAATTCACCGCCTCCGCATCCTGGCTCCCGTCCAGGCCGGTATAGAGGTGGATGCCCTTGCTTCCGCTGGTGACCGGCAGTGGGGACAGGCCCATCCCCTCCAGGATGGCCTTGGCCATTCTGGCCACCTCTGCGCACTCGGCCAGCCCGGTGCCTTCCCCCGGATCCAGGTCCAGCACCAGGCGGTCCGGGTTGAGCTGGGAGCCTCCGCGGCCAAAGCGCCACTGGGGCACGTGGATCTCCAGTGACGCCATCTGCCCCAGCCAGGTCAGCGTCGCCGTGTCATTGACCAGCGGATAGACATTGGTGTGTTCCTTGTGCTCAATCGCCTGCCGCCTCACCCAGGACGGTGTGGCTGCGTCCAGGTTCTTTTGGAAGAACACCTTGCCGGGCTTTTCGGCGGTCCCCACCCCGTGTACCCAGCGCTTGCGGGTGGCAGGCCGGTCCGCCGCCCAGGGAATCATCACCGGCGCCACCGTGGCCAGGTATTCCAGGACCTGGCCCTTCGTGGTGCCAGTAAGCGGATAGAGGACCTTGTCCAGGTTGGTCAGCGTCAGCCGGTGGCCGTCGATGCTCACCACCTGCCTGTTCCCCGCGCTTTGCTGGCGTGCCATAGTGCCAGTCTGGTGGAAAATTTCGGCATAAGCCAGAGCCCTCTCAGCATGCTTAGTGTTAGCGTTTACCTATGCGGTCAATCTGGAAGGGTGTTATTGCATTCGGCTTGGTGAACGTACCGGTCAAGCTCTATAGCGCTACCGAGGACCACGATATTGACCTGCATCAGGTCCACGACAAGGATGGCGGCCGGATCCGCTATGAGCGGCACTGCGAGATCTGCGGCGAGAAAGTTGACTACGCGCACATCGACAAGGCGTACGACGACGGCGAGCGGACAGTCGTCCTGACGGACGAGGATTTTGCCTCGCTACCGGTGGAGAAATCCCGCGAGATCGAGGTGGTGGAATTCGTCCCCAGCCAGCAGATCGACCCGATCAGCCTGGAACGCAGCTACTACCTGGAGCCGGACTCCAAGTCGACCAAGGCGTACGTGCTGCTGCGCAGCACCCTCGAGGAAACCGACCGGACCGCCGTCGTGCAATTCTCACTGCGGCAGAAATCCCGGCTGGGCGCGCTGCGCGTGCGCGGCGACGTGCTGGTGCTGCAGTCCATGCTGTGGGGCGATGAGGTACGCACGGCCACTTTTCCCTCACTAGAGGAAACGGTCAAGATATCCGCCAAGGAAAAGCAGATGTCCGCCGCCCTGGTGGATTCTTTTTCCGAGGATTTTGCTCCGGAGAAATTTACCGATGAATACCAGCAGGAACTGCGCACCCTGATTGAGGCAAAGCTTGACAAGGGCGACGTCCTCAACACGGATGAGACGTTTGGCCGCGAGGAAGAAGGCGGCGAAGAGGGTGGCCGTGTCCTGGATCTGATGGAAGCCCTGCGCCGCAGCGTGGAAAAGAACCGCACGGACAAGACCGGTGCGGACAAGACCGGTGCGGGCAAGAGCAAGCCGTCCAAGAGTGAGGACAGGGAACCGGCGCGTAAGAGCAGAAGCAAGAAGGGCGCCTGATAGGAAGGAAAAACCATCATGGCTGAACGAGGAAGCACCAAACACGGGCCAGGCCTTGACGACCAGATGAAACATGAAACTGATGGCATGGTGAAAGGCAATCAACCTGCCCATGTCGAGGAATTCCGGGAGACCGATCCGTTTCCGGACGATACGGACAGCCCGGAGGTGTGGGAGGCGAGCCGGCAGACAGGGGCCAAGGAGCCGCCCGAGGACAGCGATGAGGAGGGGTAGCCATGCAGCGTCTGCACGAGTATTCGGAGCTCTTCCGCAAGACCGGACCCTGGTGCACCATCTACACGGATGCCAGCACCGGGACGGTAGACACCCTGCGGGCTGGTGAGCTGCGGCCGGACCACATCGGCGAAACGCTCAAGAATGCCGGTGCCTCCAAGGCGGATGTGGAGACCGCCAAGGGTATCGACTGGCAGGTGGACGGCGCCAAGTCCCCCATCTGCCGCTACGTCGTGATCCGCGATGGCCGGGTCGAACTGGATGAGGTGCTGCCGGGAACACCCGTGGGCCTGGAGCAGTCCAGCGTCGGGGCGATTCCGGATCTGCTGCCGCTGGTCAAGCACCGTGGCCAGGAAATCCCGTACGTTGTGGCCGAGGTGGACCGGGCCGGCGGGGAGATCCGGCTGCACCACGCGGACAAGCGGCTCGAGGACACCAGCGACGTTGCCGGCTCTACCGAAAACCTCAAGAAGGTGCCTACCGGTGGCTGGTCGCAGGGCCAGTACCAGCACCGCACCCAGGAGATCTGGCGGCGCAACGCTGACGAGGTGGCAGGAGCGATCGACAAGATTGCCGCGGCCAGCCGGGCACGCCTGCTTATTGTCTCCGGCGACATCCGGGCCCGGGACCTGGTGGTCAACCAGCTCTCCGACGGCAGCCGCGCCATTGCCAGTGTGGTCGACTCCCACACCCGCACGGCGGGGGCGGATCCCGCCATGATGAAAAAGGCGGTGGAACAGCGAGTGGCGGAGATCATCGCCCACCGCCAGCATGACCTGTTGGAGCGCCTCGCGGTCCAGCAGGGACGGCCCAACCCGCTCTCCGCCACCGGAGTGGGCGAGGTGGTCCATGCCCTGCAGCAGGCCCAGGTGGAAACGCTCCTGCTCAACGATTCGGCCCTGCTGGACCATTCGCTGCTGGCGCTGGACTCAGAGCCGTGGCTGGCCACCGACGCCGGGGAGGCATTGCACGCCGGTGTGCTGGGCAAAGCCTCCGCGCCCGCAGCGATCCTACGGGCAGTGGCCATGACCGACGCGGAGGTGGTGCTGGTGCCTTCGGGAGCCCTGCCCGGCGGCGTCGAGGTGGCCGCGCTGCTGCGCTGGCCCACCGGTCCCGCCGTTCCGGCCGGCTGAGTCGCAGCAGCAGTAGGACCGGGGTTGCGGGAATCGACCAACAAGGCAGAAGGAAGCGATGAGCGAGCAAGAGGCCGGCAACCGGAGCATGGACGCCACCGAAGCGGATTACCTGGAGCAGCAACTCCCGGCTAATCCGGCCGAGGACGACACCGCCGACCCGGAAGCCGGCGGCCCCGCCCCGGAGATGGACCTGGTCGAGGTGGAGGCCAACGAGGCGGACGTGCTGGAACAGCGCAGGGAAGTGCCCGACGACGACGATTACCAGGACGGAGCGTCGTCGGGCCCGGCTGCCAACTACTAAGGCCAGCCCTGGTACCTGGGTTAGCCCTGGGTTAGCCCAGGTACCAGCCGGCGGGAGCCCACATTGGCGGTACCGAATGGCCAAGCTGGCTTCCGCAGCCGCTGCAGAAGTAGGTGACCTGGCCCAAGGTGCGCAGGGTTCCGTCGGAGTGCAGCAATGCCGGCTTGAAGGACTCCAGATGGGTGAACTCGTCCGACTGGCACCGGTCGCAGTAAGGAAGGGCGACCCGCCGGAAATTGATGTCGCCGGCGGCAGCCCGCTGGGACAAAGCGGATACTTTGTTCTCAAGCAGGTGAAAACTGTTAGCGGATTTCAAGGAATATCCTCTCCCGAGCGTCTCCAGGTAAAATCTGGCTGGGGGACGGCACTCGTTGTTCATTCACTCTCCCGGGCCGTTGCTCAACCGCGGGGTGGGCCCAGTGTACTCCTCCAAACCCCGGGTTGGCCGGGGCCCTTGCTTCTCCTTTGCGCTTCTGCTTCTCTAGAAGAAGTGTCAGGCAGTGGCACAAATCTTCTTCCGCAAAGAAGGTTTTAGGATGCCCACTCCGCTGAGCCCCAGTAATAACTTGCCCATCAAAGCCGGGCCGAGCAATACCCCGGTGCAGCGGGCCCACCTGGTCATCGAGCACCTGGAGGTGGCTGACTCCGTGGCCCGCCGCTACCGCCGGAGCCACCAGGACTGGGTGGATCTTCAGCAGGTGGCGCGGCTGGGCCTGGTCAAGGCTGCCAGCAGGTTCCGATCCGAAGAAGGCAACAGCTTTATTGCCTTTGCCGTGCCCACCATTGCCGGAGAAATTAAACGCCATCTGCGCGACCATTCCTGGATGATCCGCCCGCCGCGTCCGGTGCAGGAACTGCGGGCGCGGGTCAACGCAACCACACCGGAGCTGGGACAGCAGTTGGGCCATGAACCCACCTCCACTGAGCTCGCGGCAACGCTGGAGGCGGACCCGGCGGCGGTGCAGGAGGCCCAGCAGTGCCACAGCAGCATGCATCCGGATTCCCTCGATTCGCAGCCTCCTGGGGGTGACTGCCCGGCGCTGTATGAAACCCTCAGCGGCGAGGACAACGCCTTCGACCGGATCGATGACCGCGTCAGCCTGGCAGCAGCCATGCGGGAGCTGACACCGTGGGAACGCCGCTTGCTCTACCTGCGCTTCTTTGAGGACCTCAAACAGCAGGAGATCGCCGACCAGCTGGGTATCTCGCAGATGCAGGTGTCCCGCATTCTGGTCCGGCTGCTTGACCGGCTGCGCGGGCGGCTGACGGCCGAATAGAACCTAAAGCACACCCAGTTCCGCCAGTGCGGCCAGCACTTGGGCAGGCTGCACGGCCAGCAGCGCCGGATCCGGCTCGCTGGAAAAAGTCTCGCCGCGGCGTAGCGAGGCATCGGTCAGGACCATGTGCGGACCGGGCGGCGGACCCCATTCCTGAGGCGGTGCAGGGCCAAAAAGCACCACCGACGGGATGTGGTAGGCCGAGGCCAGGTGTGCCGCGCCGGTGTCCGCGGAAACCACCAGGACGGCTGCGGCAATCGTGGCCGCAAATTCGTCAAGGGTCAGTCGGCCGGCCAGGATGCGCTCCTCTCCCAGTCCCGCCCGCTCCGCCGCCGACTGCGCCCGGGGCCTGTCATCGGCGGACCCGGTGAACACCACACGGTGGCCAGCAGCTTCAAGCACGGTGGCCACGGCCGCGAACCGCTCAACCGGCCACTGCCGGCTGCCATAAAAGGCACCCACGTGGAGCACTGCTGAGCCGGGATCGGGCACCGCAAGGTCCGGGACGTCCAGATACAGGTCCGCCGGATCCGCGAGGATGCCATGCCAGTCCAACAGGCGCGTCCAGCGGGTTCGTTCGTGGATGCCATCGGCCCATTCCGGTCCGGTCCAACCAGGGGCCAGGTGGCCTATCCGCCGCCGCGGTTCAAGTGTCTCCAGAACCCCCCTGCTTTCTGTTCCGTTGCCGTGCAGATTGACTGCCACGTCGACCGTCTTGGGCGCCAGCGCCAGAGGCCCGCGCAGTCCCGGCGTCGGAAGCAGCTCGTCGACGGCGCCGACCAGCGACACGATCGGTGCCAGCCAGCCTGGTGCTGCCAGGACCAGACGGTGGCCAGGGAAGGCGCGGCGCAAGCCGCGCAGTGCCGGGACGGCCACCAGCAGGTCGCCCAGTTTCAGCGCACGCAGGGCCAATGCCACGGGCTGCGCTGGTTCGATCCCCATCTGTTCCTCCTGCCTTTTGCGCGTCCAATTGCCGCTTGACAAAGAGGGTAGCGCCCAATTAGCACTACAGGTAAAGCGGAAAAGCAGCAGAAATGCGGCACCCATGAATTCAAGCACTTATGAATCAAAGGGGGCGACTTTTTACCCTGGACGCGGAAGTACTTTTAGAGCAGTTTAGCCCTGATCCGGAAGTACTTTTCCCGCGGACAGAGGTGAAGAAATCACACCGGGCATGTTTATCAGGCGGCGTAGCGGGGAACTGGTTGTGCATGGAGAACCACACCCGCGGCTTTCCTTGCGCCGTACTCTTTGACCGTGACGGAACCCTGATCAGGGATGTTCCGTACAACGGGGACCCCGCCCTGGTCACCGAGATGCCGGGCGCGCGGGAGGCTGTATCCGCCGTCCGGAACCGCGGGCTGCTGGTTGGCGTGGTCACCAACCAGTCCGGGATCGGCCGCGGACTGCTCAGCCAGGAGCAGGTGCAATCCGTCAATGCCCGGGTCGACGAACTGCTGGGCCCCTTCGATCTGTGGTGTGTCTGCCCGCACGGACCAGAAGACGGCTGCGGCTGCCGTAAGCCGGCGCCGGGCATGCTGCTGCACGCGGCCGGCGAATTCGGCGTGGCCGTCAAGAATCTGGCCCTGATCGGGGACATCGGTGCGGACATGGAAGCGGCCGCGGCGGTCGGGGCACGTGGCGTCCTGGTGCCCACGGCACTCACCCGCAGCGAAGAGGTCAAGGACGCCGCAGAGGTGGCCGCGACCATCACCGAGGCAGTCGAACTGCTTTTCACGGTCCCGGAGGTGCTTGGGTGAGCCGGCGAGTGCTGGTGGCACGGTTGGACAGCATGGGCGACGTGCTGCTCTGCGGCCCCGCCGTCCGGGCCGTGGCCAGCACCGCGGACCATGTTGCGATGCTCTGCGGACCGCTCGGCTCCGCCGCAGCGGCTCTGCTGCCCGGCGTCGACGAGGTGATTGTCTGGGACTGCCCCTGGATCGCCAATCCCGCGCCCGAGGCCACCCGGGGGCACCTGGACATCCTCAACGATGAGCTCAGGCAGGTGCAGGCGGACCAGGCGATCATCCTGACCTCGTTCCACCAGTCGCCGCTGCCGCTGGCGCTGATGCTCAAGATG
Organism: Micrococcaceae bacterium; assembly: GCA_035999715.1. Lineage (GTDB taxonomy): Bacteria > Actinomycetota > Actinomycetes > Actinomycetales > Micrococcaceae > Arthrobacter_M. The sequence goes on along the minus strand of DASYGM010000226.1, from coordinate 15,040 downwards.
GCGGGACTGGGTCCGGTGGCCGGGGCCTCGGTTGACTACCCCGGCTCCCTGCTCGACGTCCGGCTGCGGCCCGGGGAGGACCTGCCGGAAGACATCCCCGAGCCGGTGCGGGCGCTGGCCATTGCGCGGGCTGCCGGTTTTGAGCTGCCGGCGGGCGACGACGGCCTGCTCGCCATACGGGATGTGGGCGAGGCGGCCCATCTGGCAGGCGGTGCGCCCTACGTCGTCGTCCATCCCGGCGCCGAAGCCCCGGCCCGGGCCTGGCCGGCCGAACTCAACGCCGCCTGCGTCGAACTGCTGGCGGCCGCCGGCTACCGCGTGGTGGTCACCGGCAGCGCGGATGAGGCCACGCTGACCCGGCAGGTGGCTGGCTCCACTGCACTGGATCTGGGGGGCCTGACCGATCTGCGCGGCCTGGCCGCGGTCCTGGCCGGCGCCCAGGCCGTCGTCGTCGGCAATACCGGTCCGGCCCATCTGGCCGCCGCGGTCGGAACACCTGTGGTGAGCCTCTTCTCTCCGGTAGTCCCTGCCGTTAAATGGGCACCCTACGGGGTCCGACTGGAGCTGCTGGGCGACCAGAACGCGGCCTGCCGCAATTCCCGGGTCCGTCAATGCCCCATCCCCGGACACCCCTGCCTCTCCGGCGTCAAGCCGGAGGCTGTGGTGGACGCGGTACGACGGCTGACCGACCCGCCCATCGACGCGGCCATGGAGGTATCCCGATGAGAATCCTGCTCTGGCATGTCCACGGCGGCTGGACCGACGCGTTTGTCCGCGGTTCCCACGACTACCTGTTGCCCACCAAACCTGGAGGCGGCCCGTGGGGCCTGGGCCGCGGAGGCCGGGACTGGCCACGGGCCCGGGAGGTGGCGCCCCAGCACCTGCGCGACGCGGACATTGACGTGGTGGTGCTCCAGCGTCCGCAGGAAATCCGGGAAGCGGAACGGTTGCTGGGGCGCAGGCCCGGCCGCGACCTTCCGGCGGTGTTCCTGGAGCACAACACGCCCAAGGAGGACGTGCCTTTCACGCGGCACCCGCTGGCGGACCAGTCGGCGATACCCATTGTGCACGTAACCCATTTCAACCGGCTGTTCTGGGACAGCGGCCAGGCCCCCTCGATGGTCATTGAACACGGGATCGTGGACCCCGGCTACCGCTATGGCGGGGATCTGGCCCGCTTCGGCGTCGTCATCAACGAACCGGTGCGCCGCTGGCGGGTCACCGGGACGGACCTGCTCCCCCGGTTCGCGGCCGCCGGGCCGGTCACCGTCTTCGGGATGGGCGGTGAGCGTCTGCCCGCCGCGCTTGGCCTGGCGCCGGACCGGCTGCGGTGGGGCGGGGACCTGCCCACCGAACGGCTGCACGGGGAGCTTGCCCGCTGCGCCGTTTACCTGCATCCGGTGCGCTGGACCTCGCTGGGCTTGTCGCTGATCGAGGCGATGCAGCTGGGGATGCCCGTCCTGGCCCTGGCCAGCACTGAAGCCGTCCGCGCCGTCCCGGCCGAGGCCGGTGCCGTCTCCACAGACGTCGGGGAGCTGGTGGCGGCTGGCCGACGCCTGCTGGAGGACCCGCAGCACGCCACGGCCTGCGGGCTGGTGGCCCGGGCCGCAGCCCTGGAACGCTACGGTCTGCAGCGGTTCCTGGATGACTGGGACACCCTGCTGTACGACCTGACGCGCCGGACCATGCCGGAGCAGCCCCCGGAGCCGCCGCCGTCGGGCCCCTCCCCCGAGCCGCCGCCGCCGTCGGACCTGCCCCAGGAGCCACCGCCGCCGTCTGGCCCCTCCCCCGAGCCGCCGCCCGCACCCGCACAAACCGGACAGAGCCCCGTCGCGTTGGATGAAAGGACAAAGCTGTGAGAATATCCATGGTTTCAGAACATGCCAGCCCCCTCGCCGCCCTGGGCGGCGTCGATGCCGGCGGCCAGAACGTCCACGTCGCCGAGCTCTCCGCCGCGCTGGCCCGGCGCGGGCATGATGTCACCGTCTACACCCGCCGCGACGACCCGGACCTGCCCTACCGGATCGCCATTGCCCCCGGTCTGGATCTGGTCCATATCGACGCCGGCCCGGCTCGGCCGGTCCCCAAGGATCAGATGCTGCCGTTCATGCCGGCACTGGCGGACGGGATTGCACGCGACTGGTCCACGGAGCCGCCCGAGGTGGTGCACGGACACTTCTGGATGTCAGGGGTGGCCTGCATTGATGCCGCCGGGCAGGCGCTGGCCACGGTCGGCCGGGCCCCACGGGTGGTGGAAACCTTCCACGCCCTGGGCGCGGTCAAGCGCCGCCATCAGGGTTCTGAAGACACCAGTCCGCCGGAGCGCGCCTGGCTGGAGCCGTGGGTCGGCCGGTCCGTGGACCGAGTGGTGGCCACCTGCACGGACGAGGTCTTTGAGCTGAAGACGCTGGGCGTCAACCAGTCCCGGATCTCCATTGCACCCTGCGGCGTGGACATCAGCATGTTCACCCCGGAGGGTCCGGTGGCCCCGCGTGGCAGCCGCCTCAGGATCGCCACCGTTGGACGCCTTGTCCCCCGCAAGGGCGTCGGAACCGCGGTCTCCGCGCTGGCGGAACTGGCCAAGCTGGGCATTGACGACGTGGAACTGCTGGTGGTGGGCGGATCCACCGGACCCAATGAACTGGATGCGGATCCGGAGGCCCGGCGGATCCGGGCGCTGGCACGGGAGGTAGGCGTGGCGGACCGGCTGACCATGTGCGGACAGGTTCCGCGCGAGGAGATGCCTGCGCTGCTGCGAAGCATGGATGCGGTCGTCTGCACGCCCTGGTATGAGCCCTTCGGCATCGTCCCGCTGGAGGCCATGGCCTGCGGCAAACCCGTGGTGGCCGCGGCGGTGGGCGGCCTGATCGACACCGTGGTGCACGGTGTCACGGGGCTGCACGTCCCCCCGCGCGACCCGGTTTCGGTGGCCGAGTCGCTGGCCAAGCTGCTGCTGGACGCGGACCTGCGCCGCGACCTGGGGCAAGCCGGCGTACGGCGCGTCCGCTCGCGCTACTCCTGGGACCGGGTGGCGGCGGATACGGAAAAGATCTACAAGTCGATGCTGCGCAGGTCGGCGCCGGATGATTCCGAGCTCGACGCGGTGCGCCGCAGTGTCGTGAGGACAGACACCGGATTTGGAGGGCAGGCGCAGTGAGCATCCATGCCAAACAGGAATTGATCGCCCCGCCAGATCCCGCCTTCCACCTGGTGAACACCCATCTGGAGAATGTTGCGCCGGCACTTGCCGCGCTCCAGCAGCAGGCCGGGCACTTGGCCGCCTGGGGCGAGGAACTGGCCCGCCGGCTGCTGGCCGGAGCGCGGCTGCTGACCGCCGGCAATGGCGGCTCGGCGGCGGAGGCGCAGCATCTAAGCGCCGAACTGGTGGGGCGGTTCCGGGACGAGCGCCGGCCGTTTTCCGCGATAGCGCTGCACACGGACACCTCCGCGGTGACAGCCATCGGCAACGACTACGGGTATGAACTGGTCTTTGCCCGGCAGGTGACCGGGCATGCCCGGCCCGGGGACATCCTGCTGCTGATGTCCACCAGCGGGAACAGCAAGAATCTGCTGCTCGCGGCGGAGGCGGCCGAGCGCGCGCACGCACAGACCTGGGCGCTGACCGGCAAGGCCCCGAATCCGCTGACCATGGCGGTGCAGGACTACATCGCCATCGACGCTCCACCGGCCAATGTGCAGGAGGCGCACCTCATCGCCCTGCACGCGATGTGCCAGTGCTTCGATGCCGCGGTGGCCCGGGAGGATGGGAAGCCATGAGGATCGCGGTGGTGGGGGACGTGCTGCTGGATGTGGACATCCGCGGTGATGCCACCCGGCTCAGTCCGGATGGCCCCGTTCCCGTCGTCGACGTCTCCCGCATCCAGCGCAGGGCCGGGGGCGCCGGCCTGGTGGCCACGCTGCTGGCGGCCGACGGTGCGGACGTCGTACTGGTGACGGCGCTGGCCGACGACGACGGCGGTGCCCGGCTGCGTGCGGAGCTGGCCGGCATCAGCGTGGTCGCCTCGCAGTTGCCCGGCCCGACGCCGGTCAAGACGCGCCTGCGCGCCAACGGGCAGGCCATAGCGCGCTTCGACGAGGGCTGCGGCCCGGCCGCCGCGCCGGTGGTGAGCGATGACATGCTCACAGCCCTCGCGGAAGCGGACGCCATCGTCGTGGCGGACTACGGACGCGGTCTGACCGCCGATCCCGGACTTCGCCGCGTTCTGGAGGGGCTGTGCCACCGAATCCCCGTTGTCTGGGACCCGCATCCGTCCGGGTCGGTCCCGGTTCCGGGCATGGCGGCCGTAACCCCCAACCTGGCCGAAGCACTGCAATTGGCCGCCGCCAAGAACCCGGCCCGCCAGCAGACCGTGGTCGCTGCCGCCACCTCGGCCGCCGTCGAACTGCAGCACCGCTGGTCCAGCCGGGCCGTCGTCGTCACGCTGGCCGAGAAGGGGGCGCTCCTGGTGCAGGACGCAGCCCCGCTGCCGGCCGTACCGCTGCTGGTACCGGCGCCCGCCAGCACCGTCCCCGACTCCTGCGGCGCCGGCGACAGGTTCGCGGCCAGCCTGGCGCTGAAGCTGGCCCGCGGCATGGTCATGTCCGATGCCGTCGAGGCCGCGGTCGCTTCCGCTGCCGCGTTCCTGGCCGGCGGCGGCGTGGCGGCGCTGGCCGACGGCGGCGCGGCCGCTGCCAGCATCGGAGGCGGCGCCGGAGCCGCCGGCCGAGGAGCCATCCGTTCCGGCCGCGGCCCGGAGCCGCGCCGGCACGATCTTGAACAGGCGCAGAGCCTGGCCCAGCGGATCCGCGCCTCCGGAGGGAACGTCGTCGCCACCGGCGGATGCTTCGATCTGCTGCACGCCGGCCATGTGCGCACACTTGCCGCAGCCCGGGCCCTGGGCGATTGCCTGATCGTCTGCCTGAACTCGGACCCGTCCATCCGGCGGCTGAAAGGGCCCGACCGCCCCATCATCGAAGAGCACGACCGGGCGGAGCTGCTGGCGGCCCTGAGCTGCGTCGATGCCGTGGCCATCTTCGACGAGGACACCCCGGAGGCCATCCTGGACCTGCTCCGGCCTGACCTGTGGGTCAAGGGCGGCGACTATTCTGCGGCGCAACTGCCGGAAACGGATCTGCTGCAGACCTGGGGCGGCCGCACCATCACCCTGCCCTACCACCCGGCCCGCTCCACCACCAAACTTGCCGGCGCCCTGGCCCGATTCGGCTGAGCCGCTGGCCGCTGCCCGCAACACCGTCCGACCGACCACTATGAAGGGATCACCTTTGAACACCATGAACTTTCCCCAACTCAAGGACGCGGTCGTCCTGGTCACCGGAGGCGCCTCCGGCCTGGGCGCCGCGGTCGTGGCCGCCGTGCGTTCCGCCGGTGGCCGGCCCATCATCCTGGACCGGAATGTTGGGGGCCTGGACCACGCGGAGGCCTACCAGGTGGATGTCGCTGACACCTCGGCGGTGACGGCCGCGGTGGGCCAGGCCGCCGCGGATGCAGGGCGGCTGGATGCCGTGGTGACGGCGGCCGGCATCGACCGCTGCGGCCGGCTGGAAGAGGTGGCCGCATCGGAGTGGGAAAAAGTCATCCAGGTCAACCTGCTGGGCACCGTGGCCGTGGTCCGGGCGGCCATTCCGGCCCTGAAGGAGAGCCGCGGAAATGTGGTCACCATCGCCTCCTCGCTGGGCATCAAGGCGCTGCCGGAGGCGACGGCCTACTGTGCCTCAAAGTTTGGCGTGATGGGCTTCAGCCGGGCACTGGCTGCGGAGAACCGCGGCGTGATCGGGGTGACCACCATTGTCCCGGCCGGCATGAAGACGCACTTCTTCGATGACCGCCAGGAGAAATACAAGCCACAGGACGATTCCAAGCTGATCGACCCCGCTAGGGTGGCGGACGCGGTCCTCTTTGCCCTCGCCCAGCCGGAGGGCTGCGCGGTGCGCGAGCTGGTGATTTGCCACGAGGAGGAGGACTCCTGGCCCTGATCCGCTGCTTCCCACCGCCGGTTCGGCAGGATCCCGGATTACACCAGCGCCAGCACGTCCGCCAGGACAGCCTCCGGGTCGACATCGGCTACAAAGGAGACGTCGTGACCGCAGCGGCCGCCCCTTTCACCGGCCATTGAGGCTCCGCAGACCGGGCAGGACACCGTCCAGGAAATCTGCAACCGGTGTTCCGACCGGCTCAGTGGTCCGGCGTTGATGACGTTTCCGCACCAGTAAATGGAGGCTGTGCGCGCGCCCACGGCCTGAGCCAGATGCCGCGGTCCGCTGTCGTTGCCCAACATCACGGCAGAGGAGGCCAACAATCCGGCCAGCACCGGCAGTTCCAGCTTTCCGGCCACCGAGCGGACCGCCCGCACCGCCGCGGCGGGGCCGGCGCCGTGGGCCTCCGCCACCACCTGGTCCGCCAGGTCCACGTCGGGTCCGTCGCCGATCACCAGGACCTGGAACCCGGCCTCCGCCAGCCGCGCAGCGGTCAGGCCAAAGTGCCGGGCGGGCCACCGCCGTCGTGGGTCCGAGGCACCCGGATGCAGCGACACCAGGCCCCGCGTGTCCGGTTCGATCCACTGCCGTGCCGTTTCCCGCTCCTCTTCGGAGACCGCCAGCCGGGGGTGCAGCCTGACGGCCGGCGCCCCGGCCAGCCCGGCCACCTCAAGCCAGCGCAGGAGCTCGTGCTGGTAATACGAGAACTGCAGGTTCCGGTCCAGCCGCGGGGCGTCCGGTGTGGCACAGCCAACGGTGTAGCGGGCACCGAGCCGGAGCAGGAACGGGTTGGAATTCCCGCCGCCGCCGTGCAGCTGCACCGCCAGATCGAAGTGCCGCTCGCGCATGCGCTGGAAAAAATCGTCCACGGTGGGCGCAGCCGCACCGTTGGCCCCCGGCGGCCCGGCTGGCTCCCGCACCCCGGGCACGATCGGGAGGATCTCCACCGTTTCGACCGGCCCATTGCGTCCCTGCAGCAGCAAGCGGTGCTGCGGGGTCCCCAGCAGCGTCAGCGTGGCGGCAGGATAGGCTGCGGCGAGCGCGTCCAGCGCCGGCAGCGCGGAAATCAGATCCCCCAGCGCGCCGCCGCGCAACACCGCGATCCGTTCCACGCCGTCGAACTTCTCCCCCAGCGGACCCAGCCGGGGCTGCTGCTCAGGCAGGCCTGCATCATCTCTCATCTGGCACCTCTGCTCGATCGGTGGCGGAGCTATGAAGCCAACATTAGAAGAGAACCTGCCCGCTGCGTCAATGCGCCCTGTGTCAGGCACCAGACCCGGACGGCGTGTGTAAGAGCGCCGCAAAGTGGGTATGAAACGAATAGGACCGGCGGAAGCGCGCGGCCACAACACCGTCAATCCGAGAACCACGAGGAGCGACCTGATGCTCGATCCCAACGGCATGATGGCCGGACTGCGTGCCCTGGCGCCGGATGTTCCCCAACTGCTGGCCGACGGACGGCCACGCATCACCGTGCTGGGCGATCTGATGCTGGATGGCTGGTGGATCGGCGACGTGCACCGGCTCTGCCGCGAGGCGCCGGCCCCCGTCGTCGACATCAGGGGACGCAGCTACGCGCCCGGCGGCGCCGGGAATACGGCCATGAACCTGGCGGCGCTGGGTGCGGAGGTCAGAATGGTCGGTTTTGTCGGGGCGGACGACGACGGCGCGCTGCTGCGCCGGCTGATGGAGCAGGCGGGCGTCGACACCTCCGGCGTACTCGAGCTGCCAGGGAACCGGACGCTGAGCAAGAGCCGTATTGTCAGCGCCGACCAGATCATGCTGCGGGTCGACGACGGCGGTGGGGGTCCCGTCGCCGGAGAATCTGTTGCAGCACTGGCCGCGGCGGTGCTGGATCGGGTGAGAGACGCGGATGCCGTTGTGATCTGCGATTACGGCTCGGGGGCGCTGCCGACGGCGCTCGCGCCCCGGCTGCGCGATGCGGCCCCCGAGGACACGCTGTTCGTTGTGGATGCCCACGATGCCCGGCCCTGGGCCGGACTCTGCCCGGATCTTGTCACCCCCAATGCCCAGGAAGCCGGTCTGATGGTAGGTTCACCGCTGCCCTCCGCCCACCGTCCCGGCTGGGTACGGGAGCATGCGGAGGACCTGCTCACGGCCACCGGCGCCGCCGCCGCCGTCGTCACCCTGGACGCGGACGGCACCGTCCTGGCGGACCGGACCGGAATCCGGCACCGGACCTGGACAAAACCTGCCACGGACAAGCAGGCCTCGGGCGCCGGGGACACCTTCGTGGCCGCCCTGACCCTCTGCCGGGCCAGCGGCGTGCCCCTGAGTACCAGCCTGGACTTCGCGCAGGCGGCCGCGGACATTGTGGTGCACCACTTCGGGACCTCCGTGTGCAGCACGGCCGACCTCTCCGCGCACCTGGCCAGTTCCGCCGAAAGCATCCTGGATCTGAACCACCTACTGGCGGAGATCAGCCGCGCGCGGCAGAACGGACGGCGCATAGTGCTGACCAACGGCTGCTTCGATGTGCTGCACCGGGGACACACCAGCTACCTGAACCAGGCGCGCCAGCTGGGCGACATTCTGGTGGTGGCCGTCAACGGGGATGCCTCCACGCGGCGGCTAAAGGGCGAGGGCAGGCCGATCAACCCTGCCAGAGACCGGGCCGGCGTGCTGGCCGCCCTGAGCTGCGTGGACTACGTGACCGTCTTCGATACCGATACGCCCATCCCGCTGATTGAGGTTCTGCGGCCGGACGTCTATACCAAGGGCGGCGACTACACCCCCGAGATGCTGGAGGAAACCGAGGCCGTGGAGGCCTACGGGGGCATCGTCGAGATTCTGGACTACGTGGCGGACCACTCGACCAGCGCCCTGGTGGAGCGCATCGGCGCCGTCCGGACTGCGCAGCCTGCCCCCGCCAGTCCGGACGGGTTCTCCAGTCCGGACGGGTTCACCAGCCCGGCCAGTCTGAACAACCCGGCAGGAGCGGATGGATCCGCGGTACCGGGACGATTCGCAGACGGGGGCCGCGGATGACCCGGCGGACAGCAGCGGAATGGGGACGCGGCTATGTGAATGCGAACGGGCAGCACACGCCATCCGGGGGTCTCCAACAGCAGCCTCCCCCCGTGGAGGTGCTGATCCCCTCCATTGGCCGGCCGGCTGAACTTGCCATCACGCTGGCGGGCCTCGCTGCCCAGGATAACCCCGACTTCGGTGTGATTATCAGCGATCAGTCCCCCGACCAGCCGGATTGGGAGCATCCTGCCGTGCGTACCATGGTCCGCATACTGGAAGCCCAGGGACGGCCGGTGCGGCTGGAGCGCCATCTTCCCCTGCGGGGCCTGGCCGAACACCGGCAATATCTGCTCGACATCTCCAGGGGCCCGCGGGTCCTATTCCTGGACAACGACGTCTGGCTGGAACCCGGCGCGCTGGAAACAATGTGCAACGCCTTGGACACCCTGCAATGCGGCTTCGTCGGCATGGCGGTCCAAGGCCTTTCCTACCTTTCCGAGGACCGGCCCCAGGAACGGTCCAGCTTCCAGCCTTGGAACGGCCCGGTCACCGCCGAACACATCCGGCGCGACGCGCCGGAATTCGAGCGCTGGCGGCTGCACAACGCGGCCAACCCGACCCACCTGGCCGCCACCTTGCAGGCCGGCCCAAAGCAGTGGACCGCCTACCGGATCGCATGGCTCGGCGGATGCGTCCTGTTCGACAGGGCCGCACTGCTGGGCAGCGGCGGATTCGACTTCTGGCCACGGCTGCCGCCGGACCACTGCGGCGAGGACGTTGCGGCGCAGTGGCGGGTAATGGAACGCTTCGGCGGCGCCGGCATCCTCCCCTCTGGCGCGGTGCACCTCGAGTCACCCACCACAGTCCGGGAACGCCGCGTGGAAGCCTACGACGTGGTCTTTCCCCCGCCCGATCCCCCGCTCCCAGAAAGGGAACGGACTCCAAAAATCACGTTATCCAACCCCGGCGAAAGGTGAATCCCATGCCAGATGCTCCAAATCCCATCCAAATCCAGAAATTCCTAGGCGGCATTGACTACCCCGTAGGCCGGGACGAGTTGCTGAACAAGGCACAGCAAGCCGGTGCGGACAGCAACGTCTTGGACAGCCTTCGCAGTCTTCCGGACAAAGAATATGACGGCCCCACTGAAGTCAGCGAAGCCGTCACAAACGTGGGTTCAGACAAGAAGGATGACGGGAGATAAACGGGGTGTCTACTCCTCGACAGGGGCCAGGCCGACAACGGCCTCCTCGCTGTCGAGGAACTCATCCTCCAGGTCCCAGTCCACTGTAGAGACCTCTTCGTAATCATGGGCCGGATCGTCTTCACGGTAAGGGGGGCGGGTTTGGGCACTCATTCTATTGACCTCCGTCATTCTACGGACCGCCACAGGCATCGTTGCCGTCAACGGCCACTGCTTGACTCACAGGTAGAGACAGCAGAGCACACCGTTTATCCCGGCGTCAATAGCTACTCAAGGGCAACACAGAAAAGAGGACGCGATGTTCGAACACCTGAATACGCCGAAAGAGCTGTTCCAATTCAAGCTGGGTTCAGCCATGAGCATGGAGGACGATTCTCTGGCCATGCTCGGGGATCTCGAGCAAGCCGCACAGCGTCAGGAACTGAAGCAGCTCTTCCGGACGCATGCCGAGGAAACCCGGCAGCAGATCACCAATCTCCAGCGGATCTTTGGGATCCTCAACACCGCCGTGGATAAATCGCCGTCGCCCACCACCCAGGGACTGGCCAAGGAAGGTAAATCCACCATCCGCAAGACAGCCACCGAATTGGTGGACGCGGTCGCCGTCGCCGGGGCCCTGGAGACCGAGCACTACGAGATTGCCGTCTACCAGACCCTGATTGCCACCGCGGAGGCCAACGTCGGCTGGGAGGAAATAGCGACCCTGCTCAAGCAGAACCTCAGCCAGGAAAAAGCTGCCAGCGAAAAACTTCTCACCGCGTCGCAGGAGGTGGCCAGGGAAGCCGCCCGCTCGAGGCAAGGGGGAAATCCGCCGGTCTGAGCGCCGCTTTGAACATGTCACCCCTCCGCGATGGAAGAAGGAACAGCGTGAGTCAAGATCCAACGTCTAACCGGGGCCGGATTCCGGGGGAGAATCCTCGCGAGCCCAACCCCGGCCCCGCCGTGCCGGACCCCCTGCCCCAACCACCGCAACCCAACCCCGGCCCCGCCGTACCGGACCCGGGCACGGTCCCCCAACCGCCGGAGCCCGGCGATTTCCCTCCCCCGACACCACATCCTGCGGAGCAATCTCGGCAGCCGGGCCAGGGCGTGCCGGATACATAACGCTTGGCGCATGGTGGTTCAGACAGAGTTCCCGGGACGTCATATTGCCAGCCGTGCGGGGCCGCCTTGCTGCCACGCAGCACATCGGGACCAGCATGGACTGTAAACGGACACCAGGGAGGATCCATGAACCGGCGGAACGAGTCCCCACGCGATTTCAGCGCACGAGCCCAGCGCTCCTCTACCCGTCTTCTGGCCATGCTCATCTTGGGCGTGATTGCCGCCATCATTACCGGCCTAGCGGGCGAATGGACGTACGCGGCCGCGGTCGGCTGGCTCGCCGCTTCGCTGACCTACTCAATTTCCGTTTATCTGGCGATCCACGGCCTGGACGCCGAGGCTACGTCACGGCACGCCACCCGTGAGGATCCCGGACGCGCCATAACCGATTCCCTGCTTCTGATCGCCAGCGTCGCCAGCTTCGCCGTCGTCGGACTCATCCTGATTGAGGCCGGTTCGGCCGACGGCGCTGGCAAAGTGGTGCTGGTGGCACTCGCCCTGACGACGGTCGGGTCCTCGTGGTTCCTGGTGCACACCCTGTTCGCACTGCGGTACGCCCACCTTTACTACACTGGCGACGACGGCGGCGTTGATTTCAACCAGAAGGCTCCTCCCCGATACGGGGACTTCAGCTATTTTTCCTTCACCCTTGGAATGACTTTCCAGGTCTCGGACACCAATATCAGCAGCGACGAGATCCGCGCCATGGCGCTGCGCCATGCCCTGTTGTCATACGCTTTTGGCGCTGTCATCATTGCGACGGTTATCAATCTGGTCGGCGGCCTGTCCAAGTAGAGCCATCCTGGTCGCGCGCCGCGACCCGTTGCCGCCGCAGGGCGATGGTCCACGGCCGGCCAAAGAAGCCCTTGGTCTTCTTGTCGACGAACATCAGGTACAGCGCCAGGGAGACACCTACCGCAATCGCCACCGCACGTACGGCGGCGATGGATATCCACTGGAAGACACTGAGCTGGTCCGTCAGGGCAATCAGCGTGAAGAAGGTCGTCAGGTACAGCACAACGCGCAGCTGCCAGTCGTCCCGGATGCCTGTGACGCCAAAGAAAACAAGCAGCCACACTAGGTACCAGGGCTGGACCATGGGCGCGAGCAGGACGACTGCGGCAAAGGCCCACGCCATCCGTCTGACATTGGCGGCATTCCCGCCGTTGACTGCGGCGCCGCGGAGGGCCAGCCAGACGACGGCGACGACGGAGGCCACCTTGCCGATCAGGTGGATAATGTCCGTGACCAATGTTCCGGGGCCGCCAAGAAGGCTGGTCAGTCCGCCCAACAGGGCGCCGGCGGCGCCGATCGGCGCATACCAGATCCATACGGTGCCCGACGTTCCCAGTGCACCGACCCAGCCGAATCCCAGCCCGTTCGCCATTCCGCAGATCCAGAGCAGTCCGAGTGAAATTGCTGCGGTGGCCGCCCAACACCAGAATTTGCGGCCCCAGCCGGCTTTTGAGCCGGCCCAGATCAGCCCGATGAAGGGAAGCGCAACCAGGGTGATGGGTTTGACGGCGATGGAGGCCGTTACCAGCAGGATGCCCAGCAGCGGTTTCTTGGTGGAGGCGAAGTAGATGCCGGCAACCACCAGGCCCAGCATTAGCGAGTCGTTGTGCGCGCTGCACACGAAGTTGAACAGGACCACGGGATTGAGCACGGTCAGCCACAGGACCCGAGAGGGATTCATTCCGTACAGAGCCGCGAGTTTGGGCACATAGATGGCGCATAGTGCCACACCTCCCATCGCGACCAGCCGGAAGGGGATGATGGAGATTTCGGGGATCCCGAAGCCCGCCCAAACGGCGAATTGTTCAATCCACAGGAACAGCGGGCCATACGGTGTAGGTGCCTCGGTCCAGAGTGTGTCCGGCCCCATCGAATAGTAGTTGTTGAGGGCCGAGATGCCGTTGGTGTAGGGATCCAGGCCCTGCATCATCAGCCTGCCTTGGCCTATGTAGGCGTAGATGTCCCTGCTGAACAGCGGCAGTGAAACCGCCAGCGGCAAAGCCCACAGCACCAGGGCCTTAAGCAGGATCTTCTGCGCGTCCCCGTCCCAGCGGCCAATCCGCTGCGCCAGCCGGAGCCAGGACCTGACCAGCAGCAGCGCCCCGAAGCAGAGCAATATTGTGCAGATGATCACGGCGATGGGTGACGTCCGGGCAAGTATGAACACCGGAGTCCGGATTAGACCTGACGTACCGGCGAGCCATCCGACGCCGATGGATCCGGCCAGTACCAGCATCGATCCGACAAAGCCCTGGATAAGGGCGACGTTTACCGGGTGGCTGGTGTGGTGCACGCCGACCGCCCCGGCGGCCCGCGCAGCAACTTGCTCTGGGCTTTCCGAGTCCGGCTCCGTTGGCTTCCCGCCGGCTGCCGGGGCAGGGACGGCATGCCCCGATTGGCCCTGGTGCGGCTGGGAGGTCAACATGATGAGCAGGCCCTCTTCGTCGGAAACATGGTCAGGAATTCATGTGGAATTCGTCTCAGGAGTTCGTTCAGGAATTACGTGGTGTCGTTCAATTCATGACTGATTCCCGTGCCGTGGATGAGCACGTTCGACCCAGCCAATTCTAGCACCGGCGGTTGCTGGCCCAACCGGGCGCACAGGGCGCTGCGATATTATTGAGGCGCGGGAAGGCATTTCTGCCGCCGTTGTTGCACCACGACTACCCGTTGAATCCCGAATACACGTTGCTGGCGATGCCGGTGAATAGCTGACAAGGACCTATCCCATCTCTACGGACTCATTCTTCGGCGCCCTGACGCGGTTCCGCCACTGGATCCTGCCGGCCAAACTTGAGGCGCGGATGAACAGCCCCCGCGGGCTGCTCTGGGGCTTCATCGCCGTTCATGCGTTCTTCTTCCTGTTCATGATGATCTGGGTAGTCCAGGGACAGGCGTTCAGCGACACCAACATCTACCGGGACTGGGCACTGGGCGGATTCCGGGACGAGAATCTGGTCGGACTTCCCAGCCCGTGGGTCTATCCGATCCTTGCACTGCTGCCCATCGCCATCGCGGGGATTGCCGGGCCTGGCCCGTTCCTGCTGATCTGGGTGCTGATGATCACTGCCTTGAACGGGCTGGCCGTGGTGAAACTCACACAGTGGGGAAAGAACCACGCCGCCATCCGGGCCGCCTGGTGGTGGATGGGATTCGTCTTCCTGATGGGATGGCTGGGCTTTGCCCGGGTGGATGGATTGACCGCGCCCATTGTGCTGATTGCGCTGGCCTATGGCGCCGCCCAGCCATTCGTGGCCTCCGTCCTGCTCAGTGTGGCCACCTGGGTGAAGGTGTGGCCCGCCGCTGTGCTGCTGGCGCTGCTGACGGTGGTCCGGAAGCGGATGCTGGTGATTGCGGCGGGAGCCGCGGTGACCGCCGTCGTCGCCGGCTCCGCACTGGCCCTTGGCGTGGGCCCCAAGCTGCTGAACTTCCTGACTGCCCAGGGTGACCGGGGTATGCAGCTTGAGGCGACGTTCACCACGCCCTGGTTGTGGCTCTCCGTGCTGCACATCGACGGCTCCCGCATGTACATGAACACGGACATTAACTCGATGCAGGTGGACGGGCCGGGAACGGCTGTCATGTCCTTCCTGATGCAACCGCTGCTGATCCTGGCAGCCGTGCTGGTGGTGGTGCTGATCTTCTGGGCGCTCCATAACGGCAAGCGGAACGGCGGCGCTGACCGCACCGAACTGCTGCTGGCGGGCAGCCTGACCATGGCCACCGCGTTCG
>DASYGM010000202.1:0-6890 GCA_035999715.1 Micrococcaceae bacterium | reverse complement strand
CGAGGAGACCGAGCGGCAGCTGCGCCTGGTGCTCACTCCGGACGACGGAACCGAAGAGATCGCCTACCCGGTGCTGCGCCGTGCCCGTCTGCTGGTGGCCGACGGCGACCGCGTGGAGGTCGGCCAGAAGCTGGTGGTTGGCGCGGTGGACCCCAAGCAGGTCCTGCGCATCCTCGGCCCGCGTGCCGCGCAAAAGCACCTGGTGGAGGAAGTCCAGCGCGTCTACCGCAGCCAAGGCGTGGGCATCCACGACAAGCACGTGGAAGTCATCGTCCGCCAGATGCTGCGCCGCGTCACGGTCATCGAGTCCGGGGAGTCCAACCTGCTGCCGGGCGAGCTGGCCGAGCGAGGACGCTTCGAGGCGGAGAACCGCCGCGTGGTATCCGAGGGCAAGCAGCCGGCATCGGGCCGTAACGAGCTGATGGGTATCACCAAGGCATCGCTGGCGACCGAGTCCTGGCTGTCCGCAGCATCCTTCCAGGAGACCACCCGCGTCCTGACGCAGGCGGCCATGGAAGGCAAGAGCGATCCGCTGCTGGGCCTGAAGGAAAACGTCATCATCGGTAAGCTGATCCCGGCCGGTACAGGTCTGCCCCGCTACACCAATGTGACGGTGGAGCCGACGGAGGAAGCGAAGGCCAACCTGTTCACCGGTCCGAGCGCCTTCAGCGACTTCGACTACTCCGGTGTCGGTGGCGATCTGGCGCCCGAGTTCCACGCCATTCCGCTGGATGACTACGATCTGGGCAGCGACTTCCGCTAACCCAAGTCAGTGCACGACGACGACGGCCCCGCACCATTGGTGCGGGGCCGTCGTCGTCTCTGCATGGCGACGCTTAACCGCGGATCGTTTACCGCGCTTCCTTGGACGCGGCCTTCCATGTGCATAAAATAAGGCTACTTAGCATTTAGGTAGAGGTGGAACATGACAGAGAACACCGGATCCAAACGCAGCTCAGTCAAGGCAGAAACGGCGCCCGCGCCCAACGACAGCCGGAAACCAAAAGACATAACCCAAGTGCGCAAACAGTCGTGGGGATACAGCTTAAAGCGGACCTTGCGCGAGTTCACCAAGGACCAATGCCAAGACCTGGCGGCGGCGCTGACCTTCCGCGCCATGCTTTCCCTGTTCCCGGCGCTGCTGGCGCTGGTGTCCCTGCTGGGTATAGTCGGCCAGGCGGACAAGACCACCTCGGCGATGTTGGACATCGTCGGCAGGATTGCTCCCGGCGGCACTACCGACGTCATAAAGGGGCCCATTCAGCAGCTCACCCATGCTTCCTCGGCCGGCTTTGCCCTGGTCCTGGGAATCGTCGTGGCCCTATGGTCCGCGTCGGGGTATGTCACCGCCTTCGGCCGGGCCATGAACCGGGTTTACGAGATTGACGAGGGCCGCCCGTTCTGGAAGCTCCGTCCGATCATGCTGCTGATCACCCTGGTGGCCGTGGCCCTGGTTGCGGTCATGGCCCTGATGCTGGTGGTCTCCGGGCCCATCGCCGAGGCCATCGGGAACGTCATCGGGCTCGGCGGAACCGCGCTGCTTGTTTGGAACATTGCAAAGTGGCCGGTCATCGTCATCCTCGTCGTGGTGGTCATCGCCATCCTTTATTACGCGACCCCGAATGTGCAGCAGCCCAGGTTCCGCTGGGTCAGCTTGGGATCGTTGATCAGCCTGGTGGTCTTTATCCTGGTCTCAATTGTCTTCGGCATCTATGTCGCTAATTTCAGCCACTACAACAAGACGTACGGGACCATCGGTGGCGTCATCGTGCTCCTGCTGTGGCTGTGGATCCTGAACATGTCCCTGCTCTTCGGCGCGGAATTCGATGCCGAGGTGGAGCGCGGGCGCGAGTTGCAGGGCGGGATCGAGGCCGAGGAAAGCATCCAGCTGCCGCCACGCGACACCACCCGCAGCGACAAGCTGCACCGGCAGGAGCAGGAGGAGATTGCCCGCGGCCGCGCACTGCGCGAGGAAAGCGACAGAGAGGACAAAGGCTAGCAGTTCCGGCCGAAGTTCTTTGGGCTGGGGACTGTATTTATAAGTAGCCTTATGATTAGGATTCTTCTAGGACAAAGGTTACGACCTAGGGCCGGGAACGGTAGCCGCTGAAGTCAGGCGGCATTGTTTCGGCGCTCGTCCGTCCCCAGCAGCGGGGAATCCGTCCTCGGTGGGGCGAATGCCGCAGATTGCGGCAATATAAACAGCCCGCGAGGGCCGCAGGAAACCAGGTTCGGCAGCGACTGCGCTGTCGGCTCCGGAACGGCAACGGAGGTAAAACCATGAACACCCAGAATTTTCCCGATGACGTGTCCTCAGCGGGCACAACCCCAACCGGCACAACCACCGGCGCACCTTCCACTGCGGACACCACCCGGCAGGAGGCGAGGGAAGTTGGCAATACGGGGATGGAAGCGGGGCAGCACGTTGCCTCGGTGGCCAAAGACGAGGCCCAGAACGTCGTCCAGGAAGCCGGCTACCAGGCACAGAACCTGCTCCATGAGTTCACCGGCAATCTCCGCGAACAGGCCGGCGTCCAACAGCAGAAGGTGGCGGAGGGCCTGCGGTCCATCAGCGACGAACTGAAGTCCATGGCCCAGAATAATTCCGATAACGCCGGCACAGCTACCCAGTGGGTCCACCAGGCGTCTACAAAGGCCGGGGATGTTGCGGGATGGCTGGAGCGGCGCGATCCGGGCTCCCTGCTGGAAGAGGTGCGGCGCTTTGCCAGGCGCCGCCCGGGGGCATTCCTCGGCATTGCAGCTGGGGCCGGCCTGCTGGCTGGCAGGCTGACCAGGGGCCTGACGGCCGGCGGGTCGGAGGGTGGTTCCGGTGGTGGACGGGGTGGCATTGCACCCGGACACGTTCCCCCGACGCCGGACTACCACTTGGCCGGGACGGGCGGGATCAATGCGCCCATCACCGGGCAGCCACCGTCACCTTTGGATATTGAAACGGGTGAAAGCTATGGTGCGCCAATGCCCGGCGTCTTCGGCGCGGGGCCCGGGACGGCCCAGCCCGGTCCGGACTACGGCATCGGAACTCCCGTAGTCCCGCCGGGGACAACCAGTTATGGCTCGGACATCCCCGCGGGGGGCGGGGCAGTCCCCGCGCCGGAGACCGTCTATCCGCCAGCCCCACCGGAATACCTGCCCGAGTCGGCGCAGGGCACGGAGGACGACACGGAAGGGCGGTTGCCATGACCGAATCGGGGCAGTGGCGCACGGACGGAACAGAGGAGGTGCCGGCTCCTGCGGGCACAATGCCGCCAATGCCGCCGGCGCCTGGCGCAACCCAATATCAACGGCAGGCTCCGGGGTACCCGGATGCGGACCAGAAGGCGGCCAACACCTCGCTGGGAGACCTGCTGGGCGAGGTCAGCGCGGACATGTCCATGTTGATGCGGCAGGAAGTCGAACTGGCCAAGGCCGAGATACGGCAGTCGGCCAGCAAGGCCGGAAAAGGCGCAGGTATGCTCTTCGGCGCCTCGGAGGCGGCGCGTTTCACGTTGCTCTTCCTGTCCATCGCGCTCTGGGCAGCACTGGCGTACCTGATCGACACCGGTTGGGCGGCGGTCATCGTGGCCGTCATATGGGCCATCATCGCTGCCATTCTGGCCGTCGTCGGACGCAAGCAATTGTCAGCTATCCGCGGCCTGCCGCGGACCACGGAAACAGTTCAAGAGATCCCCGGGGCACTCAAGCCCGGAAAGGACAAGCTATGAGCCAGTCACCAGAGGAAATCCGCGCGGAGATTGACCGGACGCGGGGTCGGTTGGGTACGGATGTGGACGCGCTGGCCGATAAGGTGAGCCCGTCGAGCATCGCCCATCGGCAAACCGAAAAGGTTCGAGGAACCTTTGGCCGGATGCGCAGCTCCGTCATGGGATCCGCCGACGACGCGACGGATACGGCCAGGCACGCCGCCCAGCAGGCGGGGGAGGCGGTCCAGGACATGCCGGACGCCGTCACTCGAAAGACGCAGGGCAGTCCCCTCGCCGCCGGGCTGATTGCTTTCGGTGCCGGCTGGCTGCTTTCCGCCCTCATCCCGGCCAGCGACACGGAGAAGGAAGCCGCGTCAACCGTCAAGGAAAAGGCGCAGCCGCTGATCCAGAATGCGGGGGAGATGGCAAAGAACGTCGCCAATGACATGAAGGAACCGGCGCAGGAGGCGATGGACCAGGTCAGGCGCGCGGCCCAGGACTCGGCGCAGACAGTGAAAGAGGAGGGTACTTCCGCGGCGCAGGACGTCAAGGAGCGCACTCAGGACGCTAAGGAACGGGTGCAGAGCAGCTCGCAGTCACCCGACGGCGGGCAACCGTCGGACGGCGGGTACCGGATCTAGGCTGGCAGCGGGTACCGGCGGCGGGACTGGGGACCAGGGCTCAGGGTACCTCGTAGTTGCCTTGTTTCCAGCGTTCCCAGTCCCAGCCGGCCAGGAAGTTCCGGCCGCTCTCCAACCCGGCGGTGAACAGCTTGGTCTTGTCCGCAGCCGCCAGATGAAAATCGGTGGCGCGGTACGCGGAGGTGTCCACGAACACGGTGCGTGAGGAGGACCGCGGATCGCTCACGTAGGCCCGGTCGTGCGCCCCCATCATGGTGCTCAGCAGCGACTTGGCCAGTTGGACATTGCTGTTGTCCGGCTTCCAGTCGCCGTCCCGGATGCTTTGCTGCCCGGAGAGTTTGATGCCCAGGGTGGGCCACCGGGAGGGCCGGCCGTCATGCCGGTCGAAAAGCGCCATGGGGAAGTTGGAGAGCATCCCGCCGTCGGTGCAGACAATGTGGTCGTGTCCCATCACGTCCTTGTTCGTGGACATTTTCCATGGCCGGAAGAAGAACGGTATGGACGCCGAGGCCCGGACGGCGTCGGCCACCAGCTGGCGCTCCGGGTCCACTCCCAGCAGATTCTGGTAGTCCCACGGCAGGCGCAGCATCAGGCCGCGGGAGACGTCGGAGACTATTACCACCAGACGGTAGCGCTGTCCCGGGGGCAGTCCGCTGTCCGGGTCCTTGTCGCAGAGGTCGGCCCAGGTCTCAACTCCGGCCCGGGCCAGGGTTTCCAGCAGCCAGGTGTGCAGGAAACCGCCGGAATAGATGCCCTCATGCAGCAGCAACCCCATCGCCGAACCCATCCCGGGCGTATGGGCCATGAAGCCGGCCTCATCCTCGAACTGGGAGAAGTCCAGCTGGTCCATCACTGCCTTGACCTCCTCCGCCGTCATCCCGGCGGCCAGCAGCGAAGCGACGATGGCTCCTGCGGAGGTGCCGGCGACGCGGTGGAAGGTGTACGGGTCCTGCGCCTGGGCCAGCGCCGTGACCGCTCCGACCAGGGCGGATCCCTTGACGCCTCCACCCTCAAGTACCAGGTCTGCATCAGCCATGGCGCGCCTGCCCTTAGTCGTTGGTTCAACAAGCCGTCAGTTCAGCTAGTTGATCTGATGGTCCAGAAGTCGCTGGCCAGCGAGGAGGTCAGCAGGTAGGCGTACGGCATGGTCGCATAGCCCTTTTTGCCCCAGCCGGTGCCCCATGAGTTACGGATCAGGAAGCGCTGGGTACTGTCGTTATAGCCCACCGCAACCACGCAGTGCCCACCGAGGACTTTTTCGGCGGCGCCCGGCATGGGCACCGTTCCCGAGGAGGCTACCTCGGGTGATTCGAAGCTCTCGTAGACGGTGAAGCCGAAGACGACGGGGTAACCGGAGGCCAGGCATCCCTTGAGCTGGCTGAGGGTCTGGACCACGCGTGAGTAGACGATGGCCCGGTGGCTGGTGGCCTCCTGGTAGCTGGCGTCGGACGGCTTGGTGGCAAAGGCAGTGATGTCGTAAGGCCAGATGGCCTCATCGCAGGCCCCGGTCTCCGCCACGGATTTGATGCCGTCGCGGATCATGGCACCCGAATCCGAGGCGACGGTGCCTTCCAAAACGCGCTCGTTATAGTAGATAAAGAGCCTCGACGGCGTGGAGGTATCCGGCAGCTTCTCCTTCATTGCGTCGAACTGCAGGCAACCGGCCACGCCGTTTCCGGTGCAGGAGCCTAACTGGCCCTGGTCGTAGACCGGCGCACATTGGCTGGTCAGGTCCACCTTGCGGGGGAGTTTGACGACGACGGCGGGTGGGGCCGCGTAGAGGAAGTCGCGCTGGTCGGGCAGGTCCGGGACCCAGCCGTAATGTGCATTGGACCGTGCCACGGTGGTGACCTCCCCCCGCATGGAGCGGGCCCGGTGGGCCGTGGCGCAGCATGCGATACGTTGAGGGTCCTCTACCTGCACGCCTCCGTCAAGGGCATGATGCCAGCCCGGGTCGGGGGTCATCGCCGCGCCATGATAGACTGGGTAGCAATTGTTAGTGTGGCAGTGGATGAGCGTGTCGCTGATCCGGTTGGACGCTTACGGCTGATAGACCCAAAGGGGCTTCGCCGGTTCGATCGGTTGAGGGGCATGGTTCCGGGTTGCAGGGTCCTTGTGCAACGAATGCCACATTTTTGCATGCCTAGGCGCTGGCTAAGTCGTCCGGTGTGCTAGTCGCGCAACGTGCGACGACGAGAAAAGGCAACGCCGCGTTGCCGCCCAATGTGGTTACGCAGGTGGGCGACGGGGCAAAGCAACACGAGAACCATCTCGAGAAAAAACGGAGATCACGAAAGTGCCTACGATTCAGCAGCTGGTCCGCAAGGGCCGCTCACCCAAGGTCTCAAAGACCAAGGCTCCTGCCCTGAAGGGCAGCCCGATGCGCCGCGGCGTTTGCACGCGCGTTTACACCACCACCCCAAAGAAGCCGAACTCGGCCCTGCGTAAGGTTGCCCGCGTGCGCCTCAACGGCGGCGTCGAAGTTACCGCCTACATCCCGGGTGTCGGCCACAACCTCCAGGAGCACTCCATTGTGTTGGTCCGCGGC
>DASYGM010000129.1:0-2537 GCA_035999715.1 Micrococcaceae bacterium | reverse complement strand
CGCTGGGGTTCCGGAGGGCGCTGGGGTTCCGGCCGCTGTTCCGACGGCTTCCGGCTCTGTTCCGGTGGCCACGTCCGGCGCATCATCCTGCCCAGTATTGGAGCGGTACGGACGGGGAATCTGATCGGTGCACATATCTATCCATTTTAGCCAGCCGGGTTATCTGCATTAGCCGGTGGGCGGATCCCTACCTGCCGACCGCCGACATTTACACTCGAGAACAGATAGCGCGCAAGCGGGCACTGATAGCAGCCCCAGGGAACTATTCCTGTCACAGCGGCACCGCCATCTGTTGTGGAATGTAAATCCGGACCCGCAGCAGGGCCACCGGGCGGTCTTGGTCGATCCCGAACGCACTAGTAACGTGGGTCACAGACAAGTTAATGGCCCACGGAGCGTCCCAGGACGGCCGACGGCCGCGTGGGCACGCCCGAAAGGCTTCCGATGGATTCTGAGAACCGAATACTGGTCCACGGCGACTTTGGAGATCCGGCAGCCAGCCCCGCGTCGGGCAACCACATGGTGACAAAGCAGATGCCCGCCGAGCCGATGACCCCGGCGCAGTTCCACGATGCCAGCCGACGGATCCTGGCAGCGATCAATACCGTGATCGATGGCAAGGCCGAGGCGGCCGAGCTGGCCCTGACGGTAATGCTGGCGCAGGGGCATCTGCTGGTGGAGGACGTCCCCGGGGTGGGCAAGACCATGCTGGCCAAGACGCTGGCCCGCACCATCGACTGTTCGGTCAGCAGGATCCAGTTCACCCCGGACCTCCTCCCCTCCGATGTCACAGGTGTGTCGATCTACAACCAGTCGACGCAGAGATTCGAATTCCGCCCCGGGGCCGTGTTTGCCAACATCGTGATAGGCGATGAGATCAACCGGGCCTCCGCCAAGACCCAGTCCGCGCTGCTGGAATGCATGGAGGAGCACCAGGTCACGGTGGACGGCACTTCATACCGGCTGGCGGAGCCCTTCATGGTGGTGGCAACGCAGAACCCGATCGAGATGGAGGGCACCTACCCGTTGCCGGAGGCCCAGCGCGACCGCTTCATGGCCAGGATTTCGATGGGCTATCCGGACGCGGCCGCGGAGATGGAAATGCTGCAGACACACCAGTCCGTCTCCCCGCTGGAAGGCGTGACGGCGGTCGCCTCGGCGGAGGAAGTCGCGGCCATGATCAGCGTGGTGCACGCAATCTACGTCTCCCCGGCAGTCAAGGAGTACACCGTGGCGCTTGGCCGGGCAACCCGGGAGAGCCCGCTGCTGCGCCTCGGTGCCAGCCCGCGGGCTCTGCTGCAGCTGCTCCGCGGGGCAAAGGCCTACGCCGCGCTGCGCCGACGCGATTATGTGCTCCCGGACGATGTGGTTGCGGTGGCGGATCCGGTGCTGGCGCACCGGATCATTCCGGACCGGAAGGCGGCCAGTTCCGGGCAGACTCCATCCAGCATCATTGCCGGACTCCTGGCCAAGCTCCCGGTCAACCAGGATTCCGGGCGCAGGCCCGCCGCGAGGGGCTAGCGGCCGTGGACTTCAGCTGGTTCCCGCATCGCTTCCTGCGGCCGCGCGGTTGGGGTATGGCCGGCGCTGGGGTTTTTGCCCTGCTGCTGGCCCAGGTGATGGGCCGGCGCGACCTGCTGGCCCTGGGGGTCTTCCTGATTACGCTGCCGCTGATTGCGGTACTGGGGATCCGGTGGCTCAAGCCGACCTTTGCGGTCTACCGCGAGTTCTCCCCCGCCTCGGTGGAAACACAGTCGACGACGACGGTGAACCTGGCGGTGGGTGGTTCCGGCTTTCCCGGTGGCCGGGTGACCATGGAGGAGCAGTTGCCACCGCGATTCGGTGAGCCGCCCTCGTTCTTCTACCCGGCCAGGACGACGACGGCGGCAGGGCTGAGCCGGTACGTCTACCATCTGCGCTCGGCCAAGCGGGGGCAGTTCCGGATCGGTCCGGTAACGGCCGAATTCAGCGATCCGTTCGGGCTGAGCACGCACCGCCACCAGCTGGACGGATCGGACCTGCTCACGGTCACCCCCGCCGCCGTCGAGCTTCCCGACACCACACTGACCGGGGCGCGGGGCAACGACGGGATCACCGCTACCCGACAGCGGGCCAACCCCAGCGACGACGATGTGATGACGCGCGAATACCGGCATGGGGACCCGATGCGCCGGGTGCACTGGCCCGCCACCGCCAGGCACGGCCAGCTGATGGTCCGCCAGGAGGAGTCCGTTACCACGCCCGAGGCAACCATCGTCCTGGACAGCAGGCTGAGCGCCTACGCCAATGGCCTGGCCGCCACCTTCGCGATGCCAGGACCGGACGGACGGCACCCCGAACTGGTGACCAATGACAACTTCGAATGGACGGTGGTGGCCGCCATGTCCATCGCCGGCCACTTGGCGGAGCGGAACTTCTCGCTGCGCGTGCTGGACGGCCAAGGCCACCCCGGCTTCCACCGCTCCCGCTCCGCGCCGATGCCCGCGGAGGAAAATTACGAGGGCTCGGCCGGACTGGCGGCCGTGGCGGATGCATTG
>DASYGM010000091.1:0-5690 GCA_035999715.1 Micrococcaceae bacterium | reverse complement strand
AGGGTTACGCCGTCCAGCACGACGCGGGTTGCGAATTCAACGCTCAGGTTTTCGCCGCCAAGAAGGTGTGCCACTCATCAACCACTTTCGAAAAGAATCAAGGCCAGCAATTCTACGCCTGGGGTGTCGGGGACAATCCCGGTCAGGCAGGCTCCAGTCCCAGCCTTTCCACAAATGGCAGGAAGTCACGATCGGAGAACAAGAGGCTGTGCCCGTGCTCGATGCAAAACGAGGCAATGATCACATCGGCAGTCTTGCGAACTGTGAGCCCCTGCTTTCGAAGCGTCCGGTAGTTCTCAGCAGCGCGAACTGCGGCGTCCAACCCGAGCATCGGATAGACCGTCAAAGTGAGCAGTCCGCTGCGGACGCGGTCAAAGTCCTGGTCGGCGCGGAATCCTTGGAGAACTTCCGTGAGGATCAGGTCCCCGACAGCGATCGGATCTACACCTAAAAGCGAGTCAAGGCGGTCGGCCTCCGCCGAGTCCGTGCCGTTGAAGAAGTCGATCCACACACTGGAATCGACGATGATCACGAAGCGTCGCGCCGCATTTGGTCGAGGTCGCCCTCCCACACCATCTGGCCCCTCAATGCTCGCAACTGCCCCTGGCGACCGAGACGGACCAGCAATTCCAGGCCGCGGGAGACAGTCTCCTTCTTGGTCGCCGCCCCGGTCACGGCCTGAGCCTGGGCTAATAGTGCATCGTCAATGTCAATGTTGGTGCGCATCATGGCCTCCCAATGTGTATTTTATCCCGCCAGCATACACATCGCAATCATCGAACGCCATTAGTGCACCAGGTCGGAGACGACCTTGCTGCCGTGCACAGGTCCGTGGACAGCGATGGCGTGGCGGCCCTCGGCCGACAGCCGTTCGGCCAGGGCCCGCGCCTGATCCTCGTCGCCGGCCAGCATCGCCACCGTCGGCCCCGACCCGGACACCAGGCAAGCCAGCGCACCGTGCCGGGCGCCGCCGTCGAGCACGTCCAGCAACTGCGGTGCCAGCGCCACCGACGCGGGCTGCAGGTCGTTGACCAGCACACCTGCCAACGCCTCAGCATCTCCGGCGCGAAGGGCCTGGAGCACCACCGGATCAACCTGGGCCGGCTCCGCCCCCGCCGCGCCCCCGGCGGCCGCGGGAACCGCACCGATGCTGCCGAGGGTGTCACTGCCGGCGGCGGACCGCAGTTTGTCCAGCTGCGCGTAGACCGCCGGAGTGGAGAGCCCGTAGTCCGCCTGGACCAGCACCCAGTACAGCGGCACCGGGGCCAGCGCCGGGGTGAGTTCGTCGCCGACCCCGAGTCCGACGGCGGCTCCGCCCAGCAGCGCGAACGGGACGTCCGCGCCCAGCTCGGCCGCCAGATGCGCCAGTTCCTCGCGGGAGAGCCCACTGTCCCAGAGCGTGTCGCAGGCCAGCAGCGTGGCGGCCGCGTCCGCCGAGCCGCCGCCCATGCCTCCGGAGACGGGGACGCGCTTGGTGATCTCCAGATGCACGCCGGTCGCGTGCTCGCTGACCTCTGCCATCAGCTTTGCAGCCCGGACGGCGAGATTGCGCTCATCCAGCGGGATGCCCAGTTCCTCCGCGGTTCCCGCGGTGTCCTTGAGACTGACCGTCACGCCTGGTCTGGACGTACTGGTGGCGGCGACTTCCTCGTAGAGCGATACCGCCAGGTAGACGCTGGCCACCGGGTGGTAGCCGTCGCTGCCGGGAGTTCCGACGCGGAAGGAGACATTGATTTTCCCGGGCGCCTTGACCCGGACGGTTCTGCCGGCCAGGGAATTGCGCGCGGGGATCATAGTTTCCAACTTAGGGCACCTGTCACCTGGCGGCCAACTGTCGCGGGGCCGTGGAACGTAGGCTCAGGCGAGCAGGGGAATCGCGGCTTCGGCGATCCGGGCGTAGGCGGCCACGTCAATGACCTCGCCGCGCGCGCTGGGATCGACGTTGGCCGCGAGCAGGCAGCGCTCGGCCTCCGCGGCCCCGCCGGCCCAGCCCGCGAGCGCTGCGCGCAGGGTCTTGCGTCGCTGGGCAAAGGCGGCGTCGATGACAGCGAACACCTGGGCCCTGCTGGCGCGCGTGGCCGGGGGCTCGCGACGGGTGAAGGAAACCAGGCCGGAAGAGATCTTGGGTGCCGGCCAGAAGACATTCATTCCGATCACCCCTGCCTTGCGCATCTGCGAGTACCACGCGGCTTTGACCGACGGAACGCCGTAAGTCTTGGAACCGGGTCCGGCGGCCAGCCGGTCCGCGACCTCGTCCTGGACCATGACCAAACCGTGCTCCAGCGAAGGGAAATGCTGGAGCAGGTGCAGCACCACCGGGACGGCCACGTTGTAGGGCAGGTTCGCCACCAGGGCGCTGGGCCGGGTGGGCAGATCCGTCACGCGCATCGCGTCGGAAAGGACGACGTCCAGGTTCCCGGCAAGCGCCGGCCGGAATGCCGCCACGGTGTGCGGCAGTTTGGCTGCCAGGACGGGGTCTATTTCGACGGCGGTGACCCGGGCAGCTGCGTCCAGCAGGCCCAGCGTCAGCGAGCCGAGTCCGGGTCCAACCTCAAGGACGGTTTCCTGCGGGGCGAGGTGGGCCGCGGCGACAATCCTGCGGATCGTGTTGCCGTCAATGACGAAGTTCTGGCCGAGGGTCTTGGTGGGCCGGACGCCGATTTCCTCCGCCAGCCGGCGGATGTCCGAGGCTCCGAGCAGGGGCTGGACCCCGGATCCCCGCCGTACGTCGGGGCGGCCGGTCTGCGGATCGGAATCGGGCTCAGTCACCCTGCCATCGTAATGGAGTCGGAGCGTCTCTACCGGGAGGCGGCGGAGGCGCAGCCCCACGGCGAGAGCCCGGCCTTGGCATAGTACGTATTGGCGACGGCGATCTGCTGCTCGCGGCTGGCCTGGTCGGCGCGCTGGGCGTAGGCGCCGCCGCCATTGGCCAGCCAGGAGCCGCTGTCGAACTGCAGTCCGCCGTAGTAGCCGTTGCCGGTGTTGATCTGCCAGTTCCCGCCGGACTCGCACTGCGCGATCTTGTCCCACATCCCGGCGTTCATCGCGGCGGGGGCAGCGGCCCCGGTATTGGCGCCCGCGGCGGGGGCGGCGGGCCGGTCCTTACCGCCCACGGTGATCTTCTGGTCCACCGCTGCCGTGGTCACCTGCTGTCCGGTCTGGGTCCGGCTCACTTCGCGGCCGTCGACGGTGACCACCTTGAAACTGGTTTCCAGCTTGCCTGCCACACCGGCCTGGGTAACGCTCTGCTGATCCTTGAACGTGTTCGGGTCAACGGTCTTGTCCGTCTTGAAGGGGATGTCCGTGGTGACGGTGGTGGTGCCGGCGTCGTTCACCCGCGAGACCTTGACCACCATGTTGTCCACCACCGGGGCGTCGGCCGGCTGGGAAAGCAGGTCCGCAGGGCCCACCGAAGTCCCGGATGAGGCGAGCAGATCGCCCACCGTGACCGCCGTCGTCGTGCGGTCAACGCTTTTGCCGTCGGCCAGGATCGTCACGGATTTGGGGGTGCTGATGCTGATGACATCTGAGCTGGCCAGCACCATGTCCTTCGGTGCGGAGGTGACCGCGTTGGCGCCCAGGCCAAGCTGGTTCACCAGATCCCGCACCTTGGTGGAGGTGGTCTGCACGGTGCTCTTGGCGCCGTTAAGATTGACTCTGATTTCCTTCGATGTGTTCACGTTGATCACCGTGCCGTTGTCCACGGAGGCAGCCAGCGCCGGGGTAACGCGGTCGGCCGGCTTGAGAACAACGTTGGCCTTCTTCAGGACCTGGCTGACCGACCCGCCGAACGTCTGGACCGAGCTTGCCTGGCCGTCCACATTCACCGTAATGGTCTTGTTGTTGCCCACAAAGGCCACCAGACCCAGGACCAGCGCCACCAGCACCAGGGCCTGTCCGCCGATTTTGACGAAGCTGACCTTGCCGCCCGTGCGGAAGAACCTACCGAGGAAATTAACCACTATGACCCGTAACTACTCAAGCATCCGGGCACGGGGAATAGCGCACGTATCGAGCGCAGCCGGCCGTTGGCCGTCCACGCGGCGGACAAGTGCGCCGCCACACTCGGGTTTTGGGCGTGCCCGACCGCGGAACACCTGCTGCAAATCATTTGCAAAAGCTGTACTGCGAACGGCACTCTCCGGCTGCGAAAAAACGCTGCCGCGCAACTGCAGAAAACCCTGCAGACACCTGCGCAAAACGAGTGAAGTTATCCGTAGGCCTTCCCCGACCCCGGCTAACAGTTATCCATCGTAACCTAACCGTGATCTATTCTCCAAGGATGAATTTTGGCCGACTCCGTCTTGGAGTGCCGGGGACGGATTGCCGATAGCTGCAAAAACCGCGGAATTCCGGGCCTGAATGGCGCTGTCGGACGGCTGGAATGGAGCCGCTCCGGTCCCATATGTGGAAGCCGTGGACCGGGTCACTCCCAGGATCCGTACACGGCCTCCGTGTTTGCTGCCAGACGTTCACCAATTTGTGATAAATCGCTGGCGAGGACTTCTGCCATTGCGCGTACTGTGTACGGAACCATGTAGCTGGCGTTGGGACGGCCACGGAAGGGGTGCGGCGTCAAAAACGGCGAGTCCGTTTCCACCAGCATCAGCTCCGGGCGCGCCACGGCGAGCGCCGAGCGCAGGTTGTGCGCATTCCGGAACGTCAGGGTGCCGGCAAAGGACATGTACCAGCCGTTGTCGTTGCAGATCCTGGCCAGTTCCACGTCCCCGGAGAAGCAGTGGAAAACCACGGTGGCGGGTGCGCCCTCGGAGCGCAGGGTCGCCACCACGTCGTGGTGGGCGTCGCGGTCGTGGATCTGCAGGGCCAGCCCCAGGCGCTTGGCCATGTCGATGTGCCGGCGGAAGGCATACTGCTGGTCCCCGCGGCCGGGACCTTCGGTGCGGAAATAGTCCAGCCCGGTCTCGCCGATCGCACGGACGCGCGGGTGCGCGGCCAGCTCCTCGATTTCGGCCAAGGCCTGCTCCAGCGTTCCCTCGGCGGCAAGGCCCGGCGCATCGTTGGGGTGAAGGGCGACGGCGCCCAGCAGCCGGCGGTCCAGCTCCAGGGCCGCGACGGTGAAGCGGGAGGACTGCAGGTCGGTGCCCACCTGGACAGCTCCCTTTACTCCCACCGCCTCCGCCGCATCCAGCGCATCGGCCACGGCGACCCGCACCAGGCCGTCATGGAAATCCAGGTGCGTATGGTTGTCCATCACCGGCACCGGCAGCGGCTCGGGGGCCGGAGGGTAGTCCAGGTTCCGGCGCCGTCCGCCGTCGTCCTTGCTGCTGCGCACCGCTGGGGTTCCGGAGGGCGCTGGGGTTCCGGCCGCTGTTCCGACGGCTTCCGGCTCTGTTCCGGTGGCCACGTCCGGCGCATCATCCTGCCCAACATTGGAGCGGTACGGACGGGGAATCTGATCAGTGCACATATCTATCCATTTTAGCCAGCCGGGTTATCTGCATTAGCCGGTGGGCGGATCCCTACCTGCCGACCACCGACACTTACACTCCAGAACAGATAGTGCCCAAGCGGGCACTTATAGGGTCCCATGGAACTATTCCTGTCACAGCGGCACCGCCACCTGTTGTGGAATGTAAATCGGGACCCCAGCAGGCGGCCACCGGGCGGTCTTGGTCGATCCCGAACGCACTAGTAACGTGGGTCACAGACAAGTTAATGGCCCACGGAGC
>DASYGM010000077.1:0-15264 GCA_035999715.1 Micrococcaceae bacterium | reverse complement strand
TGTCCTTTCAAGGACGAAACCCCACACCATTGACCCCTGCGGGACCTGCGGTGTGGGGCTCCGTCAAAGCGTTGTTACTTTGCTGTTTGGCCGTGAACTACTTGACGACGATGGCGAGCACGTCGCGGGCGGACAGCACCAGCAGCTCTTCGCCGCCGGTCTTGACTTCGGTTCCGCCGTACTTGGAGTAGAGGACGACGTCGCCAACGGCAACATCGACCGGAACGCGGTTGCCGTTGTCGTCAACGCGGCCGGGGCCTACTGCGACAACTTCACCTTCCTGCGGCTTTTCCTTGGCGGTGTCCGGGATGACCAGGCCGGAAGCGGTGGTCTGCTCCGCTTCCAGGGTACGGACAACAATACGATCCTCAAGAGGCTTAATAGAGACCGGCACTCGGACTCTCCTTTTCATGAGTAAAATCTGCGGATGATCCAGATGCATGCGCCAGCATTGGTCCTGCCGGCCGTCGTCGCGGTGCCGGCGGCAAAACCGTTGGCAACATCCATCTTCAGTTAGCACCCTACTAGGGAGAGTGCTAACACAGACTCTATTGATTGGTTAGCACTCGGTCAAGGCGAGTGCCAGATCCGGGCGGCGGCGGCCGCTATTTTCGTCGGTGCTGTGGATATCCAAACGCTGCTGGCCGTGCTGGAACCGTGCTGCTCACCGAAACCCTGCACTCGGTGAGCAGGACACTGTCCTGCTCACAGAGAGGCCCCGCTCGGTGAGCAGCACGGTCCCATTTTTGGGGCCTAGGCGGCTTGCAGCGCGGGAACCGCCACCTGCACCACCAGGCCGTCGTCGACCACGGTGGCGCGGACCACCATGCCAGGCTGCAGGGTAGAGTCCACCAGCAGCCCGGCGATGCGGTCCTCCAGCTCGCGCTGGATCAGCCGGCGCAACGGCCGGGCCCCGAATTCGGGCTCGTAGCCGCGCTCGGCAATCCAGCCGACCGCTTCCCCGGTGACTTCCAGCAGCATGTCCTGGCTGGCCAGCCGGGCCTCGGTCTTGCGCAGCTGCAGCCGTACGATCCGCTGCAGCTGCTCCGGCTCAAGTTTGCGGAACAGCACAATCTCGTCGATCCGGTTCAGGAACTCGGGCCGCATCGTCTCCCGCAGCCGGCCCATCACCCGGTCCCGCAGCGCCTTTTCGTCACCCACGGCACTGCCGGCATTGAAGCCCAGCGCGGCTCCGCGGGTGGCCAGGAACTCGGACCCCAAATTGGAGGTCATGATGATCACCGCGTTCCGGAAGTCCACGGTCCGGCCCTGCCCGTCGGTGAGCCTGCCGTCGTCCAAAACCTGCAGCAGCAGGTTGAACACGTCCGGATGCGCCTTCTCCACCTCGTCCAGCAGCACCACCGAGTACGGGTTGCGCCGCACGCGCTCGGTCAGCTGCCCGGCCTCGTCATAGCCCACGTATCCGGGAGGGGCACCCACCAGCCGGCTGACGGTGTGGCGTTCGCCGAACTCGCTCATGTCGAAGCGGACCATGGCGGTCTCATCCCCGAAGAGCGATTCGGCGAGCGCCTTGGCGAGCTCGGTTTTGCCAACGCCCGTGGGTCCGAGGAACAGGAAGCTGCCCACCGGCCGACCGGGATCGCCCATGCCGGTGCGGTTGCGGCGCACCGCCTTGGCGATCAGCCGTACGGCGTCGTCCTGGCCAATAACGCGCTGGTGCAGGTCCTCCTCGAGCCGGGCCAGGCGGGCACGGTCCCCCTCGGTCAGCCGGGCCGCCGGTATGCCGGTGGCACGCGAAATGACCGCGGCGATCTCCGCTTCGCCGACGACGGCGGCATCCAGTTCCGCGCGCGGGTTCGGGCCGGTTGCCAGGCCGGCCTCAGGGCCCGCAGCAGGGCCGGATCCGGACTTCGAGCCGGCTTCCGCCGCGGCAAGCTTCGCGGTCAGTGCTTCCATCTCGTCCCTCAGGCGCGAGGCCTCCTCGTAGCGTTCGGCCGCAACGGCGTCGTTCTTGGACGCCTCGAGGGAGACCAATTCGGCGCGCAGGCCCGCAATATCAGGGCGCGGACCGCGCTGCAGGCTCAGCCGGGCACCGGCCTGGTCGATCAGGTCGATGGCCTTGTCTGGCAGGAATCGGTCGGTGATGTAGCGGCCGGACATTTCGACGGCGGAACGGATGGCGGCGTCGGTGTAGTGCACACCGTGGTGCTCCTCGTACCGGTCCTTCAGGCCTGCCAGGATCCGCACGGCGTCCTCGATGCCCGGTTCGCCCACCTGGACGGGCTGGAATCGGCGCTCCAGGGCCGGGTCCTTCTCCACCTTCCGGTATTCCTTCAGGGTGGTGGCGCCCACCAGGTGCAGGACACCCTGGGCCAGCCGCGGCTTGAGGATGTTTCCGGCATCCATGCCGCCTTCGCCGGATCCACCGGCCCCCACGACGGTGTGCAGCTCGTCGATGAAGACTATGACACCACCGGCGTTGGCACTGATTTCGTCCAGCGTCTTGGTCAAGCGCTCCTCGAAGTCCCCGCGGTAGCGGGTTCCGGCGAGCATGGCCGGAAGGTCAAGGGAGATGACCCTCCTGCCGCGCAATTGTTCGGGAACGGCGTCGGCGGCAATCGCCTGCGCCAAGCCCGCCACAATGGCCGTCTTGCCAACGCCGGCCTCGCCGACCAGGACAGGGTTGTTCTTGGTGCGCCGGGCCAGGATCTCGATGGTCTGCTCAATCTCGGACGAGCGGCCGATCACCGGGTCCAGCCCTCCCGCGCGGGCCTGTTCCGTCAGATCGGTGCCGAACTTATCCAGCATCGGCGTTTCGGAAGCTGTTTCCTTGCCGGTGGCCGTACCTGTGCGGGAATCCGTACCGGAGTGTGCCGCCTCGCTGTCCTGCAGGGACTGCGGCGTGATGCCGGCTCCTGCCAGGACCTGTCCGGCGGGCATGTCCTGGTTCAGGACGAACGCGTAGAACAGGTGTTCCGGGTCAATGTAGGTGGAGCCGAAGGCGCGGGCCACCTGGTAGGCGTCGAACAATGCCCGCTGTGCCGAGGGCGTCAGCGGCGGCGTGGTATCCAAGGCCCGGTCCGATTGCCCGGGCAGACGCTGTTCGGCAGCCTTGGCGATGGCCGCAGGATCGGCACCGGCGCGACGGATATGCCCGGCCATGGGTTCCTGCTCTACCAGGGCGCGCAGGATGTGCAGCGCATCCAGCTCCGGGTGGCCATAACCGGCAGCGGACTGCGCGGCCGCGGCGAGCACCTCATGGGAGCTCCGGCTCAGCAGCCGGGTGATGTCGATCGGGCGCCTGGCCGCGGCGGCGCGCTGCCCTTGCAGATAACGGGCAAGGAACTCGTCGAATGAGCCCTGGCCGGAACCGGCAGGATTGAAGAATGTAGGCATTTACCCTCCTCGGTAAAGTTGAGTGTCTTCGACTCAAGTTAACGTACCAGAGCCGAGTTTATTCCAACCCGGTCCTCCCCGGCCCGGGACGGGGCTTGGAGCGCCCGTTAGGGTTGGAGCTATGGCAACCGATGCAATCGCGCCCCTGCTGACCTCCGAGGGCTGGGAATTGCTCGCCTCATTGGGCCCCTACCGGGAGAGCGACGCCCTGGGCCTCAATGACACCCTGCGCAAGGCCGGCCACTCCCCCGAATTGGTCTCCGCGGTGCTGACCCAGTCCCGGCTGCGGACCCGGGCGGAGGCCAAGTTCGGCGAGTTTGCCCGCCAGATGCTCTTCACCCAGGCGGGTCTGGAGCAAGCCACCAGACTCAACGTGGCCGCCCAGCATGCGCAGCGCTTCGCCGCGGCCGGCATCAGGCGCGTGGCGGATCTGGGCTGCGGGATCGGCGCGGATTCGCTGGCCCTGGCCAGCATGGACGTCGCAGTCACGGCGGTGGAACTGGATGAGACCACGGCCGCCTGCGCCACCATGAACCTGATGCCGTTCCCGTCCGCCAAAGTTATCCAGGCGGACGCCACCCAGGTGGACCTGTCCGGGATCGACGGCGTTTGGCTGGATCCGGCGCGCCGCACGACGACGACGTCCGGCACCACCCGGCTCTTCGATCCGGAGGCCTTCTCCCCGCCTTTGTCGTTCGCCGAATCCCTGGCCTCCCGGGGGCTGGCCGTGGGCGTGAAGATGGGTCCGGGCATCCCGCACGAGTCGTTGCCGGAAACCTGCGAAGCGCAGTGGGTCTCGGTCGACGGTGACGTGGTGGAGGCCGCGCTCTGGTTCAATGCCTTGGCCCGCGAAGGCGTCCGGCGCGCCGCCCTGGTGATCGGGCCGCGCGGCAGCGCTGAACTGACCAGCCCCGTACCATACGACCCGGGCGGCCAGGACGTGGAGATCGGACCGGTCGAGGGCTACCTCTACGAACCGGACGGCGCCGTGATCCGCGCCGGGCTGGTGGCCGACCTGGCCCGGAGTCTGGGCGGGCACCTGCTCGATGCACACATCGCCTACATCTGCTCCGCCACTTTGGTGGACACCCCATTTGCCCGCGCCTACCGGATCAAGCAGGTGCGCCCGTACAACGTGAAGGCCCTGAAAACCTGGGTCAGGCAGAACCGCATCGGCGTCCTGGACATCAAGAAACGCGGCACTGCCGTCACCCCCGAGGACCTGCGCAAACAGCTGCTGACCGGCTCGGGCAAGGGTCCCAACTCAGCGACGCTGGTACTGACCCGGATCGGCGAAGACCGTATCGCCGTCGTCGTCGAACCCATCAGCCACCCGGAGCTGCCGCTGGCGCTTTAGGCAGGCAGGCACGCCAGACGCCTACGCGCGGGAGAACTCCGACGCCGCCCGGACCTGCTCCGGCGTGGGGCGCACCCCCGTATAGAGCACAAACTGCTCCTCGGCCTGGATCGCGATCACCTCGGCGCCGGTGATGACGGGCTTGCCGGCGGCCCGGGCCGCCTTGATCAGCGGCGTCTCGGCCGGAAGGGCGACCACGTCGAACACCACCTGCGCGGCAGCGACGGTGGCGTCGTCGAAGGACTGCACCGATGCGTCCGCGCCAGCCATCCCCAGCGGCGTGACATTGATGAGCAGGTCCGCTGTGCTGGCGCCGGCCTCGGGCTGCCAGCCGAAGCCGTAGAGGCCAGCCAGCGCCCGTCCGGTCTCCTCATTGCGGGCCACGATAGACACCTCGCGGAAGCCGGCATCCCGCAGTGCCGCGGCAACGGCCTTAGCCATCCCGCCGGACCCGCGCAGGAGCACCGAATGGGTGGCGGGGACGGCGTGGTCCCGCAGCAGCCGGGCAACCGCGAGGTAATCCGTGTTGTACGCCGTCAGGATGCCATCGTCGTTGACGATGGTATTGACCGAATCGATGGCCCTGGCGGAGGGATCCAGCCGGTCCACCAGCGGGATCACGGCCTCCTTGTAGGGCATGGACACCGCGGCGCCGCGGATCGGCAGACCCCGGATACCAGCCACTGCGGCGGTGATATCCGTCGGGGCGAAGGCCTTGTAGATGTAGTTCAGGCCCAGCGCCTCGTAGAGGTAGTTGTGGAAGCGCGTGCCGATGTTGCTGGGCCGCGCAGCAAGGGAGATGCACAGGGTCATGTCTTTGTTCAGGATAGGCACGCTCCCATTCTGCCCGCCCCGCCTTCTCCCTGCACTAGAATTGGGCCAGTATTCCTGCAGCGGATCCACCGCATCAACGTGGGGCCGGAGGAGTGTGAAGAGCGCGCATGAAGATAGATTTCGCCAGGTCGGAGCGTTCCACGCTCGGCCTGGAATGGGAGCTGGCACTGGTCGACGCGGCCAGCGGGGAGCTGGTCCCGGTGGCGGACAAGGTGCTCTCGGTGGTTAAGAATGCGCATCCGGAACTGCGGGAAGATGAGGAACATCCGCACATCAAGCAGGAACTGCTGCTGAACACCATCGAACTGGTTACCGGCGTGTGCCACACCGTCGCCGAGGGCAAGGCGGACCTGGCCCGGAACATGGCTACCGTCCGGGAAGCCGCGGATCCGCTCGGCGTCGAGCTGCTCTGCGCGGGCACCCATCCGTTCAGCCACAGCCGCCAGCAGGCGATCACGGACAAAGAACGCTACGCCAAGCTGATTGACCGTACCCAGTGGTGGGGCAGCCAGATGGTGATCTACGGGGTGCATATCCACGTCGGCCTGGACCACGTCGGCAAGGCGATGCCAGTGCTGGACGGCCTGGTCAATTTCGTCCCGCACTTCCAGGCGCTCTCCGCGTCCTCGCCTTTCTGGAATGGCGAGGACACCGGCTACGCCTCGCAGCGGGCGCTGATGTTCCAGCAGCTGCCGACGGCGGGACTTCCGTTCCAGTTCGCCGACTGGGCAGGTTATGAGGCCTACGTGCAGGACATGTTCACCACCGGCGTGATCGATGCGATCAACGAGATCCGCTGGGACATCCGGCCTGTGCCGGCGCTGGGCACCATCGAAATGCGCGTCTGCGACGGGCTCTCCACGCTGGAGGAGGTAGGTGCCATCGCGGCCCTGACGCAGTGCCTGGTGGATGACTTCTCGGCAACGCTCGACGACGGCGGCACCATCCCGACGATGCCGCCCTGGCATGTGCAGGAGAACAAATGGCGCGCCGCCCGCTACGGGCTGGAGGCCGTCATCATCCTCGACGCCACCGGCAAGGAACAGCTGGTCACCGAGCACGTCATCGAGACGCTGAACCGGTTGGAGCCGGTGGCCAAGCGGTTGCGCTGCTCCGACGAGCTTGCCAATGTGGAGGACATCATCCGCCGCGGCGCGGGCTACCAGCAGCAGCGCCGGGTGGCCGCGGCCAACGGCGGGGACCTGCACGCCGTCGTCGACGACCTGGTCCGCCGTCTCCGCGAGGGGCCCGACCGCCCCTAGAGAAACAGTAGGAGGGCGGTGTCAACCGCGAGGCCGCTCCCATGAGGCTATCGGGCCCTCGATCACGGTGAACAGCGGGTGCGGCGCCACCAATTCAGTCCCCTCCCACAACGCTGCGACGGCCGGGCTGCGCCGTTCGAGCTTTGCCCGCAGGTGCCCCCACTCATACGCCAGCTGGGCCGTCGTCACTGGGATCAGGTCGACTTGGCCTTCCGCTGGGAGAATCTTGCCGCGGTTGAAGGAGTACCCGCGCGCATCGGCCTCGTCCGCAATGCCGCCCAGGAAGACGGAGACCGCGCTTGACGGTGACGGGCTGCTGCGGAAGCGTTCCAGCTGCGGATGCCTGCCATAGCCACCGGTCGGATTACCCAGCACCGCCTGGGCTAACAAGCCTTCACGCCAGCACGCCGTCAGCGCCTGTCGATCAAAATATTTCGGATGCACCGACCAAAGCCTCACGAGGGACAAGGTTAGCAATCGACAGGTAGGGTCACGACATGGGGTTCACGTATACCAGCATTGTTGAAGCTCCGGTCGAAGACGTTTTTGCCTGGCATGCCAGACCGGGGGCGTTCTCCCGGTTGTCACCACCGTGGCTGCCCTCCGTTCCCCTTCGCGGGCTGCTGCGTTGGCGGCACACTCATGAATTCGCTGCCTACGCAGGCTCGAGCACCCGTGTCATCGACCGGGTGGAGACACCTCTGGGTGCGCGTTTCCTGCGGCCGATATTCGTGTACCGTCACCGCCAGCTGGCCGACGACCTCGCAGCCCATCGATGGGCAGCCGGTGTAGGAGCCCAGCCGCTCACGATTGCAGTGACCGGATCTTCAGGTCTGGTGGGCTCTGCGCTCTGTGCCTTCCTCACCAGCGGCGGCCATCGCGTGGTACGGCTGGTGAGAGGGCAACCGAAGGGGCCCGACGACCGCCATTGGGATCCGCTGCGGCCGGATCCGGCCCTGCTGGAGGGGATCGACGCGCTTGTGCATCTCGCTGGAGAGTCTATTGCGGGGCGCTTCACCCCGGCCCACAAGCGGGCCATCCGAGACAGCCGCGTCGAGCCAACCAGGCTTCTCTCGCGTCTCGCCGGAACAACACCCTCAGGCCCGCGCGTCATGGTAGCCGCCTCCGCCATCGGTTACTACGGTGCCGACCGTGGAAATCAAATACTGACCGAAACCAGCCAGCCCGGCGAGGGATTCCTTGCGGAGGCCGTGGTGCAGTGGGAAGCGGCAACGCGCCCGGCCATCGACGCGGGCATCCGTGTCAGCAACATCCGCACCGGCATTGTCCAATCACCACGCGGTGGCACGCTGCGTCTCTTCCGGCCGCTTTTCTCGCTCGGATTGGGTGGCCGGATCTCCACGGGCCGGCAGTGGCTTTCCTGGATCGACCTCGACGACCTCATCGATGTGTACAACCGTGCCCTCTTCGACCCGGTCCTCGCCGGACCCATTAACGCCGTGGCCCCCGCGCCGGTCCGCAACGCGGACTACGTGCGCACCCTGGGTCATGTCCTGAACCGGCCGGCCCTGGTGCCTGTGCCCAGCCTCGGTCCGAATCTGATTCTGGGCAAGGAAGGCTCGCGCGAACTCGCTGAAGCCGACCAGAACGTGATCCCCGCCAGGCTTCAGGAGTCAGGCCACCACTTCCGGTATCCCGATCTTGAGGATTCATTGCGGCATCAGTTGGGACGCGCGGTGCGTTGAGCCCAAACCCGGCACGAAGGGCCCGGAGGTCCAGATCCTAGGGCCACCACGGAGCGCACGCACAGGGGCGACCGGCGGCGCAAAACCGGCCGGCGAAAGTTAGAGGCAGATGCTGGTCACCGGCATGGAGGAGTCGGGCGCGAAGGTGATGCCGCTGGGTGCGATTCCCCCCATGACCAGCTGGGCGCCGAGGGCCGCGACCATGGCGCCGTTGTCCGTGCACAAGGAGGGCCTCGGTACCAGCAGCCGGATGCCCGCAGCCGCGGTCCGCTCCGCCAGCAG
This sequence comes from Micrococcaceae bacterium, assembly GCA_035999715.1. GTDB lineage: Bacteria > Actinomycetota > Actinomycetes > Actinomycetales > Micrococcaceae > Arthrobacter_M. The sequence continues at coordinate 6,466 of DASYGM010000077.1, read as the reverse complement.
CGAGCGCAATCGTGAGTTGGCGGCGACGCCCCCGCCCAGCAGCAGGGTGGTGATGCCGCGTTCCCGGCAGGCCAGGATGGCTTTGCCGGTGATCACGTCCAGCACCGCTTCCTGGAAACTTGCGGCGATGTCCGCCACCGGGACCTCTGTCCCGGCGGCTTCGTAGCCCTCCACGCAGCGTGCCACCGCGGTCTTCAGCCCGGAAAAGGAGAAGTCGTAGCGGTGCGGTCCCGGCTCCTCCGGGCTGCCCATGTACTTGGCCGCGGTAAGTCCGCGCGGGAACCGGATGGCGCGCGGGTTGCCGGTCTTCGCCAGGGCGTCGATGGCAGGGCCGCCCGGGTAGGAAAGGCCCAGCAGGCGGGCGACCTTGTCGAAGGCCTCGCCGGCCGCGTCGTCGATGGTGGCGCCAAGCAGTTCCACATCATCGGCAATGCCGCCGACGCGCAGGATCTCGGTATGGCCGCCGGAGACCAGCAGCGCGCCCAGGTTTTCCGGAAGCACGGCGACAGCCGCGCTCTCCCCCGCAGCGCCGCGGGCCACCCTTCCGCCGCCGGGACCCGCGCCGTCGTCGCCGGTCAGGGCCCGCGCTACAGACTCATCCAGCAGACCGACCCCCACGTGCGCCACCAGGTGGTTGATCGCGTAGAGCGGCTTCCCGGTGGCCACGGCCAGCGCCTTGGCCGCGCAGACGCCCACCATCAGCGCCCCGGCCAGGCCCGGCCCGCTGGTCACCGCAATAGCGTCCACCTCGTCCAGCGAAATCCCGGCCTCGGCCAGGGCCTGCTGCAGCGTGGGAACGATCGCATCCAGGTGCGCCCGGGAGGCTATCTCGGGGATCACGCCGCCAAAGCGCACGTGCTCGGCCATCGACGAGGAAACCGTGTTGGTGAGCAGCTCGGTGCCGCGGACCACTCCGACGCCGGTCTCGTCGCAGGAGGATTCGATGCCCAGGATCAGCGGGTTGGAGGTGTTCATGCGTTTCGCCCGTCTTCCTTCAGGGCGTCTCCCTTCAGTGCAGCTCCCTTCAGGGCGTCCCCCTTCAGCTCAGCCAGCGACAGCTTCATGATCTGCGCGTCCGTCCCGTCCCGGTAATAACGCGGCCGGATGTGGATCTGTTCAAATCCGAAGCGCAGGTAGAGCTGCTGCGCCCGCGGATTGTCCGCCCGCACCTCCAGCAGCACGTCCGCAGCGCCGCGCCGTCCGGCCTCGGCTATCAGCTCGGTCAGCATCGCGCTGCCCAGCCCCTTCCCTTCGCACTCGGGCACCACGGCAATGGTCTGCACGTCGGCGATCGGCTGGACGCACATCAGCCCGGCGTAACCGACGATCCGCCCGTCCAGCTCCACCACAATGTAGCGGCGGGTCTGCGGCCGGGACAGCTCGTCCACGAACATGTGCCGCGGCCAGTAATCCACCGGGAACAGCTCCCGCTCCAGCGCACATACGGCATCGACGTCCGCGGCGGTCATGTCCCGCAGGAAGTCCTTCACAGCGCCCGCTTCCGGGGTCCGGGGACCTGCGCGTCAGATTCGCGCAGGTAGAGCGGTGTGCTGTCGCGCAACTGGTGGTCTTTCGCGTGTCCGGGTCCGGGGAATCCTGCCCGGTGGAGGACGACGGCGGCACTGAGTCCCAGCGAGGCCGCAGTTGGCTGGGCCTGGGCAAAACCGGAGTCCACCCGGGAGCCCTGCGCCTCCAAGGTCTCCGCATACAGCCCGGCGCCCATGCCGTAGACAGGCAGCGCAGGAACGTCGGTGGCAGGGCCGACGTGCGGTCCGTCCAGCAGTGCCCCTTCGCCTGAATAGCGGGCCCAGTAGACTTCCTTACGCCGCGCGTCGGTGGCGATGACGAAGTCCCGGTCAGGATGCGGGACCCCGGCCTTGGTCTCCGCGTCCTGATAGCCGGCGCCGAGCACGTCCCAGGCGAGCGCATCCAGGCTCATCATCCCGTGCAGCGGCACGTTCCAGGCGAAACTGAGCGTCCGGGCCATCGCGATTCCCGAGCGCAATCCGGTAAAGGGACCGGGTCCGACGCCGACCACGATGGCGTCCAGCAGTGGCCCTTCGGCAACCGGATCGTTAAAAAGGGAATCGACTCCCGGAGCCAGGACCTCCGCGTGGCTGCGGGTGTCCTCCGTTGCGAAGCTGGCCAGCACTTCCGCCTTCCCATCAACGACGGAAATCAGGGCGGCACTGGCAATGGCCGAGGTGTCGATGGAGAGGATTCGCACGGTTCCAGCCTATTCCACGGTTTCGGCCAGCACGGAAAGGTCCACATCCTGCCACCGCGGTCCCAGTGCCCTGATCCGCAGCACCCGGGGCTCGTCGCCGACATCAAACGAGTCGGCGTCGGGCAGGCCCTGGCCGAACCAGTCTTCCGCAGCGCCGGCAGGATCCGTTGAAGTGCTGCCCGCGGGCTCCGCCGCGGTCCCGATGGCCCGTTCCAGCTCGACTTCCAGCCGGCTTTCGGCCAGGTGCTCCACCCGGCCGCTGCCCCACTCCACCACGGTCACAGCGGAATCCATAGTGTTCTCCAGGTCGATGTCATCCACCTCGGCCGCGGAACCCAGCCGGTACGCGTCCACATGGACCAGGTCCGGGCCACCAGGGTTCGGCCCGTCGGCCAGGTTCGGGTGGATCCGCACCAGCACAAAGGTGGGGGAAATGATGCCCGCCCGCACGCCCATGCCGCGGCCCAGACCCTGCGTGAAGGTGGTCTTGCCGGCGCCCAGCTCGCCGTCCAGGACCAGCAGGTCCCCGGCGCCCAGCAGCCGGCCCAGCCGCTCGGCCAGCACCTGGGTCGCGGCCGCTGTCGGCAGCCGGAAGCACCAGCTGCGGACCTGACCGGAACCGCCGCCGGCGGCGGGGCCGTCGACGTTCACGGCTGCACCCCTTCCGGAGCCTGCGGCGGGGCCTCGTTCAGGTACGCCCGGGGCACCCGTGGGCCTATCCGCGTGACAATTTCATAATTGATGGTGCCGGCGGCGTCCGCCCAATCGTCCGCCGTCGGCCCGCCGTCGTCGCCCCTGCCGAACAGAACCGCCTCCGCACCCAGCACCGATGTGCCGCCGGTCACCGACGCGTCCTGGCCCAGGTCCACCACCATCTGGTCCATCGCGATGCGGCCCACCACGGGGTAGGTCCTGCCGTTGATCCGGACCGGGCCACCGGTGGCCACCCGCGGCACCCCGTCCGCGTAGCCCAGCGGGACCAGGGCCAGGGTGCTGGCACCGTGCGTGCGGTAGTTGAATCCGTACGAAACGCCCTGGCCGTCCGGAACGTCCTTGCACTGCGCCACCCGCGTGCGCAGGGTCATGGCCGGCTTCAGGCCCAGTTCCAAGGAGCTGGTGCCGCTGAACGGGGAGAGCCCGTAGATGCCGATGCCGGCACGGACCAGGTCAAAGTGGGTATCCGGCCGGGACAGCAACGCCGGGGTGTTGGCCAAATGCCGCACCTCCAGGTCCGCACCGGCGTCCTCCGCCACGGCAACCGCCTCGCGGAACCGCTCCAGCTGCTCATCGGTCTCCGGCCGGCGCGGCTCGTCCGCCACCGCCAGGTGGGAGAAGATGCCCACCACGCGCAGCAGCCCCTGGTCCTGGTGTTCCATGGCCTCCCCGACCAGCGAATCCCAGAGGGCTGCGGTGCTGCCGTTACGCCCCAGACCCGTGTCGATCTTCAGGTGCACGCGGGCCGGGCGCTGCTGCTCGCGGGCCGCCGCCACAATGTAGTCCAGCTCCCAGCCGGAGGCGGCGACGTCGATGCCGGCCGCGAGCGCCGCACTGAAGTCGCTGGACGGGGTATGCAGCCAGGCCAGGATCGGGGCCTCGATGCCCGCTTCGCGCAGCTGGAGGGCCTCCGAAATGTGCGCTACGCCCAGCCAGGCGGCGCCGGCCTGCAGCGCGGCCCGGGCCACCGGAACCATGCCGTGGCCGTAGCCGTCCGCCTTCACCACCGCCATGAGCTTGGCCGGCGAGGCCACCCCGAGCAGCTGGCGGACGTTCTCCCTGACGGCCTGCAGATCGATCAGGGCTTGGCGTTCGGGCAGGAATGGCTGTTCGTGTGGATTCACCGTCCCATTTTAGACGCTCCCCTCCAGCGTTTCCCGCCTCAGGCCTCAGGCGTCCGACTGGTGCGCGATGGTGGCGGTGGCCCGGCGAACCGCCTCCAGCGGCACATCGGAGATGACGTCCTCCAGGAAGGAATACCGTCGCAGCCACTGTTTGCGCACCCCGTCCCGGCTCGCATTCATCCGGTGCCACCAGTCCGCGATGTCGCCCCAGCCCGGGGCGGCAAGCGACCCGCCCACCTCCTGGACGGACAGCGAGGCGCACAGGTTGGCGAAGCTGAGCCGGTCGGCCAGTTTCCAGCCCGCCAGGCAACCGACCACGAAGGCGGCACTGAAACAGTCCCCGGCGCCGGTGGGGTCGTAGGCGTTGACGGGCAGCGCCGGAACCCACTCCTCCTCCCCCGTCAGCGAATCCACCGCCACGGCCCCCTGCGCCCCCACGGTCACCACGGCCACCGGCACCCGGTCCGCGAGCGCATAAAGCGCCGCCCAGGGATCCTCGGTGCGGGTGAAGGCCATGGCCTCGGCGGCGTTCGGCAGGAAGGCGTCGAAGTTCTCCAGGTTGGCCAGCGTGGCATGCGGCCAGCGCTCCGTGGGGTCCCAGCCGACGTCGCCGAACAGCAGCGTGCCGTTGCGTCGGGCGCACAACGCCCAGGGCTCCAGCTCCTCCTCCACACCGACGATGGCGGCACGCGCCGACGGTGGCGGGTCGCCGATCAGCTCCGAGGCGCTGCGCGGGGAGGGGTGGCCGTGCGTGACCATGGACCTGTCCTGGTGCACGGACAGCGAAATGGTCACCGGCGAGTGCCAGCCGCGGAAACGCTGCGAGAGCGAGAGGTCGACGTGCTCCTGCCCGGCCAGGATCTCCCAGTTGAAGTCGCCGTAGCCGTCGTCGCCAAATGCCGCGGCCAGCGTCGTATCCAGGCCCAGTCGGCTGGCCGCGATGGCCTGGTTTGCCACCCCGCCGGGGCAGGATCCCATCCCCTCCGACCAGACCTCGGTGCCGGGCCGCGGGAGCTCCGCCAGTCCGGTGAAAATGATGTCCAGGAACACCGACCCGGTCAGGATCAGGTCAAACTGCGGCGATTGCGGACCGCGTTGGCTGGCCAGCGGGTCGAAGCGGTGTGCGTGAGTCTGGCTCGTGCCCATGTACGGCAGACTACTGTACGGCACAATACTTGTATGTGGACAGCATCGTTGATTCTTTCCTCCCCAGTCATCCCATGCGGTTAGCACTGCTGGGCGGCGGCGGGTTCCGCGTCCCGCTGGTCTACCGCGCCCTGGCCACCGCCCCCTACGCCGGGCTCGTCACCGACCTGGCGCTGTACGATCCGGACCGCCTGCGCCTGGCCGGCATCGAGGCCGTGCTGCGGTCCATGCCGGGCATCACCCACCCTCCCCGGCTGGAGGTCTTCACCGAACCGGAGCCGGCGCTGGCGGGCGCCGACATGGTCTTCGCCGCGGTCCGGGAAGGTTCGACGGCGGGACGTGTGCTGGATGAAAAGGTAGCCCTGGATCTGGGGGTGCTGGGGCAGGAAACCACCGGCGCGGGTGGGATTTCCTACGCGCTGCGGTCCATCCCGCAGATGCTGGAGCTGGCGGAACTGATGCGCCACCTCTGCCCGGATGCCTGGCTGATCAACTTCACCAATCCGGCCGGCATGGTCACGGAGGCGCTGCAGCCGATCCTCGGCGACCGGGTGATCGGAATCTGCGACTCGCCCATCGGCCTGGTCCGCCGCGCCGCCCGCGCTGCCGGGTTCCCGCTGACGGCCGGGTCGCTGGAGGGCGTGGACTATGCCGGCCTGAACCACCTGGGCTGGCTGCGCGGGCTCTGGCACGACGGCGTCGATTACCTTCCGGAGCTGCTCGCCTCCCCCGCGGCGCTGGGCACGTTCGAGGAGGGCAGGCTCTTTGGTCCGGAGCTGCTGGCGCTGCTGGGCGCCATCCCCAACGAGTACCTGTTCTACTACTACGGACGCGTCGAGGCCCTGGCCGGGATCCGGGCCGCCGAGCAGGCCCGCGGCGAATCCATTGACCGCCAGCAGGCCCGGCTCTACCCGCAGCTGGCCGCCGCCGGAGCAGGCGCCTTCGGCCTGTGGGAGGCCGCCCGCCGGTCCCGCGAGGAAGGGTACCTGGCCGAAGCCCGGCCTGCAGGCGAGGAGCGCGATGAAACGGACCTGGCCGGCGGTGGCTACGAACAGGTGGCGCTCGCCGCCATGCATGCGCTGCTCACCGACGCCCCGGTGCAGCTGATCCTCAATGTGCGCAACCGGGGCGCCGTCCGCGCCCTGCCGCAGGACGCCGTCGTCGAACTCCCCTGCGAAATCGACGGCCGCGGCGCCCGGCCGCTGCCGGTCTCCAGCCCGGATCTGCACCAGCTGGGCCTGATGGCGCAGCTCAA